>NZ_CP068046.1:1278181-1597727 GCF_016698665.1 Devosia rhizoryzae
CGCGGGCCTTGCCGATCGGCAGCACGAAATCGTCCATCTTGGGGACAAGGCCGGTGGAGCCGTAAAGGATTTCGTTTTCGAGGAAAACGACCGGGTTGGGCGAGCGGATGGCGGCCTTGAGCAGGCCCTTCGCATCGGCGGCGCTATAGGGTGCGATGACGGTGAGGCCCGGAACCGAGCTGTACCAGGCCGAATAGTCCTGGCTGTGCTGGGCGCCGACGCGGGCGGCAGCGCCGTTGGGGCCGCGGAAGACCATGGGTGCGGTGACCTGGCCGCCGGACATGTAGAGCTGCTTGGCGGCCGAGTTGATGATCTGGTCGATCGCCTGCATGGCAAAGTTCCAGGTCATGAACTCGACGATCGGCTTGAGGCCGGCAAAGGCGGCACCCACGGCGAGGCCGGCAAAGCCATGCTCGGTAATCGGCGTATCGATGATGCGTTCGGGGCCGAATTCTTCGAGCAGGTTCTGGGTGATCTTATAGGCGCCCTGATACTGGGCGACTTCTTCGCCCATGACGAAGACGTCCTTGTCGCGGCGCAGCTCCTCGGCCATGGCTTCGTTGAGCGCCTGGCGGACGGTCATTTCGACCATCTCGACGCCTTCCGGCAGGTCGGGATCGCTCTGCGCCGTGAACTTGGGGGCCTCGGCGGACGAAGACTTGGGCTCGGCATGGGTGGTGGCGACGACCGGCGACTCTTTTTCCGGGTCGGACGTCGAGACCTGGGCAGCGGGCCGATTACCTTCGCCCACTTCTTCGCCTTCGCCCTGGATGAAGGCGATCGGGGCGTTGACCTTTACGCCTTCGGTGCCTTCTTCGATCAGGATTTCGCGGACCACGCCTTCATCCACCGACTCGACTTCCATGGTCGCCTTGTCGGTTTCGATTTCGGCCAGCACGTCGCCGGACTTGACGGTGTCGCCGACCTTGACCAGCCACTTGGCGAGCTTGCCTTCTTCCATGGTGGGCGACAAAGCGGGCATCAGGATTTGGGGCATATCAGCTCTCCAGCGAGGTCGCGCCGGGCATGGTGGCCACAGAGCGGAGATTAAGGTTTGTTGCGGCGGCGAGGCCGCCATCAGAACGTTGGCTGGTGGCCCAGCCGCTGAGGATCAGGCCGAAGACGACGAAGATCAGGCAGGCGATGACGGCGCGCTTGTAGATGTTGACCCGGCTGGCCTCGGCAGCGCCAGCGCGCTGTTCGATTTCGCCGAAGCGCCACCAGCCCAGAAGCCAGCCACGCCACTGCCCGGCGGGTACGCGGTTGATCGCCACGGCCTGGGCCGCGGCGACGGCCCCGGACAGAACGGCAAACAACAGCACGACGCCAAGCAGGATGCTCATCGAGGCGGTCAGGCTTCGATCGTGATATCGGTCCAGAGCTCGGACGGGTTGGGCTCGGGATCGTTGGTGGCGAAATCGGCGGCCTCGGTGACGATGGCGCGGATCTCGGTCTCGATGTCCTTGAGCTGTTCCTCGGTGATCTTGCCGCCTTCGAGGAGACGGGCACGGACTTGCTCGATCGGATCGCGTTCCTGGCGGTACTTGGTCACTTCGTCCTTGGTGCGGTATTTTGCCGGATCGGACATTGAGTGGCCACGATAGCGATAGGTCAGCATTTCAAGGATGTAGGGACCCTTGCCGGAACGGGCATGCTCGATCGCGCGCTGGGCGGCATCGTAGACCATGCGCACATCCATGCCATCGACCTGCTCGCCAGGGATGTCGAAGGAGGCGCCGCGCATGGAGAAATCGGTCGTCGCAGCCGCGCGCTCGATCGAAGTGCCCATGGCGTATTTGTTGTTTTCGATGATGTAGACGACCGGTAGGTTCCAGAGCTTGGCCATGTTGAAGCTCTCGTAGACCTGGCCCTGGTTGGCCGCGCCGTCGCCGAAATAGGCGATCGAGACAGAGCCGTCGCCCTTGTACTTGCTGGCGAAGGCAAGGCCGGTGCCGAGCGAGGCCTGGGCGCCGACGATGCCATTGCCGCCATAAAAGCGATGTTCGTTGGAGAACATGTGCATCGAACCGCCCTTGCCTTTCGACAAGCCGCCCTGCCGGCCGGTGAGCTCGGCCATGACGCCCTTGGGATCGAGGCCCATGACCAGCATGTGGCCGTGGTCGCGATAGCCGGTGATCTGGGCGTCCTTGCCCTTCTCAGAGGCCATGGTGATGCCGGTGACCACGGCCTCCTGGCCGATATAAAGGTGACAGAAGCCGCCGATCAGGCCCATGCCATACATCTGGCCGGCCTTTTCCTCGAAGCGCCGGATCAGCAACATCTCGCGGAATGCGGCGAGGTCCTGCTCCTGGGTGAACTGGGGAACGTTGGGCTGCGTGGTGGCCTTGGTGGCCGTCGCATTGCGCGCCATGATGCACTCCGCTTAAGATCAGGAAACCGCTAGGGGCCAATCAGGCCATGTGGCGAACTATACTGCAAGCTTTGTGGCAATAACATTGCGGCAGCAGGCGGCCCCAAGAGCGCCTAGAGCGTTGAATCTGCTTGAATAATCTGCATTAACTGATCGTCGATTAATTCTTCGAATTGACCGGATATTGGTTTACCGCTCTTCGGATCGACCATGATCAGCAAATCGTCGGCATGCGCCATGTTGAGCAAGGCGCGTGCGCGCTCCGTGACGAGATCGGGATCGAGGTGTTTGGGGTTCATCAGGTTTACCCGATGCTCAAAGGCGTCAATTTCGGCCTGAAGGGCAGAGCTGCGATCCTGCAGAACCTCGATATCGGCCTCGATCTGAGCGCGGTTCTCGATGCCGAACTGCCCGTTGAGCGCGGAATAGCCAAGATAGCCCTGGCACGCGAGCAAAGTCACCGTCAGAGCCAGCGGTCGCCAGATAGATGGACGTTTAAGACGGGTGGGCATGGGCGAACCAAGTAGAGACGGTTCACTATGGCTGAGAATGGGTTAAGGGCGGGTTGAAGCCCTAGAGCGCGACGTAGTCGATCTCCTGGAACCTGGCCACTTCCGGCACCCAGCGGTCTCGGACGAAGGCGACGTGATCGGGATGATCGTTGTAGGCCTCGTAGGCTGCCTGGTCGGCGAACTCCATGGAAAAGCCGAAGGCGTAGTCGGCCTTGGGGCTAACTTGCCGGAGGCGTTCGAACTTGTCGACGCCGGGGATAGCGGCCAGCACAAGGGCGGCATCGAGGAAGGCCTGTTCGTCGGTGGAGCCCGATGCGTGCTTGAGGCTGAAGACGACGGTGTGGCGGATCATGCTTCGGCACCCACGGCTTCGTTGGCGGCGATGGCGGCCATGTTGACGATGCCGCGGCTGGTGACGGACGGGGCAAGGATATGGGCCGGCGCGCGGGTGCCCATGAGGATGGGGCCGACGGCGAGAGCGTTGTTCATTTCCTTGAGCAGCGTCATGGAAAGGTTGGCCGCATCGAGATCGGGGAAGATCAGGAGGTTGGCTTCGCCCCTGAGCGCCGTGTCCGGAACATAACGCTCGCGCAACGTTTCGTTTAGTGCCAGGTCACCCTGCATTTCGCCTTCGACGATGAGATCGGGCGCTGCGGTTTTGAGCTTCTCGTAGACTTCGCGCATCTTGTAGGCGCTGTCGCCGTCGCGCGAGCCGAAGTTCGAATAGCTGAGGAGCGCGGCTCGCGCCTCGATGTTGAAGCGCTTCAGGTGGTCGCGGGCCTGCAGCGCGATGGAGACGATCTCGTCGGCGCTGGGGTTCTGATTGACGTAAGTGTCGGTGAGGAAGAAGGCGCCGCGCGGCATGATCAGCATGGACAGCGCCGACGCGTCGCTGACGCCGTCCTGCAGGCCGATGATTGAGCGGATGTCGCGGACGTGCTTTATGTAACGGCCCTGCAGGCCGCAGATCAGGCCATCGGCCTCGCCGCGCTTGACCGCAAGGGCACCGATGACCGTGGTATTGGTGCGCACGATGGTGCGGGCGGTGTCCGGCGTGACGCCGTTGCGGCCCACCAGCGAATGGAAGAGGCTGACATAATCGCGGTAGCGCGGATCGTCTTCGGGGTTGATGACCTCGAAATCGACACCCGGGCGGATGCCGAGGCCGAAGCGCTCGATACGGGCTTCGAGCACTTGCGGGCGGCCGATCAGGATGGGGCGCGCAATGCGCTCCTCAAGCAGCACCTGGGCGGCGCGCAGCACGCGCTCGTCCTCGCCATCGGCAAAGGCGATGCGTTTGCCCTTACCCTGCGCGCGGTCGATGATCGGCTTCATCACGAGGCCAGAGCGGAAGACGAAGCGGTTGAGGCTGTCGAGATAGGCGTCCCAATCCTCGATCGGCTTCTTGGCGACGCCAGACTCCATGGCCGCACGAGCGACGGCCGGCGCGATGCGCAGGATCAGGCGCTGGTCGAAGGGGTTGGGAATGATGTGCTCGGGGCCATAAACGGCCGGCTGGCCAGAAGGCGAGACTTCAAGGCCGGGCTCATGCGCCAACTTGGCGATGGCGCGCACGGCGGCGAGCTTCATTTCCTCGTTGATCGTCGTCGCATGCACATCGAGCGCGCCGCGGAAGATAAAGGGGAAGCAGAGGACGTTGTTGACCTGGTTGGCGTAGTCCGAGCGGCCGGTGCAGACCATTGCGTCGGGACGCGTGGCCTTGGCGAGTTCGGGCATGATTTCGGGGTTGGGATTGGCCAGCGCCAGGATCAGCGGCTTGGGCGCCATCTTGGCCAGCATTTCAGGCTTGAGCGCACCAGCTGCGGAAAGGCCGAGGAAGACGTCGGCGCCGTCGATGACTTCCGCCAGCGTCGTCGCTTCGCTGACACGGCGGAATTGGCCGCGCCACTTGTCGTTGACGTCATTGCGCTTGTGGGTGACGAGGCCATCCTTGTCTGCGACCCAGATGTTCTCGTATTTGGCGCCCAGGGCGACAAGGACGTTGAGGCAGGCGATGGCCGCTGCCCCTGCCCCGGATGTGCAGATTTTGACGTCTTCGATGCGCTTGCCGGAAAGCTCGAGGCCGTTAAGGACGGCGGCGCCGACGATGATGGCGGTGCCATGCTGGTCATCGTGGAAGACCGGGATCGGCATCCGCTCGCGCAGAGCTTCCTCGATCTCGAAGCAATCGGGCGCGCGGATGTCTTCGAGATTGATGCCGCCGAAGGTCGGCCAGAGCGGCGCCACGGCTTCGATGAACTTCTGCGGGTTGATCTCGTCGATTTCGAGATCGAAGACGTCGATGCCGGCGAACTTCTTGAAGAGGACGGCCTTGCCCTCCATTACCGGCTTGGAGGCCAGCGCACCGATATTGCCGAGGCCGAGAACGGCAGTGCCGTTGGAGATGACGGCGACGAGGTTCTGGCGAGAGGTGTAGCGCGCGACCGATTCCGGATTTTCTGCGATTTCCTCGCACGGAGCCGCGACGCCAGGGGAATAGGCGAGAGCCAGGTCGCGCTGATTGCCGAGCGGCTTTAGCGGCTGGATCTCGAGCTTGCCGGGCTTTGGAAACTCATGGAAATGCAGCGCCGCCTCGCGAAGCACCCTGCGCTGTTCGTTGATGTCGCTCGACATGCGAAACCTTCCTCCGGCCTAGTGGTCGCGTACGTGCCACCAAACGGGAGGAATGAAAAGTGCCCGTCGGCGAAATACGACTTTATGCGGCCTTGGCAGCGGGGGCGACGATGCGCGGCTGCGGGCCGGTGGTGGCATGGAGGGCCAGCGCCAGGTCCTTGTAGGCACCGATCGTGAGGGCCGGGGCGAAGATATAGCCCTGGGCATGAAGGACGCCGCGGGAGCGCAGGTAGAGTGCCTGTTCCTCGGTCTCGACGCCCTCCGCGATGATCTCGCAATCGAGATCCTTGCCCATGGCGATAAGGCCATCGAGCACCGGGACCTGGGTGGTGCCGGGCTTGATCATGTCGACGAAGATGCGGTCGATCTTGATGACATCGACGCCAAGCGTGGCGAGATAGGCGAGGTTGGAGTGTCCGGTGCCGGCGTCATCCATGGCAAGGCGGGCGCCGAGGGCATGAAGGCCGGAGATGACGCTGGTGGTGACGCTGGAATTGTTGAGCGGGCGGCGCTCGGTAATTTCGAACACGAGCTGACGGAAGCTGATCGGCGAGGAGCCGAAGATCGCCTGCACGTCCTCGACGATGCCGACGTCGCGGAAGTGACCCTCGAAGAGGTTGATGGAGATCTTCATGTCGGGGATGGTCTTGGAGAGTTCCCCAAGGTCGTTGCGGACTTGCTCCATCAGCGACACGGTCATCGGGATGGCAAGGCCCGTGACTTCGGCATAATCGATGAAGGCGCCCGGCGGGATGACCTGGCCGTTCTTCTTTTCCCAGCGGCAAAGGACTTCGCAGCCGACGAGGCCGCCGGTGCGCAGGTTGATGACCGGCTGGTAGTAGGGCTTGATCTCGTTGCGCTCGATGGCGCGTTCGAGATTGAAGGCTGGCACGCGGGAGCGGCGCACATAGCGGAGGCTGAAAAGGAGGAAGGCGGCGCTGGCAATGCAGGCAAGGACGGTGAAGGCGACGTCGAGATCGGCATAGCCAGTGCGCGCCATGGCGAAAGGAACGGCTTCCTCGACGCGGATCGGGAATTGGCCGGCGTAACCCTGGGCGCTAATATAATCGGCGTTGCTGTCACGACGGTCGAAGCCTGCCGGGTCGCCGATGGTGACGATGTCGAGCCCATTGGTCAGCGTCACCCGCATCATGGCGGCGGGGCGCATGGTGGCGGAAACGGCAGCCTCGCTCTGGCCGAGCAGAGGCACGAACGCGGATATGCGGCGGGTCTCGCCGAAGGTCTGGGTGATCTTGAGCGCCGGCATGGCCATGTCGCCAAATTTTACTACCGAAATGGTTTCGGTGAGGCCCGGCACCGGCAGCGGCTGGCTCAGGGGCGAGTGGCTGACGATGCGGCCATAAGCGTCGCAATACTGGACGCCATCCATGTTCTCGACCAAGAACTGCTTGATGTTGATGCTGCTTTCGATTGCAGCCTGGGCATTGGTCACGAAGGTCGGCGTGCAGAGCGAGGGGCTATCGGCGATGACCTTGCGCAACGCCGAAACGGCGTCCATTGCCGAGGCGTCGATATGGGCGCTGACGGTCGCCACATAGTCCTGGACGACCGCCTTTTCGCGATAGCGGATGTAGGTGTCGAGCAAATAGTCCACGGCGACGATCGGCGCGAACGCCAGGATGGCGCCGATCAGCATCAGGACATTGGTCAGCTTTGACTTCACGCCGCGAATCCGCCCGGAACTTTGTTTCCGAGGATTAGCGCCGCAGACTTTAACGGACGATTAATGCTGGTTAATCGCCGCTAACCATGATGGGGCACGTGGCCCCACCATGAGATTAGTGTCAGCTCTGAACGTTGAGACGGATGCTCAGTTCACGCAGCTGCTTGTTGTCGGCCGGGCTTGGCGCGCCCATCAGCAGGTCTTCGGCCTGCTGGTTCATCGGGAAGGCTGTGATTTCGCGCAGGTTCGCTACGCCGCAAAGCAGCATGACGATGCGGTCGATGCCGAAGGCTGCGCCACCATGCGGCGGGGCGCCATACTGGAAGGCACGGTAGAGGCCACCGAACTGTTCCTCGACCTCGGCCCGGGACTTGCCGGTGAGTTCGAAAGCCTTGACCATAGTCTCGGGCTCCTGGTTACGGATCGAACCGGAGGCGATTTCAAAGCCGTTGCAGACGGCATCGTACTGGTAGGCCTTGAGCGAAAGCGGGTCGGGACCGTTGAGGCCTTCGATCCCACCCTGCGGCATGGAGAAGGGGTTGTGCGCGAAATCGATGCGCTTTTCTTCCTCGCTCCACTCGTAGAACGGGAAGTCGACGATCCAGCACAAAGCATACTGTTCGGTGTCGACGACGCCAAGATCGGTGCCGACCTTGGTGCGGGCTTCGCCAGCGAACTTGTAGAACTTCTCCGGACGGCCGGCGACGAAGAAGACGGCATCGCCGTCGTCGAGGCCAAGCTGCGCCTTGAGAGCGGCGGTGCGCTCTTCACCAATATTCTTGGCGATCGGGCCGGAGCCCTGCCCTTCCTTGAAGAAGATATAGCCAAGGCCTGGCTGGCCTTCGCCCTGCGCCCAGGCGTTCATGCGGTCGCAGAAGGCGCGGCCGATTGGCTCGGCACCGGGCTTGTTCTTGGCCGGAATGGCCCAGACTTCGACCTTTGGATCGGCTTCGATCTGGTCGGCGAATACCTTGAACCCGGAGCCGGCAAAATGCTCGGTGACGCCTTCGATCTCGATCGGGTTGCGCAGGTCCGGCTTGTCGGAGCCATACTTGCGGATGGCAGTATCGTAGGGGATACGCGGCCAGTTGCGGGTGACGCGCTTGCCTTCGGCGAACTTTTCGAACACCTCGGTCATCACCGGCTCGACCGTGGCCCAGATGTCTTCCTGGGTAACGAAGCTCATTTCGAGGTCGAGCTGATAGAATTCGCCCGGCAGGCGATCGGCGCGCGGGTCTTCGTCGCGGAAACAGGGTGCAACCTGGAAGTAGCGGTCGAAACCGGCGACCATCAGGAGCTGCTTATATTGCTGGGGCGCCTGCGGCAGGGCGAAGAACTTGCCGGGATGAATGCGGCTGGGCACGAGGAAGTCGCGCGCGCCTTCGGGCGAGGACGCCGTGAGGATCGGGGTCGAGAACTCGGTGAACCCTGCCCCACCCATGCCGGCGCGCATGGCCGAAATGATCTTGGTGCGCTTGACGATGTTGTTGTGGAGCTTCTCGCGGCGAAGATCGAGGAAGCGGTAGCGCAGGCGAATGTCTTCGGGATATTCGGCATCGCCAAAGACCGGCAGCGGCAGTTCCTTGGCGGCGGACAGCACTTCGATGTCGCGGATGAAGACTTCGACGGCGCCGGTCGGGATGTTGGTGTTCACGGCGGCTGCGTCGCGCAGCTTCACCTCGCCATCGATACGCAGCACCCATTCCGAGCGCACCTTTTCAGCCGCCGAGAAAGCCGCAGAATCAGGGTCAATGACACATTGGGTAATGCCATAGTGGTCGCGCAGATCGATAAAGAGCAGGCCGCCATGGTCGCGCACGCGGTGTACCCAGCCGGAGAGGCGCACGCTATCGCCAGCATCATTCGCCGTCAGAGCGCCACAAGTGTGGGAACGGTAGCGATGTAGGGTCATGATGTGCTCGAAACGCTAGGAAAAAGGCCAGATTCTCGGGCGGGAAAAGCGCATGGCAGTCCCCGCTTGTCAAGCAAGGCGGCATACCGGCTTTAGGCTGCTAACCGCAAGGGAAATCCGCGGTAGTGCTCGGGCGCGCCACCTGCTAAGGAGAAACTTGACTATTTTGAGACGGTAGACGGTATGGATGTGATTGTTTCCACAGACGCACTCGCCGCTTTCTGCGAGCGCGCTGCACAGTTTGAATTCGTGACGGTCGATACGGAATTCCTGCGCGAAACCACATACTGGCCCCGCCTCTGCCTGATTCAGGTCGCGACCGACGATGAAGCGGTGCTGATCGATCCGCTGTCCCCCGACATCAAGCTCGCGCCGTTCATGGGGCTGCTGGCCAATCCCAACGTCACCAAGGTGTTCCACGCGGCGCGGCAGGACATCGAAATCTTCGTCAAGATGACGGGCGCGGTGCCGCACAACATCTTCGACACCCAGGTTGCCGCGAGCGTCTGCGGCTTTGGCGACAGTGCGTCCTATGACAGCCTGGTGCGGGCGATCTGCAAGGTCGAGCTCGACAAGTCGTCGCGCTTTACCGACTGGTCGGCACGGCCGCTGAGCGAAAAGCAGATGACCTATGCCCTGGCGGACGTCACCTATCTGCGCGACATTTATCGCGAGTTGCGTCAGCAGGTCGAGCAGACGCGGCGCTGGGACTGGGTCGAGGACGAACTCGCGATCCTGCGCAGCATCGACACTTATGTGGTGCAGCCCGAGCAGGCCTGGGAACGGCTGAAGATGAAGTTCAACCGGCCGCGCGATCTCGCAGCGGTCAAGGTTCTGGCGCAGTGGCGCGAGCGGCGGGCGCAGGAAACCGACCAGCCGCGCAGCCGTATATTGAAAGACGATGTGCTCAATGAGCTGGCGACTCAGCGGCCGTTGACGCCTGATGCGTTCGAAAAGCTTCGCGCCGTGCCGCGTGGCTTCGGTCGTAGCAGTGCTGCCGCCGAGATCATTGCGCTAATGAAGGGTGTCGAGGCGCTGCCCAAGTCGGCGCTGCCGGACATGCCGGAGCGCTATCGCGGCCCCTCGCCTAAGGGCGCAGTGGGCGATCTTGTGCGTGTTCTGCTGAAGGCCGTTGCCGAGCAGCATGGCGTGGCCGCCCGGATCATCGCCACCTCCGACGAGATCGATGCCCTGGTGCTGGACGACGACGCCGACGTGCCGGCGCTTAAAGGCTGGCGCCGGAAGCTCTTTGGCGAAAAGGCCCTGGCGATCAAGCACGGCCGCATCGGGCTCGTGGCCACCCGCAAGGGCGTCATCGAGTTCGCCGTCGGGCAGACCGAGGCTGCCGAGTAGCTAGCCGACCTGCACCTTCGAAGCGTCGTACCCGGCTTCCTCGGCGAAGTGGCGGAGGCGGTTGCGGAGGTGGTCGCCGTTGAGGAAGGCGAGATCGGTTGGCAGGTGCAGGAGCAGCGTCTTGCCGTCGATGGAGAAGCGGATGCGCGGCAGGATGCCCGGCATGGCAGCGGTCATCGGATAGGCGACGCGGAACATCGCGCCGATCATACGGGCGCGCGCGGTAAGTGCGGGCGAGCCAAGGCTGACCAGATCGAGCGCCGACTTGCTTTTCAGCCCATCGTAGCGAATGGCCATGACCTGAGCGAGAAATGAGCGGCCGGGGTGATCGACGCCGGTGAGAGAACCATAGGCGACATTGTCGACGCTTTGCGGGCCGCGGTAATCGGGATGCGAGCGCCAGCCGATGTCCGCCAGAAGGCAAGCGACGATACGAAGCCGACGGTCTTCTGCAGCCTCTTCCAATCCGGCCACGTGAATATACTGGCCGGTGAATTCAATAAGATCGTGGGCGTGGGCGGGCGAGCGTGAGCGCAGGGTTGAGAGTTCTTCAGCGCCCTGGATCAGGGGATCTATGTTCTGCTCGCGTTCGTCGAGCAGGCCATAAAGGAAGCCTTCGCGGACCCCAAGTGCTGAGAAGACGACGCTTTCGAAGCGTCCGGCCTTGAGCAATTCGCTCATGGCGGCGGCGCCGAAGGGCACGAGTTCCCGGCGGGAGCTGCTGACGTCGCCGGCGCCGGCATAGCTCTTGGTGGAGTTGTTCGCGACGATGCTGTCGCAGAACGAGATCATTTCAGCGGCTGGGACGGTGTAATCCTGCACCATGTGCAGCGGATAGCCGGTCGATATCTGGTGCAGCTTGGCTAGAGATCGCCAGGTGCCGCCGATGGCCGCAAACTGCAGGTTCGGATCTGCCTTGCTCAGAATGGAATGCTTGAGCTTGCTGCGCACGATCTCGGCGGCGCGGACAGGCGAGGAGTCCGAGTCATCCTGAAGGCGGATGGCGCCGAGTTCGAACGATTCGCCGCTGGTGTCATGGCCCGCATCGATGGCCGAGAATTCGAGGCTGCCGCCGCCCAGGTCGCCGACAATGCCGCTGAAGCCGGGAATGCCGGCGACGGCGCCGAGCGCTGCGAAATGGGCCTCCTGCTCGCCGCTCAGCACATTGACGTCGGTTTCCATAATCGCTTCGACGGCGGAAACGAAATCGGCACGGTTGCTGGCGTCCCGCACGGCGGAGGTCGCCAGGATATAGACCTTGCCGACCCGCATCATACGCGCCACGAGCGCGAAGCGTTTGATGGCTTCGATGGCCTGGCTCATGCTGGCTTCGGAAAGCTTGCCGCTCTTGGCGATGCCGCGCCCGAGGGCGCAGGCGGACTTCTCGTTATAGAGGGGGGTGAGCGAACGGGCGTGCCGCTCATAAACCACGAGACGAACCGAATTGGACCCGATGTCGAGCACGGCAACGGGACGAGCCCCTTTGATGCGGCCCTGCGCAGTCGGGTCGGCGTCGACCCCCCAAAATTGCGTCAAACTCAGCCCTCGTCGCTTTCATCCGAACCTGCCCGGCCACGGCCAGACAGTGATGGGTTCGTCATGAAATAGTTATGTGCGTTGAAGGGTTCCTCACCCTCGGCCAACCGGACGCGGTGCGAACTTCCATCCGGCAGCACTTCCCAGCTTTGCTGATTGTCCTTGAGATAGGCAACCAGGATTTGATCGAGGATCTGCTTGTGCACGGTCTTATTGAGGATCGGCACCATGACTTCGACGCGACCGTCGAGATTTCGGCCCATGATGTCGGCCGAGGAGATGTAGACCTTGGCGCGGGTGGAGGGCATGGCCTCGCCATTGCCGAAGCAATAGATGCGGCTGTGCTCGAGGAAGCGACCGACCACGGACTTGACCCGGATATTGTCGGAAAAGCCCGGAATGCCTGGGCGCAGGCAGCATATGCCACGGACGATGAGGTCGACCTTCACGCCAGCCTGGCTCGCGTCATAGAGCGCGTCGATCACCTGCGGATCAACCAGCGAATTCATCTTGAGGAGGATATGCGCGGGCTGGCCGCTGCGGGCAAGCTCGATTTCGCGGCCGATATTGTCGATCAGCGTTTGGCGCAGGTTGACCGGAGACACGGCGATGGTTTCCAGCTCCGTCGGCCGGGCATAGCCGGTAATGAAGTTGAAAACGCGAGCGACGTCGCGGGTGACCGACGGGTCGATGGTGAAGTAGCTGAGGTCGGTATAGATCTTGGCCGTGATCGGGTGGTAGTTGCCGGTGCCGATATGGCAGTAGCTGACGAGCTTGCCCTTTTCGCGCCGCACCACCTGGCTGAGCTTGGCGTGGGTCTTGAGCTCGATGAAGCCGAAGACGACCTGCGCGCCGGCGCGTTCGAGGTCGCGGGCCCAGCGGATATTGGCTTCTTCATCGAAGCGCGCCTTGAGCTCGACGAGGCAGGTCACCGATTTTCCGGCTTCGGCGGCCATGATCAGTGCGCGCACGATCGGGCTATCGGCGGAAGTGCGGTAGAGCGTCTGCTTGATAGCGACGACGTCGGGGTCGCGCGCCGCCTGCATCAGGAACTGGGCAACGACGTCGAAACTTTCGAACGGATGGTGGACCAAGATGTCCTTAGCCCGAATGGCGGCGAAACTGTCGCCATTGTAGTCGCGAATGCGCTCAGGGAAACGGGCGTGATAGGGCGGAAACTTGAGGTCGGCGCGATCGACGTCGCAGACCTTGCGCGCGTCGGCGAGTCCGAGGAAGCCTTGGACTTCGAAGACATCGGCATCCTTGACGCCGAGCTGTTCGCCGATCTGGCGCTTGAGGGCGCGCGGCATGGAGCGTTCGATTTCGAGCCGGATCACCTGGCCGCGGCGGCGCTGACGCAGGGCCGATTCAAACTCGATGACGAGATCGGCCGCTTCGTCGTCGATTTCGATTTCGCTGTCGCGGATGATGCGGAAGGCGCCGGAGCCGACCACTTCATGGCCAGGAAACATCTTGTGGAAGAAGAGTTTGACCAGCGTGTCGATGGTCACGACCTCGGTCCGGCCTTCGGAGACGAGGCTGGACGGCAGGCTAATGAAGCGGTCGAGATTGCCGGGAATGCGGACCAGAGCCGTTAGCGGCTGGTCGCTGTCGGGGCGCTTAAGTTCGAAAGCCAGCGCCAAGCCCAAGTTCGGAATGAAGGGGAATGGATGCGCCGGGTCGACGGCGATCGGCGTTAGCACCGGAAAGATTTCTTCGCGGAAGAGCTTTTGCAGGTAGGCGATCTGCTCGGTGGTGAGATCGTCGCTTTCATGAATGACGACGTTTTGCGCAAAGAGTTCTTCGCGCAGGTTCTGCCAATGGTCCTGCTGCTCAAGCTGGAGGTGCTGAGCCAGCGTCGCAATTTCCTCGAGCTGCTCGTTGGCAGAAAGGCCATCTGCGCTCTGCTTGGCGAGACCGGCGCGAATCTGGCCCTTGAGGCCGGCGACGCGCACCATATAAAATTCGTCGAGATTGTTGGCCGAGATCGAGACGAAACGCAGCCGCTCCAGCAGCGGGTGATTTTCGTTTCCGGCTTCCTCGAGCACGCGCATGTTGAACTGAAGCCAGCTGACTTCGCGATTGACGAACCGTGCCGGGCTTTTGCGCAGCGCCTCGATATCCGGCACCGTGCCTTCGGCTTCGGCGAATTCGCTCATCTCATTCATCGTCTGCGTCCCAATCCGTTTGCCGGTCAGTCCCCAGCGCATCCTGCCGGTGCGCCAAGGCTTCCGCCGCTATAGTGCGGGTAATTGCCCCACCCTTGGCAAGGGCGAGCTTGTCCATAAGATCGACCAAGGCAGCGGCTTCCTCGGCGCTGCGCTCCATGCGCGGCACCACGTAACCGATGACCTTGGGATCGACCTTGATCTGCCGATCGGCGAACAATTTCACGAACATCTGTGACAGTTCGATGTCGTCGCTGATCTCCAGACGAAAAACCGGTGCGCGACGAATGCGCGAACGGACGTCGTCGGTGGCGAGAGGCCAATGCGCAACCTCGTCCCGCCCGGTCAGCAACAGCGTGCGCTCGCCGCGCAGGGCCTGGTTGAGGAGGTGGAAGAGGTGGTGCTCGTCGTAACCGACCGCATCTGCATCCTCAATCAGCAGCGGCTCACGCCCCTGCCCTGCGGCGATCTGGACGATCGTGCCGGGAGTTACGAACAAAGCGCCGCTTCGCTCGGCAAAGATGCGGCCCAGGTGGGACTTTCCGGATGCGGAGGGTCCCACCAGCACCGTCACGCCGTCCGGCCAATGCGGCCAGGCCAGAATACGCGCATGCGCCAGGGCATTGCCGTCGCCAACCAGGAAATCGTCCTCAGCATGGGAGGGCTGATGGCCCAAGTCGAGCGGCAGCTGTCGCGGGCCGCCCTTAGACAGCGGCATCGTTAGGCGGAGTGGTTTCGTCCGGACCCAGATAGAGCATGCTTTCCTTGTACTTGCGCACGCCATAGCGCACCAGCACCGAGGCGATGGCGGCCATCGGGACGGCAAGCAAGAGGCCGACAAAGCCGAAAACAGCCCCCAGTGCCAGAAGGGCGAACATCATCCAGACCGGGTTGATGTTGATCGAGGAGCCGACGAGCTTTGGATAGAGCACGTTGCCTTCAACGAATTGCCAAAACAGGAAGATACCGCCCACCAGGCCCACCATCCACCAATTGGGTGCGAACTGCACGAAGGCAATGCCGACCGAAAGACCCAGGCCCACGGCGAAGCCGACGAAGGGCACAAAGCTCATGAAGCCAGCGATAAGACCGACTGCGAGGCCATAGTTAAGGCCGACCAGGCTCAGCGCCGTTGCATAGAAGGCTGCGTCGATCAGCAGCACACCGCCCTGCCCGCGAATAACACCGGCCATGGAGCGGTCGATCTCAAGCAGGATGCCCTTGATTTCGCCCTTGTGTACCTTGGGCAGGAGGTTATCGACGCCGCGCACCATGCCCTCCCAATCCAGCAGCAGGTAGAAGGCTACAACGGGCGCAAGGACGGTGAAGCCCACGACTGACGCGCCAGTAAGACCAATATTGACGAGTTCGGCCGGCAGCGTGGCGATAAAGCCAAGTGCTTGGCGGGTGAGGTCATTGATGCTGGTCTGGAGCTGCGCCGCGCGCTCCGGCCCCAGCCACGCGTTGATCTCTGGCGAATAGCGTTCCACGAGCGCCTGTAGGTCGCGCACCAGGGCGGGGAGACGCTGGATCAGACCGATAATCTGCTGACCGATCAGCGGCACGAACATCAAGAACAGGCTCATGATGATGGTCAGCATGCAAAGCAGCACCACCACTGTCGCCCAGGCTCGGCTGAAACGCCACTTCTGCAGCTGATTGACCAGCGGATTAAGGAGATAAGCCAGCGCCGCACCAACCACGAAGGGCAGCAGCACGCCGCGGAAAATCCAAAGGGTCAGGACAAGGGCCAGCAATAGGCCGATCCAGATGGCGACTTGATTTCTGAGTGTCATGGCGCCGGGCGGCCCTTGCGTCTAAGTATGCGAAAAGCTATCAGGCCGCATAACGGCCAGCACCGAAAAACTCAATCAACCCGGGTCGCGCGCGTCAGCTTTCGCCCGCAATCCCCAGCATGGCAAGAGGCTCATGTCGGACGCATCACACCTGCCATCAAACGGGCTGTCGTACAAGCAGGCTGGCGTCGACATCGATGCAGGAAATGCACTTGTTGAGGCGATAAAGCCGGCGGTGCGCTCCACCCGTCGTCCCGGCGCCGATGGCGAGATCGGGGGCTTCGGTGGGCTTTTCGATCTCAAGGCTGCGGGCTTCAAGGACCCTGTTCTGGTCGCGGCCAATGACGGCGTCGGCACAAAGCTCAAGATTGCGATCGACACGGGCAAGCACGATACGATCGGCCAGGACCTTGTCGCCATGTGCGTCAACGATCTCATTGTCCAAGGCGCCGAGCCGCTGTTTTTTCTCGATTACTTCGCCACCGGTAAGCTCGACGTCGCCCAAGGCACGGCGATCGTTACCGGCATTGCCGATGGCTGCCGCCTTGCCGGCTGCGCCCTGATCGGCGGCGAAACTGCCGAAATGCCGGGCATGTATCACGGCAATGACTATGATCTCGCCGGCTTTGCCGTCGGTGCCGCAGAGCGCGAAAATTTGCTGCCGCGCAAGGATATCGCAGCTGGTGACACGCTTGTCGCGATTGCTTCGTCGGGCGTGCATTCGAATGGCTATTCGCTGGTGCGCAAGATCGTCGAGCTGTCGGGCCTGGCTTGGACCGACAAGGCGCCGTTTGGCGAGGCTTCCCTGGCCGACGCCTTGCTCGAGCCGACCCGTATTTACGTGAAGCCGCTGCTGGCTGCCCTCAAGGCCGGGCTCGGCATAAAGGCGATGGCGCATATCACCGGTGGCGGCTTCATCGACAACATCCCTCGCGTGCTGCCCGAGGCCTTGGCAGCCGATGTCGATCTTTCTTCTATCACCGTGCCACCGGTCTTCGGCTGGTTGAGCAAGGTCGGCGGCATGAGCGAGCGCGAAATTTTGCGCACGTTCAATTGCGGCGTCGGCATGCTGGTCGCCGTGGCGCCGGAAGATGCCGAGGCGCTGGTCGCCAGCCTCACACAGTCGGGCGAACAGGCCGCCATTGTCGGTCAGCTGACCGAACGCAGCGGCGAGCCGGTGACCTTCCGCGGCAAGCTGGCACTGTGAGCAAGGCAAAGGTCGCCATCCTCATCTCCGGGCGCGGGTCCAATATGTCCGCGCTGATCGAGGCCGCCAAGGCGCCAGACTATCCGGCCGAGATCGTCGGCGTTTTGTCCAACAAGGCGGCAGCGCCCGGGCTCGAGATTGCGGCCTCGCATGGCATCGCTACGGCCTCGCTGGCGCAGAGCAAATTCCCAATCCGGGAAATGTTCGAAGACACGATGACCCAGATCCTCGAGAGTTGGGGTACGGATATCGTGTGCCTCGCCGGCTTCATGCGGATCCTCGACGAAAGTTTCGTCGATCATTGGTTGTGGCGATTGATCAACATCCACCCTTCCCTGCTCCCGGCCTACAAAGGGTTGCACACCCACGAGCGGGCGCTTGCCGATGGCGCCACCGAGCATGGCTGCAGCGTCCATTTCGTGACGCCCGGCCTCGACGAGGGGCCGGTGATTCTGCAGGCTAAGGTGCCGGTGCTGGCTGGCGACACGGCCGAAACACTGTCGGCGCGAGTGCTGGTCGAAGAGCACCGCATCTATCCCGAGGCCTTGCGCATGCTGGCCAATGGCATGGCCCCAATACCGGCGACGTTTCACTAGCCTCCATCACTGCAATTGATGCGGGCCATCGTCAAAAACGGTTCGACCTCTGTTCTCCGCGGGCGTAGCGTGCGGCCTCTTCTGCTTGAGGCCCACTATGAGTCTGCGCGACTGGTTCTGGATCATCCTTCTGGGTGCGATCTGGGGATGTTCCTTTGTTTTCAACGCGATCCTGATCCGTGAGATCGGCCCGATCTGGGTGACGGCGCTTCGAGTCTCGATCGGTGCCCTTGGCTGCTGGCTGGTGATGCTGGCGCTAAAGAAGCCGGTTCCGCGAGATCCCAAGCTCTGGCTGCAGCTCGCTGGCCTCGGCGTCATTGCCTATGCCATCCCATTCGCTCTGTTTCCGTTGGCACAGGCGCATCTCGCCAGTGGTATCGCGGCGATCATCAATGCGCTGACGCCGATGGTCACCGCCGTCATTTCGCACTTCTGGATCGGTGGTGAGAAGTCATCGCCCACCAAGTTCACAGGCGTGGCCATCGGTTTTGTAGGGGCGTCGATCCTTGTGTCACCTGCGCTATCGGGCGGCGGCAACTCGGCACTTTGGGCCATCGGCGCATGCTTGGGCGCGACGGTCTGCTATGCGCTCTCCCTCAACATGACCCGATCCTTCAAGCATGTCGAGCCGACGGCCTTTGCCGCCATGGCCCTTACAGGCGCGGCCGTGGTCGCATTGCCGATCGCCTTTATCACCGAAGGCGTGCCGGTGATGACGCGGCCGGAAACATTTGGCGCTGCCGCGGCTATCGGCCTTCTTTCGACGGCCTTCACCTTTCAGATCATGTACCGCATTCTGCCCCGCGTCGGCGCGACCAACTTTGCCACGACCACTTTTATTGCGCCGATCTCAGCGCTGATCATCGGGGTCACCGCCTTGGGTGAAACCATCTTGCCTATCCAAATCGGGGGCATGCTGGTGATCTTTTTCGGGCTGCTGTTTATCGACGGGCGCATTCGCCAGATCTGGCGCCGCGCGCCTGCCTGACCGGAACGATCGCACCCTCGTCCCGTTCAGATGGGAGGAGGTCCATTATGCCCGAACCCACGACGCCCGACATCGACCCACGCCCGGTGCCCGAGATCACGCCCCAGCCCGAGCCACCCCAGCCACAGCCGGTCGATCCCATTCCGCCTCGACCGGCCGAAGTGCCGACGCCCGACCAGCCGGTCGAAGATCCCGATCCGGTGGTGCCAGAGATCGCGCCCGAGCCGGGGCACGAGCTGCCACCACGGGAGGTTTGAGATGCGCGATCATCTCGAACGCCGTCCCGAGAACCGGGAACTGCCGCTCGATCATGCGCCGACCATGCCGGTGCTATTGCCGACGGAAGATACGGACAACCCCCACTCGACGCCATTGCGGCGGGAGCAGGATCCCGACCTGCCCGTCGACCCGGACTTGCCGCCCGAGCCAAGTCGCGACCCGGCGCCCTGATTACTCGTGGTGGTCTATCTTGCTCAAGAACCAGGTGAGCGCAACGATCACCACAGCGGCAGCGGCGCCGAGATAGAGAATGTCGGCGCCGGTTTCCCACGTCAGGGCGCGGCCCAAGAAGTATACGGCCAAGACCGTGATCGTCACGCCGACCAGTTTGGACTTGAGATCATCCAAGGTCTCGATCTTGAGCCATTTGGGTAGCGCCAGATCCTGGTTAAAATAGAGCTGGTAGAGGCCAAGCGAAACGACCTGCACCACGGTCGCCAACAGAAAAAGATCAACGATCTCGATGGCGTGCAGAAGGATCTCGTCGCGGCTGGCGGCATGAACTGGGATGATGAGATCGCGGGCGAAATGCCAGGTTTCGACGAAACCATAGATCATCAGTGCCAGCGAAGCGATCATGGTTGCAACCACCGGCAGGATCGTGACCGCGCGCACGATGAACCCGCCCGGAAACCGCATGCGCGATTTGTTGTCTGGGGCGGGTTCGCTCACCGTTATTCGATCCCGAGCTTGCGCTTCATCAGGTCGTTGAGGGCCTGCGGGTTGGCCTTGCCGCCCGAAGCCTTCATCGCCTGGCCGACGAACCAGCCGATCATGGTGGGCTTGGCGAGAACCTTGGCGACCTGATCGGGATTGGCGGCAATGATCTCGTCGACGATCTTCTCGATGGCGCCCAGGTCGGTGACCTGCTTGAGGCCGCGGCGTTCGACGATATCGGCCGGGTCGCCTTCGGGCTCTTCGGCAATCATGATCTGCAGCACGTCCTTGCCGCCCTTGGACGAAATCGTGCCGCCGGCGATGAGGTCGACGAGACCGGCGACCTGGGCTGGCTGCAGGTGTGTTTCCCAGACCGCGAGACCCTGGCTATTGGCAAAGGCGGCGACGTCGGCATTGAGGATATTGGCGACCGCCTTGCCGTCTCGCTTGCTGCCGCCATGGGCGACGCAGGCTTCGAAATAATCGGCAGTTTCGCGATCCAGCGTCAGCACGTGGGCGTCGTATGCGGTGACGCCATAGTCACGCACGAAGCGCTGCTGCTTTTCGTCAGGCAATTCCGGCAGGTTCTGGGCCAGCGAGGCGATGAAGGCGTCGTCAAATTCGAGCGGCAGCAGGTCGGGATCGGGGAAGTAGCGGTAGTCGTGCGCTTCTTCCTTGGAGCGCATCGAGCGCGTTTCGCCGTTCTTGGGGTCGAACAGGCGGGTTTCCTGATCGATCGAGCCGCCATCCTCGAGAATGTCGATCTGGCGGCGCGCTTCATATTCGATCGCCTGGCCGGCGAAGCGAATGGAATTGACGTTCTTGATTTCGCAACGCGTGCCGAACTCACCGCCGGGCTTGCGGACGGAGACGTTGACGTCGGCGCGCATCGAGCCCTGCTCCATGTTGCCGTCGCAGGTGCCGAGATAGCGCAGGATCGTGCGCAGCTTGCCAAGATAGGCCTTGGCCTCTTCGGACGAGCGGAGGTCGGGCTTGGAGACGATCTCCATCAGCGCCACGCCGGAGCGGTTGAGGTCGACGAAGCTCATGTTCGGGTGCTGGTCGTGGATCGACTTGCCGGCATCCTGCTCAAGATGGAGACGCTCGATACCGATCTCGATCTCCTCGCCATCGACCGAGAGCAGGATCTTGCCCTCGCCGACGATGGGGTCCTTGAACTGCGAGATCTGAAAGCCCTGCGGCAGATCGGGATAGAAGTAGTTCTTGCGATCGAAAACCGAGCGCTTGTTGATCTGCGCCTTCAAACCAAGACCGGTGCGCACGGCCTGGCGCACGCATTCTTCGTTGATGGTGGGCAGCATGCCGGGCATGGCCGCATCGACGAAGCTGACATTGGAATTGGGAGGATTGCCGAAGGCGGTCGAGGAGCCGGAGAAGAGCTTCGACTCGCTGGTGACTTGCGCGTGCACTTCCATGCCGATGATCACTTCCCAGTCGCCGGTCGAGCCGGAGATCAGGCGTTTCTTGTCGGGGGTGCGGGTATCGACGAGGGTCACTGGGCAGTCCTGAAAGACACATGCAAACTGGCTATGTGCTTAGCCGCCTTGCCCCCATGATGCAACGGTTGGGGCGCGCTTCAGTCCTCGTCGTCGATATCGCCGACAAAGGGCGAGAGGCGCTTTTCGAGATGCACGCTCATCAGCGGATGGTGACCGCGACCATCGGGCTTCATCGCGAGAATTTTGTAGCCCTGCCGCTCATAAAAGCGCACCGCCCGTACGTGGTCTGCGGGTGTTTCGAGATGGATGCGCTCGGCGCCTTCGAGCTCCAGCATCGCTTCCATGCGGTTGAGCAGCATGGCCCCGATGCCGTGGCCTTGCATGTCATGCTCGACGAAGAGGTAGGGGATATAATTGCGGCTCTTCGCGCGCGAGCACCAGCCGATGACGATGCCCTGCATGTCGGCCACGATGGCGTCCGGCCAGCCGGCGCCGACGGCCTGCGACAAGCGCTGCCGCTCCCGGTCGCGCTGGCCAGGGCGTGGCGTAAGAATGGGAAGGATGCCGGTCGACCAGGCATCGAAGGCAATCGCCGCCATTCGGGGAGCATCGGAGATCGTCGCTTTGCGTATCCGGATGCTCAACATGGTTTGGCTCCTACCTGGTGCGCCGCCGCGCAGCGATGATGCCCTTCTCGTAGTTGATGTTCCAATCGATCAGGGTTCGCCAGATAAGTTCGGCCTGATCCTCGTCGAGATCAAGGTCCAAACTGCGCTCCCGCACCTTCTTGATCACAGCCTCGATCCGCACCGGATCATGGGCTTCATGCGGATCGGTCTTGATCTCGGCCATGCGTGTCACATAGGCGTGCCGCTCCGCAAACAGGGTCAGCAGCGCCTGATCGATCCGGTCGATCTCGGCGCGGACATCTTCCTTGCTCTGGCAGTCTGCGGGCTTTTTTGCAGCGGTCACGGGATCGATCCTCGACGATTTGGGTGACTTTGGTGTGCACTGCCCGCTTGGCGATTTCAACCCGCGGAACGCAGCTTGTCATCCAGGCATTTTAGGGTCGAACAGGGAGAGTTTGATGGGGGACAGCATACGGACCGGGGCGATCTGCATGATGCTGACCGTCCTGTTTTTTCCCGCGCAGTTCGTGACGCAGCTCTTTTCCCCCAGCTACGACATCTTCCTCTACGACATCAGCCTTTTGGGCGTGTCCAGTTGCCAGGTCTGGTCTGTCGCGACGTCAGGCGGCAACGAGCCGGTGTGCTCGCCGCTACATCTGCTATTCAACATCGGCATCATCGTGCATGGCCTGCTCAGCATCGCCGGCATCTGGCTGACCCGCCACCTCTGGCCCACCGGCGGCCTGGCATCGACAGCGCTGTTCCTGATCGCAGTGGGCGGGGTCGGCGCGATGATGGTCGGCGCCTTTCCCCTCGACGACATGCTGATCCACGTCATCGGCGCGGTGATCGCCATTGCGGCGCCCGGCGCCGGCTTCGTGCTGCTCGCCTGGGTGTTGCGCGACCTCCGGCCAAAACTGGCCTTCTGGACGGTGCTGGTAGGATTTGTGACCCTGCTGTCCGGCCTAGGTCACGCGCTGGGTGGCTTGCCCTTCGGGCGGGGCAGCATGGAGCGGCTTGCCGTTTGGCCGCAGACGATCTGGTTCGTCTGTGTCGGCATGATGCTATATCTACGGCCCAGGCCGCTCGGGCGTGCTGTCAGTTGCGCGTGACGTCGCTGAGCGCTGCCGCGATATGTTCCCATTCGGCAGAAACGCTAGCGGTGGCGCGGCGCTTGCCGGCGCGGCGATACCAATAGTCGGCATTGCCCATGTCGGCTTCGATCCAGTGCATCAGGGCATGGACCCAGTCGAAGGCCTGCACGCCTTCCATGGACTGGACGATGTTGTGCGCCTTTTCCCATTCCGGCCCGATGCGGAACTCGCCTTTCTTGAGCCACCAGAGCGCCTGCAGCGGCTTGCTCATATCCTTGGGCGGCTCGGACCAGTCGAGCGAGGAGAAAAGATCAATGGCCATCGGCAGATTTCCTGTTGGCCCGGACGCGGCAACGGGGCGCGTCGCTACCAGTTTTAGTTTGTGCATAAGGCGCAAATAGTGCGGATCGGCAGCGCAATCAAGCGCCGCCGTCCCTCGTGATTACCACCAGCGCTTGGGCGCGAAGTCGCCACCGGCGCTCTTTTCGATGACGCGCGCTGCGGCAAACAGCGTTTCTTCGTCGAATGGCTTGCCGATCAGCTGCAGCCCCAGCGGCAGTCCAGCGGCATCCTTGCCTGCAGGCACGGCGATGCCCGGCAGGCCAGCCATGTTCACCGTGACGGTGAAGACGTCGTTGAGATACATGGCCACGGGATCCGCCGCCAAAGCCTCGTCACCGATGCCAAAGGCCGCCGATGGTGTCGCCGGGGTCAGGATCGCGTCGACACCGTTGTTGAACGCGTCTTCGAAATCCTTCTTGATCAACGTGCGGACCTTTTGCGCCTTGACGTAGTAAGCGTCGAAATAGCCGGCGCTCAGCACATAGGTGCCGATCATGATGCGGCGCTTCACCTCGCGGCCGAAACCGGCGGCGCGTGTCAGCTCATACATGTCGGTGATGTCTTTGCCCGAAACGCGCAGGCCGTATTTGACGCCATCGTAGCGCGCGAGGTTGGACGAGGCTTCGGCCGGAGCCACGATGTAATAGGCCGGGAGGGCGTATTTGGTGTGCGGCAGCGAGATGTCCTTGACGGTCGCGCCTTCGGCTTTGAGCCATTCGAGGCCTTCGGTCCAAAGTCGCTCGATCTCGGCCGGCATGCCATCCATCCGGTATTCCTTGGGAACGCCGATGGTGAGGCCCTTGACGCCGCGCTCCACTGCCGCCGCAAAGTCCGGCACCGGCAGGTTGACGCTGGTCGAATCCTTGGGATCGAACCCTGACATCGACGTCATCATGATTGCCGCGTCTTCAACCGTGCGAGCGATCGGGCCGGCCTGGTCGAGCGAGGACGCAAAGGCGACAGTGCCCCAGCGCGAGCAGCGGCCATAGGTCGGCTTGATGCCAACGGTGCCGGTAAAGGCCGCAGGCTGACGGATAGAGCCGCCCGTATCGGTCGCTGTCGCCCCAGCGCAAAGCCAGGCCGAAACCGCAGCGGCGGAACCGCCGGACGAGCCACCGGGCACCAGATGGGCATTGCTGCCTTCGGCGCGGAACGGGCTGACGACGGGACCGTAATAGGAGGTCTCGTTTGACGAGCCCATGGCGAACTCGTCCATGTTGAGCTTGCCCAGCATGACTGCACCATCGCGCCAGAGATTGGCGGTGACGCTTGATTCGTATTCTGGCTTGAAGCCATCGAGAATGTGGCTTGCCGCCTGGGTATGAACGCCCTTGGTTGCGAACAGGTCCTTGATGCCGAGCGGCACGCCCTGGAGCGGACCACCCTGCCCTTGCGCAAGCTTCGCATCGCTCGCCTTGGCCATGTCGCGTGCCTGGTCGGCGGTCACGGCGACATAAGCGTTGAGCGACGAATTGGCGGCTTCGATCGCGCCAAGATAGGCATCGGTCAGCTCAAGCGCGGTAAAGCTCTTTTTGGTCAGCCCTTTGCGGGCGTCTGCGAGGCTCAGCTTGGTCAGGTCAGTCAAAAGAAAACTCACTTATGCTTTGGCAGGCGCAAATCATGCAGCCGGTCAGTTGGTCGCATCGGCAAAAAGGAAATCGGCCGCCGTCAGCCCTTCGCAGATCGTATATACCCCGGCATAGCTTTCGGGGTCGCGCTCGGCGTCGGTGGACTCGCCATGCAGCACTGAGAGGATTTCGACGCTTGCGGGGGGCTCCCCATCCTGGTCGCCCCAGACCAGGTTGATGTTGCTCGAATCCGAGGTGATCGCCACCGGATCGATGAAGGCGCGATACGGGCCATCGCAGCGCGCCGTGGCGTAGACTTCCTCGACCTCGCCCCAATTGGACGGGTTCATGCGAACATCATTGAGGACGCAGTCGAGCTCACCCATCCAGATGCCGACGCGCGGCGACACAGCCGCGGCGTTCAGATCGAAAAGCACGTCGCGCACGCTTTCGGTCTTTGCCCGTTCGCACACGACCGGATCAGAAACATAGATGGCATCATACTGATCGGCGCAGACGGCACCGGTCGCGAGCAGCAAGATCGACATCGCCAGAATGTTTCTCATGCGTCCTGCTCCACCTTGATCGGCATTTCAAAGAATGCGGACCATTCACTATTCGGGTAGTCGAGAAACGGTCCGCGCAGCATGAAACCGTAGCGGGTATAGAGCCGGTGCGCGTCCGCCATGCCGTCGCCGGTTCCGGTTTCCAGCATGACGATCGGCAAATTACGCTGACGTGCGAGGTCGATGATGCGTTCCAGCAGTTGCCGGCCGACTCGCTGCCCGCGAACTTCGGGTACAGTATACATGCGTTTGACTTCGCCGAGCTCGGGACCGTGCTGCTTGAGTGCGCCCATGCCGACGGCCCTGCCGCTCTCGTCGCGCGCCACGAAGAGCGTGGTCTCGGTGTCGGCCATCTGCTCGACCGTCATCTTGAACTGAAATTCCAGCGGCGACAGCGGCAAGAGATGGTCGTTAAGGCGCTCGACAAGAGCGCGGACATCATCCTGGAGCGGCGTTTCAACCGCAATGGTGAAGGTCATTTACTCGACGACCTTTGGCACCATGAAGAAATTGTCTTCGGTGAGAGGCGCATTGCCGACGATCTTGTCGGCATAACCGCCATCGCTCACCACATCGTCGCGGCGCCGCAGCTGCATCGGCGTGACCGAAGTCATCGCCTCGACGCCGGTGACATCGACTTCGCTCAGCTGCTCGACAAAACCGAGAATGGCATTGAGTTCATCCTGATAGCCGGCGACCTCGCCCTCCTCGATGCGGATGCGGGCAAGGCGCCCGATACGCTTGACGGTGGCGGCATCGACGGACATGGCAAACTCCAAGGCAAAGGCGTGGCTTTTGGCGTTCTAGCAATGCGCTCGGGCAAAAGACAATGAAAATGGCGGCCGAAGGTCAGACTTCGACGGCAAGGCCGGGCTCGAGGGCGACGAGGCCGGTGTCGCCCAGCTTGTCGCGAAGGGCGGCAAAGGCAGCATCGACCTCGGGCTCGGAGCCGGTTAGGCCGATCAATGGCGGTGCGGAAGACTCGATCAACTGAATGGCGCGACCGCAAAGATCGAGGCCGACCAAAATAATAACCGCTTTTCCGGCCCACCGACCCAGGGGTCCGTTATTCGAAGTGAGAATTAAAAGAGGACGCTCGTCCTCCGCGTCGATCAGGAGCGATCCGTCGCCTACGGACACGATGTCCGCGGGGCGCAGGTCCGCGCCAGCATCGAGCAACCTTTGCGGCGCTCGCGGCCGCCATGTGATGGCATCGGCGCTCGGCAAAACAGTGTCGAAGCCGACCACCACATCGGCTCCACTGGTGAGTTCAGCGCGGTCTACTTGGTTAGGAGCCGAGTCCGCCTCGACAACCACGATCTGACCGCCGAGGTGAAAGCGGAAGCTGCGATCGCCAAACCAGGTGAGCTTCATCAGTCCTTTTCCGTCGCCAAAAATTTGGCTGCACCCTATAGGACAGGTTCACTCTGTCCAGCGAGCGCCACGTGAGCATCGAAAACCCCCTCGCCGACATTCCCCCGTCTGGCCGCATCATGGGGCTTGACCTTGGCACCAAGACCATTGGCGTCGCGGTGTCCGATGGCATGCGCTATTCGGCGACGCCGCTCGAGACGATCAAGCGGACCAAGTTTACGCAGGATGCGGAGCGGATAGTCGAGCTGATCGGGCAGAATCAGGTAGTGGCGGTGATCCTGGGGCTGCCGCTCAATATGGATGGGTCGGAGGGACCGCGGGTACAGTCGACGCGGGCTTTTGCCCGCAATTTCGCGCCGAAAATCGGTCTGCCCATCGCGTTCTGGGACGAGCGCCTTTCGACTTCGGCGGTGACGCGGATGATGATCGAGGCCGATCTTCGGCGCGATCGGCGCGCCGAAGTGGTGGACAAGCTGGCGGCGAGCTACATCCTGCAAGGCGCCTTGGATCGTCTGCGGAACAGCTAGCGGCGGCGGTAGCGGTCGATACCCACGGCGAGAACGGCACCAAGAAGCACCGATGCGCCAACGACGAGCGACGGCGTGGTTTGCGCCTTTGTTGTTACGCTCCAGGTGCGGCCATGGCCGAAGCGGGAGCGTTCGAAGCCTTCATCTGGTACTTCGTTGACGCTTTCTCCCACCGGCATGTGGTCGTAGTCGATGAGGATCCGGTTGTCGAAATAGGCTTCGGCGCCCTGCACCATGCCCGGCAGGCTCTTGCCGACAGGTCCGGCAAGGGCGGCCATGCTGCCGACGCCGATGTCGCGCTTTGGGTGGGCTGCGGCGTGAAGGATGGCTTCGGCGACAACGCTGGGCGCGTATTTGGGACCGGGTGCCATGCCCATGCCGCCCTCGTTGGTCTTGGCGTGATCGAAGAAGCGGCTGTCGATCGAACTGGGCCGGATCAGCGTCACCGAGATAGGCAGGTCTTCGTGCATCAGCTCGGTGCGGAGACCGTCGGTGAAACCCTTGATCGCGTGCTTGCTGGCTGAGTAGGCGACCGAGAACATCAGCGGCATCTCGCTCAAGGCCGAACCGAGATTGATGATCGCTCCGGGCTTGCCGTTTTCGCGGAAGTGCCGCGCCGCTGCCAGCGAGCCATAGACCAGGCCGAAATAGTTGACGTCGAAGATGCGCCGGTGATCCTCATTGCTGAGCTTTTCGGACGTGCTGATGACGCCGATGCCGGCATTGTTGACCCATGTGTCAAAGCCGCCAAAGCGCTCGATGGCGAAGGCGGCGAGTTGCTCGACCTGCCCTTCGTCGCTGACGTCGACCGGAAGCGCCGCGGCCTCGCCTCCAGCGACATTGATCTCCTCGACGATACGATCGAGCGCCTCAGCGTCGCGGGCGGCCAGCACGACCTTGGCGCCCCTTTGGGCTGCCATGCGGGCGGTGGCGAGGCCGATGCCGGAACTGGCTCCGGTGATGATGATGGTCTGCTGCGACAGGGGCTTTAGGTGCATTTGTGTCTCCGTGTTGCCGAGCAACGGTTCGGAAGACTCACAGTTGCTGCACACAAGTGAGAGCGATAGGCTGGCGAAAAACGGAGGGTTCCATGAGCGAGTTTCGTCCGAATAGCGGCGTCACCCCGTACATCAACGTCGATGGCGCGCGCGAAGCGATCGCCTTCTACAAGCAGGCGTTTGGCGCGGAAGAGCGCGAGACCATGCCGGCGGAAGGTTCCGACAAGCTGATGCATGCCCAGATCGACATCAACGGCAGCCCGATTTTTCTTTCAGACTTCTTTCCGAACTACGGATTTCCGCCCGTGGCCGCACAGGGGTTCAACCTCCACATCCATGTCGATGATGCGCAGATGTGGTGGGATCGAGCAGTCGGCGCTGGCTGCACCATCGCGCAGCCGCTCAAGACCGAGTTCTGGGGCGACATCTATGGTCAGCTGATCGATCCTTTCGGCGTCACCTGGGCGATCGGACAGTCGGTCAAGAATTAGGCTTCGCACCACGCGCCGGGCGCTAGACCCTCCAGCGTCCAATCGCCGACCGACCAGCGCACCAGCCGGAGTGTCGGCAGGCCGACGGCCGCAGTCATCCGCCGCACTTGGCGATTGCGGCCTTCGGTGATGGTCAGCCGGATCCAGCTGTCGGGCACGCTTTTGCGGAAGCGCACCGGAGGGTCACGGTCCCACAAAGCGGGTGGCTCGATGACGATCGCCTTGGCGGGCCGCGTCATGCCGTCCTTGAGTTCGACGCCCTTGCGCAGCTGTGCAAGCTGCAACGGGTCCGGCACGCCTTCGACCTGCACGAAGTAGGTCTTTTCCTTGTTGAACTTGGGCGACGAAATCTGCGCCTGCAGGCGTCCGTCATCCGTCAGCACCAGAAGGCCCTCGCTGTCCTTGTCGAGCCGGCCGGCGGCATAGACGCCCGGCACCTTGATGAACTCGGCCAGGGTGCGGTCCCCCGGCTCACCGGTGAATTGAGTGAGGACGCCATAAGGCTTGTTGAAGAGGATAAGGCGCGACATCAGCGATCCGGAGGTGACGGTCTCTTTTGGGCGAGCTCGCTCGAAAAGAAAAGCTTGTCAGTGTCGAAACGGCGGCGTTCCATTCGTCGGGCAGCGAGAACCTGCAAGGAGGGGAGCTCCAAATGGAACGCAATTACGGTTGGGTGATCGTTGCGGCGGGGGCCGTGATCACCTGTCTTGCCATGGGCGCGATGTTCGCCCTGCCCGTTTATCTCCAGCCCATGGCTGACGACACCGGCTGGTCGCGCGCCGGCATTTCCGGAGCCATGACCGTCGGCTTCATCGTCATGGGCGTGGCCGGCTTTCTCTGGGGCACACTGACCGACCGGATCGGTGCCCGCCCCGTCGTGCTGATCGCCGCCGTGATCCTTGGACTCGGGCTCTTCGTTGCGAGTCGGGCCGAGGACATTCTGGTCTTCCAGATCGCTTATGGCGGGCTGGTGGGTGCTGCCGGTGGTGCATTCTTTGCGCCGCTGATCGCAACGACTTTGGGATGGTTCGACAAGCACCGCAGCCTTGCCGTTTCGCTGGTGTCGCTCGGCGGCGGGATTGCGCCGATGATCATCACGCCGCTGGCGACCGTGCTGATCGCCAACTATGGCTGGCGTCAGTCGATGCTGATGACAGCCGTCGTCGCTACCGCTTTGATCATCCCCGCTGCCTTCCTGATCCGCCGTGCACCTGCTGCCATGGCGGAAGCGCCGAGCCCGACCAGCGATGTGGTGCCTGCAGAACCGCGGCCCACCAATATGGGCGCGATCTTCCGCACTCCGCAGTTCTTCGTGCTAGCCGGCGTGTTCTTTCTCTGCTGCGCGGCTCATTCTGGGCCGATCTTTCACACCGTGAGCTATGCCATGCTGTGCGGCGCCTCGGCGCTGGCGGCGGCGAGCATCTATAGTGTCGAGGGCGTCGCCGGGCTTTTCGGACGCGTCTTCTTCGGACTGCTAGCCGACCGGATCGGTGTCAAGCGGGTGATCGTCGGCGGTCTCGCGCTGCAGGCCATCGGCATCTACAGCTATATCTATGTCAGCCAGCTGCCGCACTTCTACCTGCTGGCCGTGGTGCTGGGGCTGGTTTATGGCGGCGTCATGCCGCTCTATTCCGTGCTGGCCCGCGACTATTTCGGTCCCAATGTCATGGGGACGGTGCTCGGCGGCATCACCATGACCTCCTCGATTGGCATGGCATTCGGCCCGGTGGGCGGCGGCTATCTCTATGATACCTTTGGCGACTACCACTGGCTCTATGTGGCTTCCGCCGGTGTCGGACTTGCCGGTGCCGCCCTAGCCCTGGCCTTCCCGCCCAAGACGCAGAGCGAACCGCCGGCAGATGCACTGCCGGCGTAATCGGTAACAGATCGATTTCCGATCAGGCGGGGTTGGCCACGGCGGCTGCCCCGCCATTTTCGTCGTCATCGTTGGCACTGTTCGCATAGGCCGCCGACAATTGCCGGTAGTAGCGCGAGTTGAAGGCCAGAATGGTGACCACCAGGCCGATGAAGCCAGCCACCGTGAAGACCAGGGCAATGCCGCGATCCGGCCCCGTGCCGAACCAGGAGCCGATGGCGTCGGCCCCTGCCCCATCGGTCATGAACGGGATGACGACGAACTGCGTCAGCGGTCCGATCAGGAATGCCGTGAGCGGCGAGGCCGATTGTTCCACCGATTGGGCAAAGCCGAAGACGCGGCCTTGGCGCTCCAGCGGCACGACCTTTTGCAGCGTCGTGTGCTCGGCGGCCTCGGCATAGGGGCCAAGCAGCATCCAGATGAAACAGCCGATGGCGAGGAGCCAGATCGACGATTGCAGGGTGAAGACGCAGCACACTGCCCAGGTGATGACGTTGACCGTTAGCAGCGTGCGGATCGGGTTCTTGCCCAGCCCGGTCTTGGAGATAACGATACCGCTGATGATGAAGGCCGTGGAGAGGCCGCCGAACAATAGGCCCCAGACCTGCACCGAAACCAGCGAGAGGCCATAGGCGTCCAGCAGCGCCATGAACACGCCACCGAGAAAATTGTTGAAGCAGGCGAAAAGGATCAACGCGAAGAGGCCGGGTACCGCACCGATGATGCGGATCGTTCCGGCGAGGTCGACGCGTTTGGGCTCAACCGTTTCGCCCGCCGCAGGTTCGACACGCCCTTCATCGATCTTGACCAAGCTCAGGTGCAAGAACACCAGCACGGTTAGTACCAATGCGAAAGCCAGTACGCCGAACATGCCGGCATAGGCCACGAGGAAGCCGGAGATTACCGAGGTGGTCAGAAAACCAATGCCGGTGACCATGCCGACGAGCCCATTCGCCTTGTCCCGCTCCCCTTCAGGGATGAGAATCGTAACCAGGGTGGCCAGCGCAATGGAGCGGATGTTGCCGGCAATTACACCAAGCATGATCAATAGAATGAAGCCCCAGAGATATGGTCCGTAAGGATTTTCAAAGGCGCCCTCCGGCTCCAGCAGAACCATGACGAGGCTCAGTGCATAGAACACTGCGGAGATGACGCTCGAGCCCAGCATGGCCAGGCGCTTGGAGTTGTGGTCGACGATCGATCCAAGCCAAATGCCCAGGGCTGCGGTCAGCACCAGATAGACGCCGGCGATCATGCCCGTTGCGAAAACCGACTGAGTTTCGATGAAGGCCCAAAAGGTAACGGCGAACCACACGGTGTAGTTGGTGATGTTGGCGACGAGGTTGTTCGCGAGAAGATGGTGAAATGGCTTCATGGTCATTCTCCAGGCGCCAAGAGGCGCTAAACTCTATGCTTGTCTAGTCTGGTGCTCAATCCGTACCAGTCGCCGATGACAAGTGTTGTCAGCGTCTGGATCGGCTGGTTCAGCATTCCGACGAGCCGGCGCGCAGAAGTTCGACACGGGGTGATCGCAGCCAAATCGTCCCGACATTCACCTCCCGTAAACCTTAACCCCGCAGGCTCCTCTTATCTTTCACTGTCGGAGTTTCTGCCATGCACGATGAAATTCAGCGCCGCGCCTACGCAATGTGGGACGCAGATGGGCGGCCCGAAGGCCAGGATCAGGTCTACTGGTTCAAGGCTGCGGCCGAGCTTACCGCGAATGCCGCAAAGACGATCGCCCAGCCGCGCAAGCGCGCGACACGGGCCAAGAAAGCTGCCTGAGTTGAATGGCCGGGGCGACCCGGCCTACCACATGCGCGGCCAGTAGACGTCGTCCGCAAAGTTGGCCGGAATGGGCGACATGCGAGACAGAGCAGCCGACGCCAGGTCGATCTGCCGGCAGAGCTGAACCAGCCGTTCCGGAAGCGGCACGCCGCTGACGAATTCACGCAATTGCCACTCGTCGATCGCCAGGCCCTGCTTACGGCGCCGGGCTTCCTGCTCCACTTCGGCCTGCTGCACCACGCGTGGAGCCTTGTGATCAAGCTCGCCCTCGCTCCAGTCCAGGCTGTCTTTAATTCGTGCGATACGCATAACTGGCCGTCCATGCACCGCGCTTGTGCGGTGAAGCAGCTAGGATGGTCATGATAAGGTTACGGAAGACCAAACAGGGGCTTGGCGGGCCAGCATGGCATGGTAGTTTTCTCCATGACCATTCTTTACCTCATGGCCGCTGAGGCCGAATACGGCCCCTCCCTGAGAGCGCGCATTACGCCAACGATGATCGGCATCGGTCCGGTGGAGGCGGCGGTCAACACGACGCGCGCCTTGGCTATCTGCGGCGAAGACCTGCCGAAACTCGTCGTGTCTCTCGGCTCTGCCGGCTCGCGACGGTTGCAGCAATGTGCGGTCTACCAAGCGATCTCCGTTTCCTATCGAGACATGGATGCCTCGCCGCTTGGCTTTGTGCGGGGTGAAACGCCGTTGACCGGCCTGCCCGCGACGCTGCCGCTCGAGCCGCTCGTGGCCGGGCTGACCGCGGCTACACTGTCTACCGGCGGCAATGTCGTTTCGGGCAATGCTTATGACGCTATCGAAGAAGACATGGTCGATATGGAGACCTGGGCCGTGCTGCGGGCCTGCATGGCTTACGACGTGCCCCTTCTGGCGTTACGCGGCATTTCAGATGGCAAGGAAGAGCTGACCGGCATGGCGAGCTGGACGCAATATCTGGGCGTTATCGACGAGCGACTCGCTGAAGCCGTGGACCTGATCGAAAAAGCCTATGGCTGATCCTGCCGGTTGCGCTTGTCGCGCCGGCCACGCTGCCAGGTGGTCCACTTGCGTCCGCCGCGAACAATGGCGGTATTGACCGGCGCCTGGAGGAAGATCAGGTCGATCGCCAGCAGCAGCAGGCCCAGTGGCAGCATCCAGAGGCCGAGAACCGGCAGGAAGCTGAAGATGCCGCCCAGCACCAGCAAGATGCCAAAGGGGATGCGCACCATCCGCGCTTCCGGCCGCCGCATCCAGTTCAGCCAACCGGCAACAACGGGAGGGACGCGCTTTTCCAGCTTGTCGAACAACCGGTTCAGACGTTCTGCGCTCTTGCTCATCGGCACCTCCGTGCACCTAAGATGGCGCACCCTCTAGTCGCTTCAAGGGCAAGCGGGAACTCCCCCTCTTTAATTTCCGTTTAGCCGAAAACGGAGCGTCACATGAATCTAGATCATTTGTTGTCCCAGCTTACCGGCCGGCGGCAGGAAAGCCCCTTGGAAGCGCAGCTGCGCCAGCTACGCCGCGAGATCAGCCGCATCAGCGAGGCTGTAGCGCACGAGGCAGGACACGCCGCCCATGACTGGGGAAAGCAGGCCGGCCACACCGCCAATGATTGGGGCCGTTCAGCTGGGCATGCCGCAAACGATTGGGGCCGCCACGCTGGGCACGCTGCCAACGATTTGAGCCGTCAGGTTGGTCATCTCGCCAATGAGTGGGGTGACGAGCTTGCGGTGCTTGGCCGCGAAGCGGCAAAGCGTGGCGCGGAGATTGCCGAGTTCGCCGCGTATAAAGCGGGACGCGGCGCCAAGGCTCTGAGGAGCGATCCTCTTCCAGCGATTGCCATCATCGGCACAGCTCTTCTCGCGGCGCAGCTGTTCAAGCGCCGGTAATAGCTCGTTTACCGTCCGGCTGAGGGCTTCCTTAAGCCTGTGCAGGCATTTTCGGGACAAGCGGCGTTTTCGCCACAGCCTGGAGTGCCTGCATGTTTTTGTCCACCAGATCGATCATCCGTTTCGCAGCTTTGGCCGTGGCGGCCACGAGCCTGGGCGGGTGCTCGTTCCTGGGCATGAACTTCGCCATGAACCAGATGAGCGAAAAAGAGTGCCTGATGCGGGCGATGTATTTTGAATCCAATCGCTCCAGCGCAGAGGGCATGCTTGCTGTCGGCACCGTGGTGATGAACCGCATGCATGACAGCCGCTATCCTAAGACCGTCTGCGGCGTGGTCGGGCAGAAGAATCAGTTTGCGCAGGGCGTGCTGACCAAGCCGATGACCGATAGCGGTGCCGTGCTCGCCTCCCAAGTCGCCGATCAGGTGCTGCGCGGCCAGCGCCACCCCGGCGTGCAGAATGCTCAGCATTTCCACACGGCCGGGTTGCGCTTCCCCTACAACAACATGTTCTACGTGCTCGAAGCGGGCGGTAACGAGTTCTACGAAAAGCGCTCGGTGCGCTAGAAGTCGCCACCCATATCGAAGTCGCCGCCTCCGAAATCGCCGCCGCCGTCGTCCATGTTGTCCTCAAAGCCGGCATCTTCAGTGCCGGTATCCTGGGGTTCTTCAGGGGGCAATTCAGCAGCTTCGGCGGGAGTGTTGAACATCCCGGCGATTGCCGACCCCAGCAGGATGCCGCCGGTGACGCCCAGGGCGGTCTGAGCCGCCCCCGCCAGGAAGCCGCCGCCTCCGGCCGGCTGATTATCCCACGGCCCGCGCCGGCGCTCGCTCTGAGGCTGCTGGTATTGCCGAAGCGGTTCGCGGCGCGGTTCGCTGTTGCCGCCGCCGAAAATGTTGTCCAGAAAACCGCCGCGCCCACGCTCTGCTTGCTGCTCGGCTTGTTCCAGCCGGGCCTGCTGCTCGCGTAACGCCGCCTCTTGAACGATGATGGTCTGCGCCATGAAATAGGCTGCGCCGGGATTGTCGCGCAGTTTCTCGCGGATCAGCGCCTCGGCCTCTGCATCGCGCGGCGCACTGTTGCGCTCGACATTTTCCAGGCGATCGAAAAGATCCTCGATGGCGCGCTGGTCTTCCTGTCTCATCATTGGCCTGCTCCCTTGGTGTCAACAGTACTTGGGAACGTGCAAGCCCTGCTGCAAGTTCAGCGCCGCGTCTGCCGGAGCACATAGCCGATGACCGTGGCAACGGCTTCGTAGAGTTCGAGGGGAATGGTGTCGTCCAGTTCGACACCGCTCAGCGCTTCAGCCAGCACCGGATTGGCCTCGATCACGACGCCGTTCTCTTCTGCAAGAGCAACGATGCGATCGGCAACGAGCCCCCTGCCCTTGGCGACCACTTTAGGCGCTTCGCGCGAGCCTTGCTCGTAGGCTAGTGCGATCGCAAGGGCGCGCTCCTTGGGCTTGCCGTCGCTCATCTGCTTTCATCCACCAGATGCCGCGAAGGCGTCGCGGGCGCAGGCGGCGCGCCGCTGCGGACCAGCACAGAGCCCGGATTGAGACCGGCCGCGGCCAGATCCTGCCGCAAGCCGGCAAGGTTCTCGTTCAGCAAGGATGCCGTCTTGGCATCTTCGGCCCAGATCATTACTCCGGTCGAGGCCCCCCGCATCGAAATCTGAGCGCCGACTTCTCCAGGGTCGCCGAGGTGAATGGCGAAGCGAAGCTGCCAGCCGCGATCTTCCGGTTTCGTAGCCCGGTCTTCCGCATCGCGGTGGATCTGTAACTGCAGGAGGTGCTGGTGGCCTGCGATCGTCACGGGCAGGTCGAGGCTCCATTGTGCCTCTGGCCGCTGTGCAGCGTCTGGCAGAGAAGCGTTCTGATGCAGCCTCAGCCGCGACAGAGCGGCTTCGGTCCGCTCGAGCAGAACTTTGCCGGCTTCCGGCGGTTCGTCCGGCAGGTTGGGCGGAGCCACATTTCCGAACCGAGCTCGGGGCGGAGCGCCACGCATGGGGGGTGGCAGGCTGGATGTCCGCTCAAGCGGGGCCTGGTCACCAAGCCAGGCAGCCAGACTTTTCTGCAAGCTGAGAAGGGCAGTCTTCAAGTCGCCGCTCGCCTGCTGACCGGTTGCAAGTCTTGCCTCCTGGAACAGGCCCGAGTTCATCACCGCTCGCTGGAGAGCGGCGGCGTCGAGCTTGCCCCCATCGAGCGGCAGCTGCTGGGCCAGAACCTGCTGTACTGCGCGGAGCACCGGCTCGGGCAGGACCAATTTGCCCACAGCTGCAGTCAGTAGGGTGGTGAGCCCGACAATGCTGTCCTGCCGCGCCAATGCGTTGAGCACCATCTGCGTCAGCGCAGACTGCGTCAGCGCAGACTGCGGCGCCGAGTTTGCGGAACTTGCCTGGGTTTGCGCTGCTGGGCTAACCGTCGAAAGCAAGGTGAGCGTCAGCTGTCCGTCACTCTGCTTTGCCGAAAATGTCAGCGTCGACCCGGGAGCTGGCACGCTGGGCAATTGCAGGTTGAGCAGCTGCCGCCCGATCTGCAGCTGCGTGGTGCCGTTAGGCTGCTGACCCAACACTTTGGCTTCCACCGCGCCGGATCGTGCCAGCGCCTGCAGGACAGAGACGCCTTGCGCAAGGGAGACCGGCGGAAGCTGCGACGAGATGCTCATCTACGCGCGGAGCCTTAAAAAGGCAGGGTCAATCCAAAGACATTGGAGATCACGAACAGCGCACTCCACAACAGCGCCAGCACCACGCCCCAGACAATCAGCACCGCAACGATTGAGCAGACGATGCCGATTGTCACCCAAAACCCGTCCCGCTCCAGAACGCCCATTGCCAGCACGCAGATGGTGAAGGCCGGCAGCATGTTGCCGAGCGGAATAGGCAGAAAGAGAATGATCGAGAGCAGGAGGCAGATGGCGCCGACGACATATTCCATTGGAGGCCGGGCAAGCAGAGTGAAGCGCGGCCGCATCAGCCGCTCTGCACGCGCGAGCCAAGGCGCGGTGAGGCTCACGACTTTTTCGAACTCGCCCCGCGAAAGCGAGCGGTTGGTGATGATCTTGGGCAGCCATGGGCGCTGCCCGAGCATCATTTGGAAGGACAGGAATATCAGCGGCGCGCCGAGCACGGCAGACACGCCGGGGGGCACGGGAATGGCATTTGGAATGGCGAAGATGAACATCAACGCGCCGACGGCCCGGTGCTCAAGCGCCTGCAGCAGATAACCGATCGAAATGCGGTCCCGCTGCCGATCCGCAGCTATGGCGGTCAAAATGCCGGAAAGCCGCTCCGCCGGCTCGTCCTGAAAAAGGCGGACCGGCCCGCCCACTTCATTCGTCTCGCTTGCGTCAGCCATCGGCTCTCCAGGATCGCCAGGCTAGAAGCGGCGTGTGACGGGAAGATTACACCTAATTGGGACGGATGTCGGTATAACTTTTTGTGGCCGGCTTGCCGCGAAACGTCACCCAGAAAAAGTTGAGGGTGTACGTGCCCGCGGTTCGGAACACGCCCTCTTTCTCGAGCCGGCGACCCGAGGTCATCATCTTGAGGGCAAAGGTCCATTTCACTTTGCCGACCTTGGAGAGGCGCACGGCCACGTCCGTGTCTTCGCCGAAAAATTCAATGGTGCGATCATAGCCGCCCACTGCTGCCCAGGCATCGCGGCGAAACACGAAATTTCCCCCCTGCACTACCGAGCCCACCCGCAGGATGAAGCGGTTGAGCACGTAAATCAGCCAGGTCAGCCCATAGAACATGCTGATCAGCAGCCGGTTATGCGGCTTCATGTCGTAGTAGACGTAAGGCCCGCTGAGGCAGACGAGCTTGGGATCCTTGCCGAACTCGCTCAGCACCGTGTCGAGCCAGCCTTCGGGCACGATGGTATCGCTGTCGATATTGGCAACCAGTTCATAGCCTTCGCTGGCGGCAAAGCCGGCATCTCGGGCGTTCACCAGACCCTTCTTGGGCTCGTCGACAACGCGCACCCCGGCAAAGCTGCGGGCGATTTCGCCGGTCCGGTCCTTGGAAGCGTTGTTGACGACGATCACGTCGGCGTTTGCCCCGGAGCGCTTGATCTCGGCCAAAACCGAAGTCAGGCATTTGCCGATCAGCGCTTCTTCATTGTAGGCCGGAATGACAAAAGCAAGCTTCATGCGGTCCTCTTGCCGACGCGATCCCGGCGCTTTCTTGCGCTGCACATAGCGCGGCCACCGCTTCGCGGCAACCGTGCGCCCTCAGCCGATGAAGTCGCTCTTGCCTAGTGGGACACCATTGTGCCGAAGGATCGCGTAGGCCGTGGTGATGTGGAAGTAGAAGTTGGGCAGTGCACGCTGGTTCACGTAGTCGAGCCCGTTCATCGTCACTTCGCCAGTGCGCATCTTCAGGGTCACGTCGCGTGTCTCGCCCCCGCTCAGGGCTTCCGGCGTGATCGTTGCGAGCAGATCGAGCGCCTTCTGCACACGGGCGCGCAACTCATCGAAGGTCTTTTCCTCGTCCGGCCAGGACGGGACCGGCTGGCCTGCCAGGCGGCTTACGCAGCCCTTGACGTGGTCGGTTGCGATCATCACCTGGCCCCGGAACGGGATCATGTCGGGCGCAAGACGGGCGTCCACCAGCACGTCTGTCGAATACTTGCGCGCCGCTGCATCGGCTTCTGCCTTGTCGAGGAAGACCAGCAGATTGGTGAGCATGCGGGTAAAGACCGGCACGGTGGTATCGTAGATCGACAGGCTCATTGAAGGTCCTTCAGTGTCTCAGCGGAACAGTCCATGGTCTGCCTCGTTTCTGACCGACTCGCAGTTGGACTTCATGGTCGACATCCCTAAATCATCGGCAAAGAACGACAAGGGCCGCAGCTGGTTCGATCATCTGAGATCGAAGCTCCGCATCCTCTACCATGGTCAATCTGCAGGCGCTGTGCGCTTCCAAGCGACGATTTTGATCGTCGATCTTGCAATCATAGCGTTTTTCGTCGCCTCACCCCTCCTGCGGAACACAGACAGTTTCCTCTGGCTGGACTATTCCATAGCCGGCGTGCTGACACTTGATCTTGTCGCCCGCGGCCTGGCCACAAGCCACCCGATGCGCTGGTTGCGTCAGATGCCGGTGCTTATCGATATTGTGATCCTTGCGACGCTGTTGTTCCCGACATGGCTGCTCAATTTCGGCTTTCTGCGTATCCTGCGGCTCTGGACGCTGACACGGACAAGCCTTGTGTGGCGTCCACTGGAAAAGCGCGGCCTCGGCGGGTACCGGGACACCATTCAGGCCGTCATCAATCTTCTGGTCTTCATCTTCGTCGTGACCGGCTTCGTCTACACCTCGTTCGCACAGCAGCAGTCCGGCATCGACGGCTATGTCGACGCGCTTTACTTCACTGTCACGACCATGACGACGACGGGCTTCGGCGACATCGTCCTGCCCGGCACATTCGGCAAGCTCGTCTCCATCGTCATCATGATCATCGGTATTTCGCTGTTCGTGCGCCTGGCGCAGCTGATCTTCCGTCCGAACAAGGTGTCGTTCCCCTGCCCGCAATGCGGCTTGTCTCGGCACGAGCCGGACGCAGTGCACTGCAAGGCCTGCGGCCATTTGCTGAACATTCCAGACGAGGGCCAGGGCTAAGCGCGCCCAACCACCGGCAGTCGCACGCGGAAGCAGGCTCCGGAGAGCGGTCCCGGCACCAGTTCCAGGGTTCCGTTCATGCGCGCCACGATCTGCCGGCTGATCGCGAGGCCTAGCCCCGCGCCGCCCTGGTCGCCGCCACCGGACACGCCCCGCCAGAACTTCTCGAAGATCAGCTTGCCATCGCTTTTCGCAATTCCCGGGCCATTGTCGGCGATGTCGACAACATAGCTACCCGTGCGCAGCGCCGAGGTGATCCGCACGACAGGATCGCTCCCGTTATTGTACTTTACGGCATTGGAAATGAGATTGATGAAGACCTGGCACAGCCGGTCCGCGTCACCCTCGACCATGGTCAATGGCGCCCGCTTGCCGTGCTCTACCCGCATGCCCTTTTGTCGCAGCAGTGCGTCGCAGACGAGCAGTGCTCGATCCAGGGCCGCTTCGGCGTCCACCGGCGCGCTTTGCCAGTTGCGCTCCCCACGCTCCAGCGCGCTGAGATCGAGGATTTCGTCGAGCAGCTTGGTGAGACGCAGGCTTTCCTGGTGAATGGTCGAAACGAAACGCTGGCGCTGGCTCTGGTCCAGTTCGCCCGGCTCAAGCAGGATCTCCGAAAATGAGCGAATCGAGGTCATGGGCGTGCGCACTTCGTGGCTCACCTGGCTCAGGAACTCGTCTTTCTGGCTGTCGAGCTCCCGCAGCTGTGCATTCGCCTCCTCGAGTTTGCGCGCCGTCAGCCGCAGCTCGGCCGATGTGCGCTCCAGCTGCTGGGAATACTCGATGGCATGCTGGGTTTCGTCGGCCATCTGCATCATTTCTTCGAGCGAGACGTCGCCGCCGGCCACGACTTTGGACAGCATGACATGGGCAGATGCCGCGCCGATTGACCCCGCCAGTTCGCGCTCCAGGCGGCCGATGAATTCCGGCGTCGGATCGAGCACTGCCGGGTCGACCCCGCTTTCCCTGGCTTCAACCTCGAACAGGGCCGCTGCACGCCGCTCGCCCAAGACACGTTCGGCGACGAAAAAGAGATCGTTGGCTGTGGCCGAGCCGCGGACGAAGTTCTGCTGCGGGGTGCCCCGCCGGAACACATCTACAAAAGCCTGCGCCTGAATGCGTTCGAGAGCGGAAGGCGTGGTCAGCAAGGAGCCGAGCGTCAGGATCACCACGTTTGCCGAAAGGCTCCAGAACGCAGCGTGGGCGAGTGGATCCCATCCCGTGAGGCCAAACATTGCTTCGGGTCGGAGCCATGATAGGCCCCATGGGCCGGATGTCAGCAGTTGCGAGACCGCCGGGGAGACCGACTGGAAAGACGGCAGGAAGCAGCACCAGGCCCAGATGACGAAGCCGGCGAGGATGGCTGCCGACACAGCCTTTAAGGAAGCGTCACGCCAGAAGATCGCCGCGAGCAGGGCCGGGAAGAATTGCGCAATGGCGGTGAACGAGATCAGGCCGATCGGCGCGAGAGCGTCGGAGTCGCGGGTGAAGAAGAAGTAGAAAAAGCCGAGGGACAGGATGAGGACGATGGAGAGCCGCCGCGCGGTGAGAAGCAAGCGGCTCACCCCCTGCCCTTCGCCGCCCTGCGGGGCCGTGCTGAAGCGCAGCACAAGCGGCATGATGATGTGGTTGGAGACCATGATCGAAAGGGCAATCGACTCGAGGATGATCATCGAGGTCGCGGACGAAAAGCCGCCGATGAAAGCAAACAGCGCCAGTCCGTTCTGCCCGGCGGCGAGCGGCAAAGTCAGCGCGAACATGTCTGGGTTTGCTCCTTGCGGCATCACCGTCAATCCGTAGATGGCGATGGGCAGGATGAAGACGCTCATCAGCATCATGTATGCTGGGAAGGCCCAGCCGGCGACGCGCAGGTGGTTTTCGTCGGAATTTTCAACCACCGTCACCTGAAACTGGCGGGGAAGGCAGACGATGGCGGCAATCGACAGCACCAGGGTCGTGATCCACCGGCTGTCGAAGCTCGACGTGGTGTCCACAACGATCCCCTGCTCGGTCGCGCGGCTGAAAATGGCTTCGAAGCCACCCCCGATGAAGACGACGAAGACGCCAACAGCGACGAGGGCGGCAAGCTTCACCACGGCTTCGAAGGCTATGGCGGCGACGACGCCATGGTGCTGCTCCTTGGCATCGACGTGGCGCGTGCCGAAAAGGATGGTGAAGAGGGCCATTCCAGCCGCAACGCCGAAGGCGAGGCCCACATCGTCTATGCCGGCAAGGCTCCCCTGGCCGAATTCGGAGGAGCCGGCAATGGCCTGGATCGATGAGGTCACCGCCTTCAACTGCAGCGCGATATAGGGTGCGATGCCGACCACGGCGATACAGGTGACCAGCACGCCCAGCCGGCTGGATTTGCCGAAGCGGGATGACAGGAGATCAGCTACCGACGTAATGCGGTGGAGATGGCTGATCCGCACCAACCGCCGTAGCAAGAAATACCAGCCAACGAAGACCAGCGTTGGTCCGAGATAAATGGTCAGAAATTCGAGGCCGCTGCGCGCCGCATTGCCGACAGCGCCATAGAAGGTCCAGCTGGTGCAATAGACGGAGATCGACAGCGTGTAGACAGCTGGCGAATTGAGCCAGGAGCGCGGATTGGCCCGTGCCCGCCGGTCGCCGAAATAGGCCAGCACGAACAGAAGGCACACATAGCCAATGGCCGTAGCGATGACGAAATCGGCCGAGAGCATCTAGCTGTCGTCCCCGGCACTATCAGGCTCAAGCCGCGCTGTCAGTGCCGCAGTGCCGCCGATCAGCGCGAACCAGACGCCGAACAGGTAAACGACGATCTGGGGCACGCCGAACAAGGCAATGCGGTGGTTGAAGATATAGGCAATCGGGGGAAGGAAGAGCAGCAGGCCCGCCGCGGTAAGCAGGAACATGCCGCCGACGATCCTGCGACGGTCCTGCATTTTAGCCCAGCAGCCGCCGCACGGCCGCAACCACCTCGGCATTGGAGTAAGGTTTGGTGACAAAGCCGCTGGCGCCAAGGTCCTCGGCCACGCGGCGGTCCTGCTGCTGTCCTTTGGCGGTGAGGATCAGGACCGGCATGTCGCGCGTTGATGCATCGGCGCGCAGTTGCTTTAAGACATCAAAGCCGCTGGCCTTTGGCAACATGACGTCAAGCACCACCATGCGCGGCTGCAGCCGGCGCGCGCGGTCGAGTGCCGCCTCCCCATCGGTAACCGCCTCGATGCTCCAACCGGCGCGACGCAGTATGAAATCGAGCGATTCGAGAATGCTCGGCTCGTCCTCGGCGATGAGTATGTCGATCGGCAATGTCTCCCCCAGTGCCGGCAGTCTCCCCTCCGCCAGCCTGAACAGTAGAGCCCAATCAGCCCAAATCTCCAAGCCCGAATTCGCGGGGGATCAGCGGCAGGCGGGTGACGGATGCTTCGCCGCCCGGTGTGAGCATTTCTTCCTGCCGTGCCGGGCAGGCGCGGCGCGGGCAAAGGCGGCAGCTGGGCCCGACCGGCACGTCGGCGCTCTGATCCATGAGATCGAGACCGGAGCCGTAAACCGTGCGGTCTGCATGGCGCACGTCGCAGGCCAGCATGACCGAGATCAGATTGGGTTGATCCCGGTAAGAACCCGGCCTGTGCTGGAGCGATCGCGCGAGGAAGAGGTAACGCGAACCATCGGAGAACCGGACGGCCTGGCGCACAATCGTGTCTGGTTGCCGGAACGCTCCGTATATAGCCCATAGTGGGCAGGCGTGACCTGAGTTCGGCAACAGCAGGCCCGGCAGCGGGAAATGCTTGGTCAGCCGGCCGGCGGGATCGGACCGGAGGAAGCCGAACGGGATTCCCTCCGCTCCCGGCCGCCGCAGCGACACGAGGCGATGTGCCACCTGCTCGAAACTGCCGCCGAACTTCTCCCGCAACTGGTCGATGTCGTAGGCCGTCGCCTCGGCTGCTTCGAGGAATTGCGCATAGGGAAAGACGATCGCACCGGCAAGGTAGGAACCCAAGGCACGTGCCGCCAGCCGCCTGGACGCAGGATTGGTCAGCACGGCGCCGTCCAACGTCTGCCGCATCACTTCGGCGGCTAAAAGCTCCCCAAGCAGCCGCGCAAGCTGAAACTGCCGCGTCGCCAGGGTGGTCGTGCCTTGGAACCACATCGTGCCGCTCTCGGCATCAAAGCGATACTGGCCCGGAAAGTCGGGCACGCTCGGCCGCCCGCCGATGCGCGTGACGACGCCGAACTGCCGTTCCAAGACGTCCACCAGCACTGCCGGCCCGAACGGCCCTTGCATCTCAACCGACCGTCTCAACTCTTCCGCCATCGCTTCAAGCTGCGGGAAATAGTTCTGCCGCTCGATGATGAGGTCATCGATCTCGCGCAGTGTCGACACCGTCCGGGCGGCCTGACTGGTAACCTCGAACTGACCGATAAGACTGCGCGCCACATCGCCCAAAATGCGGGCTTCGCGACCGATGGCGCTCAGGAACTTGTGCCGTTCTGCCTCATCGATGTCCGGCACGTCCTCAAGGATTTCGGCGCTGGATCGCACCGCGGTGATGCCCGACAGGATCTGGTGCAACATTTGATTCAGCAGCGGATCCGACCGCAGCCGGTGGGCATAGGCATCGGCGCTGCTGCGGGCATCGACATAGGCCCGGTGCATGCGGGCCACGGCCATGGCACTGGCCGGATACTGCGCTACCAGCTGCCGCCGCTCGTCGTGTTGAAACGGCAGCGACTCGACCATCGGGTCGGCATAGGCCTCTTCGAGATCCTGCAGCAGCTTCTGTTCATCCGAGCCATCCAGGCTATTGACCTCGATGCCCAGATGCTGCGCCACTCGCTGCAGCAATGCACCGCCAATATCCCGCTTATTGTTCTCGATGAGGTTCAAATAGGATGGCGAAATGCCAACCAGTCGGGCCAGTTCGGCCTGCGAAATCCTCAGCGATTTCCGCCTGTTGCTGATGCGAAAGCCGATCGGCGCGCGCATGCCCTGCCCTCCCTATGTCAACGAATTGACGCCTCCACATCAATCCGAGATCAAGAATTTACAGAATTTGTGTTGTTTAACAATGCTCTATTGCCGGCCTTTTCAAATGCATCGAATACTGAAGGCGCGGTGAGCCACTGGCAAAGCATCAGCAGCCCCGCGCCAAAGGAGGAAATCGATGACACTTTCCACGCGCGGGCCGACCCGCCGCAGGGTTCTGCAAACCGGCATGGCCGGCATTATCGGTACGGGCGTTGCGCCCATGATCTTCACCAAGGGCGCTTGGGCGCAGGAATTCTGCAACAATCCCACCGGTGACACCGTCACCATCGGCCTCAACCTTCCGCTAACCGGCGCTTACGCCGAAGAAGGCGCTGACGAGCAGAAGGCCTATGAGCTGGCCATCGCGCATCTTAACGGCGAAGGCGACGGTGGCCTTATCGGCATGCTGTCCGGTCTCAAGGGCAACGGTATCCTGGGCAAGAAGGTCGCCTATGTGTCCTCCGACAGCCAGACCAAGTCCGACGTGGCACGCGCCGGCGCGACCCGCATGATCGAGCGCGACGGCGCCATCATGATCACCGGCGGTTCATCCTCGGGTGAGGCCATCGCCGTTCAGGGCCTCTGCCAGGAAATGGGCGTCATCTTCATGGCAGGCCTGACCCATTCCAACGACACGACCGGCAAGGACAAGCGCCGCTACGGCTTCCGCCATTTCTTCAACGCCCACCAATCCGGCATCGCGCTGGGTCCGGTGCTCGGCCAGGAGTATGGCGGCCAACGTCGTGCTTATCACCTCACCGCCGACTACACTTGGGGCTGGACCATGGAAGAGTCCATGGTCGCGGCCACCGAGGCGCTCGGTTGGGAAACTGTCGCTGCCGTTCGCACCCCGCTTGGCTCCACCGACTACTCTCAGTACCTCACGCCGATCCTTAATTCTGGCGCCGACGTGCTGATCCTCAACCACTATGGCCTCGACATGGTAAACTCACTGCCTCAGGCCGTGCAGTTCGGTCTGCGCGACCGTGAAGCCAATGGCCAGCAGTTCCAGATCATCACGCCTCTCATCTCCGAGCTCATGGCGAAGGGTGCCGGCGAAGCGGTGCGTGGCGTGTTCGGCACGTCGAACTGGCACTGGAACCAGCAGGACGAAGGCTCCATAGCCTTCACCAAGTCCTTTGGTGCAGCCTATGGCTCCCCGCCGTCCCAGGCTGCCCACACCGCCTATGTTCAGATGCTGCTATATGCGGATGCCGCAGAACGCGCCGGCACCTTCTATCCGCCCGAAATCATCAAGGCGCTCGAAGGCTTCGAGTTCGACGGCATGGGCAATGGCCCGACGCTTTACCGTGCCGAAGATCACCAGTGCATGAAGTCTGTCCTCGTGGTGCAGGGCAATGAGAGCCCGACCAGCGAGTTCGACGTCCTCAACGTGGTTCAGGAAGTCGACCGGGATACGACGACCTACGATCCGGCCATTTTTGGCGGCGATCTGGGCCCGGCGGAACCTGTGCCGATGTGCGCGTAGTGCAGTAACCCCTCATCCGCCCCTTCGGGGCACCTTCTCCCGCAAGGGGAGAAGGAAGGGATAGAGCGTGCCACAACCACTGCGTCCCCCTCTCCCCTTGCGGGAGAGGGTGGCTCGGCCAAAGTCCGAGACGCGTGAAAGATTGGCGTGGCAAGTGCGGAGCCCCCATGTTTGAAGTCATCTTCCTCCAATTCCTCAACGGCCTCGACAAGGGCGCCGCCTATGCGCTGATCGCGCTGGGCCTCACCCTCGTGTTCGGCACACTGGGCGTGGTCAATTTCGCCCATGGGGCGCTCTTTATGCTGGGGGCCTTTTGCGCCGTCACCGTGCGCATGTTTCTCACCATGGAAACGGTCACCATCGACCCCGAAAAGCTTTCGCCTTGGGGCCAGCCGCTCGAAGTTCGTGAGCCGCTCGTCCAGGCATGGCTTGGCGACTGGGGCGCGGTCCTCGTCAACTATTCCGTGCCTCTCTCCATTCTGATTACCATCCCCATCATGCTGGTGATCGGCATTGCGCTCGAGCGCGGCATCATCAAGCACTTCTACAAGCGCCCGCATGCCGAACAGATTCTCGTCACCTTTGGCCTCGCCATCGTGGCGCAGGAAGTGATCAAATCGATCTTTGGTCCCAATCCCATTCCTCAGCCCATGCCCACCGATCTGCGCGGTGCTGCCGATATTGGCGCGTTTCTCGGAATGCAGGCCAATGTGATCACCTATCCCATTTGGCGCCTGATCTATTTCGTCTTCTCGGCCATTGTGATCGGCGGCGTCTTCGCATTCCTGCAGTTTACCACCTTCGGCATGGTGGTTCGTGCCGGCATGGCAGACCGGGAGACGGTTGGTCTTCTCGGCATCAACATCGACCGCCGTTTCACCATCATGTTCGGACTTGCCGCCGTGGTCGCCGGCATGGCGGGGGTCATGTACACGCCGCTCTTGCCGCCCAACTACCACCTGGGAATGGATTTCCTGGTGCTGAGCTTCGTGGTGGTCGTGGTTGGGGGCATGGGTTCCCTGCCCGGTGCCGTCGCCGCTGGCTTCCTGCTCGGCATCTTGCAGTCCTTTGCCTCGATGAACCAGGTCAAGGCCATCGTTCCAGGCATCGACCAGATCATCATCTACCTGGTCGCCGTGGTCATTCTTCTCGTCCGTCCGCGGGGCCTTTTCGGCCGGCGCGGTGTCATGGAGGCCTGAGATGACCAGTTTCATGTCCCGCAACGACCTCTTTCTGTTTCTTGGCTTTACCATTGTGGTCCTGACCATGCCGATCTGGCTGGCGCCGTTTGGCGCCGGTTATCCGGATCTGCTGCAGCGTTTCATGATCTTCGGCATCTTTGCCGTCGGCTTCAATATTCTCTTCGGGCTCACCGGCTATCTCAGCTTCGGTCACGCCGCTTTCTTCGGTGTCGGCTCCTATGCCGCCGTCTGGTCGTTCAAGCTTTTGACGCTCGACGCGATCCCGGCGATCGTTTTTGCCGTCATCATCTCCGGCCTATTTGCCCTCGTGATCGGCTACCTTTCGTTGCGTCGCTCCGGCATCTACTTCTCCATCCTGACGCTCGCCTTCGCCCAGATGAGCTACAACCTCGCCTATTCAGTGCTGACGCCAATTACCAATGGCGAAACCGGCCTGCAGCTCGCTATCAACGATCCCCGCAGCCTCGATGCCGCGCTGGGTGCCACGGTGGTAGGTCAGCCCGTTCCCAATCTGCTTGGCCAGCAGCTGGCGGGATATGCAGGCTTCTATTTCTGCGCCGGCTTCCTGATCCTGGGCTTCTTCTTCGCCCAGCGTATAGCCAGCTCTCCATTCGGCATGATGCTCAAGGCCATCAAGTCCAACCAGACCCGCATGCAGTTCACCGGCTTTAACACCCGTCCCTATGCCCTCTCCGCATTCGTGATCTCGGGCATGTATGCGGGCCTCGCCGGCGCACTGCTGGCCGTCACCGACCCTCTGGCCGGCGCCGAGCGCATGCAATGGACCGCCTCAGGCGAAGTGGTGCTGATGACCATTCTTGGGGGCGTGGGCACGCTGATCGGCCCCGTGATCGGCGCATGGCTGATCAAGTATTTCGAGAACATCCTTTCGGCCCTCAACGACAACATTCTTGCGCGCTTCTGGAGCTTTCTCCCTGAAAGTGCGGCCGACTTCATGGTTACCGTCACCGGCAAGTTCGTGGGCGATGGCTGGTTCCTGACTCTGGGCCTGGTCTTCGTCATCGTCGTTATCTTCCTGCCAGGCGGCATCATGGAAGGCGTGCGGCGAATTGCGGGCATGTTCCGCCGCCGCTCCGGCAGTGCCCCTGCTACCCGCGCCCAGCCGGCAGAGTAAGGATCATCGCGATGACCAATCCCAATGTTGTTCTGCACGTCGCGGACGTCCACAAGCGCTTCGGCGGACTCCACGCCCTCGCAGACATCGATCTTCAGGTTGAGGAAGGCAAAACCCACGCCATTATCGGCCCCAATGGCGCCGGCAAGTCGACGCTGCTGAACGTCATCATCGGCAAACTGGCGCCTTCCAGCGGCCAAGTCGTCTTCGACGGCGCCGTACTGACGGGAAAGAAGCCGTTTCAGATCAACCAGCTCGGTATTGCCCGCGTGTTCCAGACGCCGGAAATTTTTGCCGACTTGAGCGTGCTGCACAATGTCATGATCCCGGCCCTTGCCAAGCGCGACGGCATGTTCAAGCTCAATATGCTTCGTTCACTCGACAGCGAAACAGGTATCCGCGCCGAGGCCGAGCACATGCTGGAGGATGTCGGCATGCTCGGCCGCCGCGAGATGCTGGCTGGCAGCCTCAGCCGTGGCGACAAGCGACGGATGGAACTGGCCATGTGCTTGATCCAGCATCCGCGCCTCCTGCTGCTGGACGAACCCACGGCCGGCATGAGCCGGCACGACACAAACACGACCATCGAGTTGCTGCAGAAGATCAAGGCACGGGGCATGACCAAGGTCATCATCGAGCACGACATGCATGTCGTGTTCTCCCTAGCTGACAAGATTTCTGTGCTCGCTCAGGGCCGCATCATCGCCGACGGATCGCCCGACGACGTGCGCGGAAATCCCAAGGTCCAGGAAGCCTATCTTGGAGGCACCCACTGATGAGTGCTATCGCCATGACTGCCGAAGCCATCCCGGTCCGCGCCGCCGAAGTCGAGACATCGCGTCCGTTCTTTTCGGTCCGCGACATGCACGCCTATTACGGCGAAAGCTACATCGTGCAGGGCGTGTCGCTCGACGTTCGCAAGGGCGAGATCCTGGCGCTTCTCGGCCGCAACGGTGCTGGCAAGACTTCGACTTTGCGGACCATCGCCCGGACCGACAATCCCGAGATGCGCCAGGGCGAAATTTGGCTCGACGGCCAAGCCATTCACAAGATGAAAAGCTTTGAAGCCGCACGGGCGGGCATCCAGCTGGTGCCGGAAGACCGGCGCATCATCCAGGGACTGACCGTTGAGGAAAACCTCACGCTCGCAAAGGTGGCGCCAGGAAACGGCTGGGGTCTCGAGCAAATCTACCAGAGCTTCCCCCGCCTCGCCGAACGCCGCAAGCAGGATGGCGTGACGCTCTCCGGCGGCGAACAGCAGATGCTGGCCATCGCCCGCGCGCTGGCCCGCGACCTCAAGCTCCTCCTACTCGATGAGCCCTATGAAGGGCTGGCGCCCGTCATCGTCCAGGAAATCGAGCGCATACTCCACTCGATCAAGCCACTGGGCATCACGACCATCATCGTCGAACAAAATGCGGTCGCCGCTCTAAAGCTCGCCGATCGTGCCGTCATCCTCGACACCGGAGAGGTGGTCTTCACCGGCACCGCCAAGGAAGTGCTCGACAATACCGAACTCCGCCACGAATACCTGGCAATCTGATCCGGCCCCGTGCCGCCCTAGCTACCCTGAGACCTTCGTCCCAAAGGCATAATGCCGATCTCACCCTCTCCCTTCGGAGGTCTCAGGGTATGTTCATCTCCAAAGCGGCAGGAGCGATGGTGATCCCCTCCCCCTCGAGAGCATCCCGCACTTCCCTTGCCATGTCGACGGCGCCGGGCGTGTCGCCGTGCAAGCAGATGGACCGCGCGGCGGAACGGATCACGGTCCCGTCGATCGCGACGATCTCGCCCGTCTTCGCCAGCCGCACGCAACGCTCGACCACTGCATCCACATCATGGATGACTCCCCCCGGCTCAGAGCGGGAGACCAGCAGGCCAGCCGCCGTATAAGCGCGATCGGCATAGGCTTCTCGGATCAGCGGCAAGCCCAATGCTTTGGCTCCACGCACCTGCTCGCTGTTGTCCAGTGCCAGGACGGCGAGCTTTGGGTCGATCGCCTGGATGCCTGCGAAAATGCTCACGGCAAAGTCGAGCGTTTCGGCTGCCTGGTTGGCGAGCGCGCCGTGCAGCTTGACGTATGTGAGGGGCACGCCGACCTCATCGGCGATGAACCGGACGAGAAAGAGCTGCTCCTGGATTTGACCGAGCAATTGATCTTGCGGAAGGTTCAGCCGGAAACGGCCGAAGCGTTGCCGGTCGGCATAGCCCGGATGGGCGCCAGCACGCACGCCCCGCGCTTTACAGACTTTGAGTACATGCCGGATGGTTGCGGCGTCTCCAGCATGTCCGCCACAGGCGATCGAGGCGCTCGAGACGATCCTCAAAAGATCATCATCGGTGCCCATGCCTTCGCCGAGGTCAGCGTTAAGATCGATGCTGGTCATGATGTGCTCCGCAACAAGCGATGGGCATGGTCCACCGTCACCGGTGCGAAAGCAACCGTGCTCCCGCCGCGCAGCTGCGCGAAACGATCAAGGTCTGCCGTAATGACGGTGCCGATGCGCGGATAACCACCGGTGGGCTGATGATCCCGCATAAGGACGATCGGTGTGCCATCTCCCAGGATTTGGATATCACCCGGCATGACCGGCTCCGAGACGAGGGACAGGATGCTGGCTCCCGCGAACACGCCACCCTCGTCGACGAGACGCACGCCCATGCGGTCCATGGATGGGCTCACTCGAAAAGTCGCGTCGGTGAAGCGTTCGCGGACGTTCTTCGAAAAGCGCTCCGCATGCACGCCCCAGATGAAGCGGATCGGTGCGTCACTACCGTCGGGCTCGATGATGTCGATGGGCTGAACGCCTTTCCCGATCAGCGTCAATTCGTCACCTGCACGTAGCGGCCGCCCCTCCAGGCCGCCTAGCCTTGCGCGGGAACTTGTCGCCACGCTTCCCAGCACGCCCGGAAGTTGAAGCCGCGAACTAAAGCGCAGGTAGCCGTAGACCCCGCTGGAACCCGGCGTGATCGACAAGTTGTCTCCTTCTTTGAGTACTGCCGAACCCGGCCAGAGAAGCTCCGTTCCGTTTAGCTCAACCCGAAACTTGCCTCCAGCCCAGCCGATTCTGGCCGGTTCGCCCTCCACGACCAAAGCCAGACCTGAATGCGTGAATTCGATACCGGCATCATCGATGGCGCCGGAACGAAGGCCGGCACGCTCGAAGGCAGCCCTATCCATGGGTCCGGACGCACTCACGCCATGCCGCAGCATGCCAAAACGGCCTCGGTCCTGAATTGTGGTCAGCGGCCCCGCCCGTTCAATCCGCAGCAGCGTAGGCATCAGGCAGCGACAAATCGAATAAGATCGCCGGCCTCGAGCACGGTAGGTCTCGTGGAGCCCGGATCGAAGTTGCGAAAGTCGGTGCGACCAATCACGTGCCAGCCGGTCGGGACATCGGTCGCTGCGATCGCAGTCTGTCCTGCCGCGAACAGGATGCTGCCGGCCGGAACGATGGAGCGCACGGCTGTGCGCCGAGGCAGGATCATGTTTTCGGGGTGAAAGCCGCAGTAGACGAAACCGGGTGCAAAGCCGGTCGCCAGGACGCGCAAGGGCGCCGTATTGTGACGGGTGATGAAGTCTTCGTTCGACATGCCCAGGCCTGATGAAACCTCATAGAGATCCGGACCATCGTAGCGAACCGTAAGCTCGTGCGCCCGATTTGGCGCGTGAGCCTGATTTCCTTGCAGCCGGAGTGACAATTCGCCGGAGAGGCGCACCGGATCGGCCACGAGGGGGTCGAAACGGACCAGCACCGAAACAAGGCTCGGGACGATCTCGAGCACCTGGTCTAGCGGGTCGTCAGCCAGACACCGCGCGAAGCTCACCACGCGTCGATTGGCCTCGGCATCAAGCTCGGTGCCGAAGCGGATCAGCAGCGCACTGTCTCCCAGAGGCACAATCGCAACCCATTCCTGATCCAACGTCGCTCCGCATTCATCAAAAGCGAAGCCTCGAAACGACGGACAGGACCGATCGGGCCTGCTCCGCCGCCGAGGCTTCATCGTTTTCACACCCGAGGGTGCAGTTTAATCAGCTGTTGAAAGGAATAGGGTCAATTGGGATCGCGGCCCTCCTGCTCCACCACGGCCTCAAACAGCAGGCGAGCCTGGCCGGCACCGATGGTTTCGATGGCAACGGCGGCGATGGCTGCGAACAGCTCCGCGATTTCCTGAGGATCGGTGATTTCTGCGTCGTCTTCGTCGGCGTCGGCGTTGATCAGGGTAAACACGGTAACGCGCCTCCACACTAGAGCAGGAGGGGAGGCAAGATGTCCGCCTCTCCCGCAGCCACAAAAGTCCAGGGCGGGTAATGCCCTGAACGAGCCTACGAGAAGCAGTGTGTGACGATTCCTGTTACGTTTTAAATAACGTTATCTTGGGCGCGGGCCGGCACCGGGCCTCGAACACAAGGACAGCAAGGCTTACGCTTCGCCAGCCTCCAGCTTTTCGATATAGGCTTCGATATCGTCGAGCGACGCAGAAAAGGGCTTTGGCACATCGCCATAGACGATCTTGAACGTCGCATCTTCCCGCAACTGATGCCCGCCCGGCTGCCCAAGTACCTTCAGCTTTTCCGCTGTAAGGATCGTCAAACCGTGGCGTCCGGCAACCCGCTTCATACGCCGCATCCGCGACACATCAAATTCTTTGCGGCTCATCCATCATCCTCCGCTTGGGCATGTGTGTCTCATAGCGACGCGGCAAAAACATGCAACCCGCCTGAGAGCACCGCCTGCTCTGGACAGCGGCACAAAGCCCCGGTAAACGGCAGCCTACGGGTAGATGGCAGAGTGGTTGATTGCTCCGGTCTTGAAAACCGGCGAAGGTGAAAGCCTTCCGGGGGTTCGAATCCCTCTCTACCCGCCACTTGCCAGATTTGCCCAAGCCAGACATCGTCGTTCCGCACAATGCGGGAGGGCAGATTGCGCGAGAACGAATTCAGGCATTGGCTGACTGGCCGAGGCCACGACGCTGGTACCGTATCGACCCAGATCGCCAGAGCAAAACGTCTCGACCAGGCCTATGGCGACCTCGACCTCCTCGACGCCGGCGAACTATCCGGATTGCAGAACCAGCTGGCCTATAGCCGCGACGACGAGCGCGCCGGCCGCGCCAATCCGGCCCGCTTCGACATCGATGGCAACATCTACAACAATTTGGCGAGCTACCGCTCGACCTTGGAAAACTATCGCCAGTTCACCGCCGCACTGCGCCCCGGGCTCGAAAGCTCGCGAGCGCTAACGCGAGAGGCGGTCGAGACGGCTGTCGTTCCGCAGGTGGCGTCGAAAAGACTGTCCAACGCGCCAAGCAACTTGATCTTTTATGGCCCGCCAGGAACCGGCAAGACTTACGTTACAGCCCAAAAAGCGGTCGAGCTCTGCGACGGCACTGCTCCCGCCGACCGGGCGGCGCTCATGGCCAGATATGAAGAGCTGCGTTTGGAAAAACGCATCACCTTCGTCACCTTCCACCAAAGCTACGACTATGAAAGCTTTGTCGAGGGCTTACGCCCGGAGACCGCCGACGGCGCAAGCGCCGGCTTCCGGCTCGAGCCCAAGGCGGGCATCTTCCAGGAAGTCTGCGCGCTGGCTGATCAGGCCCGCCTCAAGCCCGCTCCGTCCAGCCCGAATGCACCAGACAGTATTGAAGACAAGCGCTTCTGGAAGATGGGACAAGGCGCGGTCGGCACCGAAGACGAGGTTTATGAGGCCGCGCTCGCCGGGAATTACATCGCGCTGGGCTGGGGCGGCGCCGTCGATTGGACCGACCCCCAGTTCAGGTCCATCGAAGCCATCAAAGCCGAATGGTTGCGCCTTCACCCTGAAGACGGCACCCCCAGTAATTGGTCGCAGACCTTCACTTTTCGCAGCGAGTTGCAGATCGGCGACCTCGTCATCGTGCCAGCAGGCAATTCGAAATTTCGTGCCATCGCCGAAATCACCGGCGACTACTATTTCGAGCCGCTGGCCGACGGCTACTATGCCCATCGGCGAAAGGTGAAGTGGGTGCTGGTCCTTGATGAACCCCTGCCGCTCACCACCATTGTCGACGGCAATTTCACGATGCGCACGCTCTATGCGATCGCTCCCAAGCGCATCAACCTGGCAGCCCTGAGCCGCCTGATTTCTAGCAGCGACCAGCCCTCCGTTTCCGTCGCTAATGCTAAACCCGAACAGTTCGTCCTGATCATCGACGAGATCAACCGGGCCAATATCTCGAAGGTTTTTGGCGAATTGATCACCCTGATCGAACCCGACAAGCGCCTGGGCCAGCCAAATGCTCTGTCGGTTCGCCTGCCCTATTCCACCCGCGACTTCGGCGTGCCGGACAATCTTCATATCATCGGCACCATGAACACCGCCGATCGCTCGATCGCCCTGCTCGACACCGCGCTCAGGCGGCGCTTTCAGTTTCAGGAAACGCCACCCGATCCATCAAGGCTCGACGATGTCGACGGCGTTCCGCTCCGCCATGTGCTTGAAACGATCAACGACCGCCTGGAATACCTCATCGATCGTGACCATCGTATCGGCCATGCTTTCTTCATGGGTGAGGGTGGCGCCGATCGGGCGGCCATCGACGCCACTATGCGGCACAAGGTCATCCCGCTCCTGCAGGAATTCTTCTTCGACGATTGGGGGCGTCTTGCTGCCGTGCTCGGAGACGGCGCCAGTCGCGGCGGCGCCTTTCTGGAAGCGCGCATGCTCGATGATCCCACCGATAATGGTGGCGAAGTGCGCGTCAGCTGGCGCGTCAAAGACTATTTCTCCGACGACGCCTACGATCGGCTCGTCGGACCCCGGCAAGCTGCTACGCAGTGACCCACCGCACCATCAGCGAATGGGGCAAGGTCGCCGTGGGCGATGGCGGCTACACGCGCCAGGAGGCAAATCTCCTGCTTGCGGCGGCGCGAACGCATCCAAGCGGCGGCAGGGAGGGCACCAGGATCCTTGCCGACCATCATCGCCATCTGACCGCAAGGCAAGTCGTCGGAGTCCTCGCGGCCGGCGACAGTACCCTGGAAATCTTGCCTAAAGTCGATCCGGCATCTCCCGCCGAGGATAGCCCGACCGTGCGACGGCGACTGCTCCACATGCTCGATGTCGCCCTTGAACTCCAGCTTTCGACGGGTCAGGATGCCAACCTGGCACGACAGGACGAAACGCTCCTGGATGTCCTTATCCGCCTCTTCGCCGATGATCTGCTAGCCGAAGTCCGGCGGGGCCTCCCGCGGCAGTACGCTCCCTATGCCGAAGACCTGCCTGCTTTACGGGGGCGGCTGGACATCACCCGGCAGTTCACCGTGCACGCGGTGCGACCAGATCGCCTTGCCTCCAAATTCGATGTGCTTGATCCCGATACGCCACTGATGCGGATCATGAAGGCCTGCGTCTTGGCGCTGCTGCGCTACGCCAGAGTTTCAGAAACGCAAAGAAAGCTCGCTGAACTGCGGTTTGTTCTCGCCGATATTCCCGACGCTGCACCGCGCGCCCTTCCCTGGGCGCAAGTCCGTCTGGACCGGAGCAATATTCACTGGAAACGTCTGTATGAATTGGCGGCGCTGTTTCTGCGGCGGAACTGGCAGGGCACCAGCCATGATGCCGTGTCGAACAGCGGCATAACCTTGCTGTTTCCGATGAACGATCTTTTCGAAGCCTATATCGCGGCCCAACTGCGGCGTGCCCTTGTGGGCACGGGTATGAATGTCACCGCCCAGGGTGGCCTTCGCTATTGCCTGGGTGAGTGGCATGCCGGTCAGGAAAGCCGCGGCACCCACTTCCAGACCAAGCCCGACATCATTGTTCGCAATGCCGATCGCGAAATTGCTGCCATCGTCGATACCAAATGGAAAAAGCTCGCCTGGGAAGCCACAGATCGACGAGTTGGAGTTGGTCAAGCAGACGTTTATCAGGTCATGGCCTATGCCAGGGTCTATCGTTGTGACCGGCTAATGCTGCTCTTTCCTGCGACCCCGGGTGAAGGCAGCGGCACGCAGCGTCGTTTCGGCATTGCCGGTGGCAAGGAGCAGATCGATATCGCGACAATCGATGTGACCGGCAGCTCGGTTGCTGCGGATCTACGCCAATTTTTTGTGCCCGCCTAAGGCAGCAGCACCACCGACCCCGTCGTTTCCCGCCCTTCCAGCGCCCGATGTGCATCCGCGACATCCCCAAGCGCAAACGTGCGGCCGATCTCCACCTTGATCGCTCCGCTCTTGATCGCTGCAAAAAGCGCATCGGCGCCTTCGAGCAAGGCGCTACGCTCGGCAAAGTAATGCAGACCTGTTGGCCGCGTTACGTAGAGCGAGCCCTTGCGCGCGAGGATGCCGAGGTCGGGCACTGAGACCGGGCCAGAGGCATTGCCGAAGCTGACCATGAGCCCGCGCGGTCGCAGGCAGTCGAGCGAGGCTTCGAAGGTGGCCTTTCCGACGCCGTCATAAACGACGTCGACGCCCCTGCCCCCAGTAATGTCCTTGACCCGGGCGGCAAAATCTTCGGACTTGTAGTCGATCACGTGGTCGCAGCCATGTGCCTTGGCAAGCGCCACCTTTTCGGGACTACCCGCCGTGCCGATCACCGTGGCACCCAGCGCTTTCGCCCACTGCGTTGCGATCAGGCCAGTGCCTCCGGCCGCGGCGTGCCAGATGATCGTTTCGCCAGCCTGTACAGGCCAGGTCTTGAATAGGAGGTAGAACGCCGTGAGGCCCTTGAGCAGCACGGCGGCGGCCGTTTGGTCGTCGATCCCCTCGGGGATCGGCACCAGCTTGGCGGCAGGCGCCAGCCGTTCGTCTGCATAGGCGCCCGGCGTGCCCTGATAGCAGACCCGGTCGCCCACCTTGACCTCCGTGACGCCCTCGCCAATGGCGATCACCACGCCAGTAGCTTCATTTCCCCCAACGAAGGGCAATGGCAGCGGATAAAGACCGGAGCGCTGGTAGGTATCGATGAAATTGAGACCTACGGCGGTCTGCCGAAGTTTCACCTGACCGGGACCGGGCTCGCCGATGTCCCAATTCTCGATGCTAAGGACCTCGGGTCCGCCCGTGCGGTTAACTGCAATGACCCGGGTCATTTCGGGGTCCGTGGCTTGCGCGGCGCCGATTTGGGTCTTGCCTGGGCTGGATTTTTGGGTCGCACTGCCTGAACAGCAGGAGCCGCGTTCGACGTCGTCGCTTTCGCTGCGCTTACCGCAGCGCCGCCCAACGCGGCCAAAGCTGCATCGGACGACACCGAGCCGGTGTCGCCAGTGAACGGAGTGAACGTGTTTTTCCGCCCCAGCCGCTTGGCTTTCCGGCCCTTGGCGAAAACGTTGAAGGCCTCGACCAGAACCGAGAAGGCCATGGCTGAGTAAATGTAGCCCTTGGGGATATGAAAGCCCAGGCCATCGGCAACCAGTGTCGTGCCGATCAGCAAGAGGAAGGCCAGAGCCAGCATCTTGGTCGTCGGGTGATCCGCCACAAACTTGGCGATCGGGCCCGAGGCGACGAACATTACGCCGACCGCCACCAGCACCGCAGCAACCATCACGAACACCTGGTCCGCCGGTACCATGCCCACGGCGGTGATGATCGAGTCGATGGAGAACACCATGTCGATGACGACGATCTGCACAAGGATCGCCTGCAGCGACGCCTTCACCACGTCGCCGGGGCCGACCTCGTGGTCGTCCTCGATGGCGGCATGCATTTCGTGTGTTGCCTTGTAGATCAGGAAGGCACCACCGGCGATCAGGATAATATCCTTCCACGAGAAGCCGCGGCCGAAGGCTTCGAAAACCGGATCCTGCAGCTGAACGATCCAGCTGATCAAAAACAGCAGGATGATGCGGAAGACTAGCGCCAGGCTAATGCCGAGCTTGCGTGCAAATTCGGCCTGTTCGCGTGGCAGGCGCGACACGAGGACCGAGATGAAGACGATGTTGTCGATGCCGAGCACGATCTCCATGATCGTCAGCGTCGCAAAAGCGATCCACACATTGGGGTCTGCCAGAAGTTCAAGCATCGAAGGCTCCATCCGAGTCTGTTCGGCGACAATCTATGGGGCGGCTGTTCCGCGGTGAAGAGGGCCAGAACGAGAAATCTTGGCCCGCGACACTGCGTGCCATTTCACCAAGTCGGCACTGCTGGCTTCGGCGTAGCTACAGATGGTAGACTTGTATGGTGGCGGCAGAGTGCTGCCCTTCGTGAACCCGGGAAAATGGCATGAGGCAGGATGCCGATGTAATCGTTGTTGGCGGTGGCCTAGCCGGACTTGCTGCGGCAGTGGCGCTTTCGCGTGCTGGTGTTGACGTCATCCATCTGGCGCCTTCCGCACCGCCCGATCGGCGTACTTCGGCGCTGATGATGCCGAGCGTCGACTTTTTACGCGAGGGCGGTTTGATCGAAGATCCTGCCTCTCTCGGGCATGCGCTGAACGCAATTCGGATCATCGATGCGACATCCCGTCTGATCCGTGCGCCCGAAACCCTGTTCGATGCGGCCGAGACGGGTCTTTCCGCCTTCGGCTGGAATTTTGGCAATGCCGCTCTGCTGGCCCAGTTTGCCGCCGTGGCGCCTGCCGCGCTGCAGACCCGGAACGCCGCGGTTACCGCTTACCGCCGCATCGAAGATCTAGGCGCTGTTACTCTGACAGACGGATCCGAACTGCGGGCACCGCTGGTCGTGGGCGCGGATGGCAAGAAGTCGCTGATCCGGACCGAGGCCGGGATCGGCACGCGCGAGCATCACTTCGAACAGGCTGCGCTTGTTGCCGATCTCGATCTGGGCCGTCCCATCGGCAAGACGTCGATCGAGTTCCATTATCCCAACGGGCCATTCACCCTGGTGCCGGCAGGCGGCAATCGGGCCAATCTGGTCTGGATCGAGCGGGAAGAGATGCTGCGGCAGACGCAGGCAGCCGGACCTGAAGCACTGCTCGCAGCCTTGCACGAGCGTTCGCATCGACTTTTCGGGTCTATCACGCTTGCGTCCCCCAGTTTCGTCTTCCCTCTCAGCACGTTGAGCGTGGAGCAGGCGGGACGGGATGGCACGATGCTGGTTGGCGAGGCGGCACACGCCTTCCCGCCCATTGGTGCACAAGGCCTCAACCTTGGGCTGCGCGACGTCGCCGACATGCTGGCGGCAGTCAATGCTGCGGACCGGAGTCTACCTGACTGGGCTCTTGCCGCCTCGGCCGATTACGCCAGGCGCCGGACCGGAGATCTGGCCCGCACGGGCGGCGTGGTCGACGCTCTCTTCCGATCGCTCTTGGCCGAGATGCTACCCAGCCAGGCTCTGCGCGCGGGAGGCCTTTGGGCGCTGAAGCTCTTGCCGCAGCTGCGGCGGCAAGCTTTTGCGCTCGGCATGGGGCAGCGCTAGCCGGGGAAAGAAAAAGGGCGCGGTTTCCCGCGCCCCTGATCAGCGTATCTTGATCAAGTTTACTGTGCCGGAGGGGCCGGTGCAGCAGTGCCCTCGGCCGGTGCAGCAGCGCCATCGCCTGCAGGAGCAGGCGTTGCCGCGCCGTCGGCAGGAGGCGTGGTGCCGTCGGTGGAAAGCTCCTGACGCAGCTGTTCGGCACGATCCTGAAGAACCTGCTCAAGGGCGTTCTGGCCCGATTCCTGCTGCTGCAGCTGTTCGAAGGTCAGCGCTTCATCGCTGTCATAGCTGGCGGTAAAGCCGGAGAGATTGATCTCGATGGCAAGATCCTGATTCTGGCGGTTCTTGGCCGTCAGCACCAGCTTGCCGCCGCGCTTGAGCGAATTGACGTATTGCTCGTTGATCACCAGCTGAGCCGAGCACGACATGGTGTCGCAGAGCATGTAGGGCACGCGCACCGGCTTGGCATTGTCGATCTGCCAGGTCAGGCCAAAGGGCAGCAGCACCCCAAGCGGAACAGCGGCAACGGCGAGAAGACGCGATTCCTGGCCCGGATCGTCACGCAGGAGGAACGAGCCGAGGAACTGACCATTGGCGAGCACGACCTGACGCAGGAGGCACGCCTTCTGGCCGTCGTCGAGCGGGTCGCAGACCTTGAGCCAGTTTTGCGATGCAAGATTGTTAACAGCTGCAGCCACTTCGTCCACGGCACCGCCTTCGGCGGGCGCCGCAGCAGCTGGAGTTTCAGCGGCAGGCGTCTCAGTGGTGTTGGTGGTCTCCTGGGCGAAAACCGACAGCGGGGACAGCATGAGCGCGGCGGCCGTAAAACCCGCAACGAGAGGTTTGCTGAAGTTCATCAAAATGTCCTTGCCTTCCATGGCGGTCGCGGCGGCTCTTCGCCACCTCGGGAAATGTCATGCCCTTCAAGGGCTCAAATCGGGCAATAACATGACCGATCACCCTTGCTAAATGATTATGGGCCAGAGGGTTTACGCCGGGGCGCTCAAGCCCCGGTTTCTGCCAGTCTTGCGAGCTTGGAGAGGATCGCCGCAGCCCCTTTGAGGCGCTGTTCCGCCGAAGGCCAATTGCGCACGAACACGAGTTTCTGATCGGGTTTGATGCGCACTTGGTTGGCGGGATCGCTCACAAGCTTCACCAGCCCTGCCGGGTTGGGGAACTCGTTGTTGCGCAGCGTCAGCACGGCACCCTTGGGCCCTGCATCAACCTTTTCGACATTGGCCTGCCGGCACAGGGCCTTGACCAGGATGACCTTGAGCAGCGACTCGACTTCTTCCGGTAGCGGACCGAAGCGGTCGATCAGTTCTGCGCCTGCCGCGTCGATGTAGCGGATATCGTCGAGATCGCCGAGCTTGCGGTAAAGCTGCATGCGCAGCGTCAGGTCAGGCACGTAGTGCTCGGGGATCATCACCGGCATGCCCAGCGAGATTTGCGGGCTCCACTCGTTCTGGTCTTCGTATTCCTCTTCGCCGGACTTGAGGTTTGCCACGGCCTCTTCGAGCATCGACTGATAAAGCTCGTAGCCGACTTCGCGGATGTGGCCGGACTGCTCGTCACCCAGGAGGTTACCAGCACCACGAATATCGAGATCGTGGCTGGCGAGCTGGAAGCCCGCGCCCAGCGTTTCCAGCGATTGCAGCACGCCCAGCCGGCGCTCCGCCGTGTCGGTGAGCTTCTTGTCCGCCGGCACTGTAAACAGCGCGTAGGCACGGGCCTTGGCGCGACCGATGCGGCCGCGGATTTGGTAGAGCTGGGCCAGACCGAAATTGTCAGCCCTATGCACGATCAGGGTATTGGCGTTGGGGATATCGAGGCCCGATTCGACGATCGTCGTCGCCAGCAGGACGTCGAATTTGTTGTCGTAGAAGGCGTTCATGATGTCGTCGAGCTCGCCCGGCGCCATCTGCCCGTTGGCAGCGACGAACGAAACCTCTGGCACCTGGCTGCGCAAGAACTCTGCAATGTCCGGCTGATCCTTAATCCGCGGCACGACGTAAAAGCTTTGGCCGCCGCGGTATTTCTCTCGCAACAACGCCTCCCGAATCGAGAGCGGATCGAAGGGCGAGATGAAAGTGCGGATCGCCAGGCGATCGACCGGCGGGGTTGCCAGCAGCGAAAGGTCGCGGACGCCGGTGAGTGCGAGTTGCAGGGTGCGCGGGATGGGCGTTGCGGTCAGCGTCAGCACGTGGACGTTGGCCTTGAGCTCCTTGAGGCGCTCCTTGTGGGTGACGCCGAAATGCTGCTCTTCGTCGATGATGAGGAGGCCCAAGTCCTTGAACTTGATGGTCTTCGACAGCAAAGCATGGGTGCCGACGACGATGTCGACCTGACCATCGGCCAGCCCGTCCTTGGTAGCCTTAAGCTCTGCCGCAGGCACCATGCGCGAGGCATGGCGAACGCGGACCGGGAGGCCCTGGAAGCGCTCGGAAAAAGTCTTGAAATGTTGACGCGCGAGCAGGGTTGTGGGGACCACCACGGCAACCTGTTTGCCCGAAAGTGCGACCGCAAAGGCGGCTCGGAGTGCCACTTCGGTTTTGCCGAAGCCCACATCGCCGCAGACGAGACGATCCATGACCTTGCCCGAGGTAATGTCGTCGAAAACGGCATCGATCGCGGTCAGCTGGTCCTCGGTCTCTTCATAAGGGAAGCGTGCGGCGAATTCGTCATAAGCGCCGGCATTGATGTCCATGACATCGGCTTTGACCAGCAAGCGTTGCGCAGCCAGCTTGATAAGCTGCTCCGCCATCTCGCGAATGCGCTTCTTGAGCTTGCCCTTCTTGGCCTGCCACGCAACGCCGCCAAGCTTGTCGAGCGTCACATTGCCGTCGTCCGACCCGTAGCGGGTCAAGAGTTCAATATTCTCGACCGGCAGGTAGAGCTTGGTGTCGCCGCCATATTCGAGTTCGACGCATTCGTGCGGCGCGCCGCCAGCTTCGATGACCTTGAGACCAAGGAAACGACCGATACCGTGATCGACATGGACTACGAGGTCGCCAGCATTAAGGCTCGCCGCCTCGGTCAGCGCGTCGGACGCCTTCTTCTTGCGCTGCGGGCGCAAGATGCGTTCGCCGAGGATGTCCTGCTCGGAGAGAACAAGGAGATCTTCGGTTTCGAAGCCCGATTCCAGAGGCAGAACGACAAGAGAGGTCGTCGCAGCGCTGGTGGTTTCGGCATCGCGCCAGTTTTCGGCGAGGCGCGGATTGGTGAGGCCATGATCCTTGAGAACCTGGGCCATGCGGTCGCGCGTGCCGGTGCTCCAGCAGGCGATGATCGCCCGGCGGCCTGCCTTGCGCTCAGCCAGAAGCCGATCGACCACGGCCTGGAACAGGTTGACGTCGGAGGCGACGCGCTCAGCGGCAAAGCTTGGGGCAATGCGCCCCCCGGCATCGTCACCCTTGCGGGTCTGCGGCGAGAGGAAGGGCGAAAACTGGATGACGGTCGTGCCGGCCAGTTCGGTCGGCTCCACGTCGATATCATAGAGCAGTTCTGGCTTGATCGGCTTGTACGGGGCCCCTGCCCCGGCGACCGGCGGCGCCAGCCGCGCGCTTTCGCGCGCTTCGTAATAATCGGCGATCTGGCCGGCGCGGTCGGCAAAGGCTTCCTTGACCTGATCGTCGAAGACGAAAGGCGCGTCGCCCACATAATCGGCGAGCCTATCCATGTGCTCGTAAAAGAACGGCAGCCAGTGCTCGGTGCCGGAGTAACGCGAGCCGCCGCTGACCGAGGCATAGAGCGTGTCATCGACGGTATTGCCACCGAACGCTGCCGTATAGTTTTGGCGGAATCGACGAATGGTCTCTTCGGTCAGAACCACTTCGCTCATCGGCGTCAGATCGATGCGTTTCAGCGTTCCGGTGGTGCGCTGCGAGTCGGGATCGAAGGTGCGGATCGTTTCCAGCTGACTGCCGAAAAAGTCGAAACGCAGCGGCGCTTCGGCGCTGGCCGGATAAAGGTCGACCAAGCCGCCGCGCACTGCATATTCGCCGCTTTCCCGAACAGTCGGCACGCGCAGATAGCCGTTGTTGGACGCCCAGGCGATCAGCTTTTCGCTGTCCACCACGCGGCCTACGGCGGCTGAAAAACTCATCTTCTTGACGACGTCTCGCGGCGGCAGTTTCTGGATGAAGGCGTTCACTGCCGTCAGCACCACGGCGCCCTTGGCGCCGCTGGTCAAGGCGGCGAGGGTGTTCATGCGCGCAGCCAGCGTCACATTGTTAGGCGAGACGCGATCGTAGGGGAGCGAATCCCAGGCGGGAAGCGTCAGGATCGTGTGTCCCGGCAGCATGGCGCCCAGGATCTCGGCCATGCGCTGCAATCGCCGGCCATCGCGGGCCACGAAGACGACGCTTGCCGGATCAGCGGGAGCCGCCTTGATGCGGTCCTCAACGAGCTTCGCCAGTGCCATCGGCTGCATGCCATCGGGCACGTTGGAGATGGTGCGGACCGGGGTCTTGATGGGTGATTGTTCGTTCATTTTCCGATCCGGGCCTGGTGATCGGCGATGACGAGGTTGAGGAAATTTCGATCCACAGTCGCCGGCGGCTCTTCCTGGCGCATCACCCATTTGAGGAGCGGCGGATCTTCCTCGTTCATCAGCGCTTCGAGCCGATCAAGTTCAGCGGTGCCATAGCTTTCGATATTGGCATCTGCAAACGGCCCCAGGATCAGGTCCATCTCCTTGGTGCCGCGATGCCAGGCGCGATAGCGCAAGCGCTTGCGCCGAATAGCAATGTCCTCACCGGCCGTCATATCGACTTCCATGATCAAATTTGTTCTCGATTTGGACATGTCTCTTACGCGGCTTGTTGGGGATTGTCAGCCCTCCCGACGCACGCCACCTTCCCATCATGAGAATCGCCGGTGTCTAGACCCGAAACGCTTCAACCGCTGTTCCGTTCGCTCCATTCCATCAAAGGCGTGGGCGACAAGCTGGCTGCGCTGCTGACGCGTTTCTTCGGCGCGCCCGAGGGTCAGGAGGCGATCGTCCTCGACATCCTGATGCACATGCCGTCGGGGGTCGTTGACCGGCGGCGTCAGGTCGGCATTGCCGAAGCCTACATGAACCAGGTGGTGACCCTACGCCTCCATATCGACCGGCACCAACCGCCGCCGCGCGGCAAACCCCACATTCCGCACCGGGTTTTCGCTCACGATGAGACTGGGGACATCAGCCTCGTCTTCTTTCGTGCGCAAGGCGGCTGGGTCGAAAAGGCTTTGCCTGTTGGCGGAGAGCGATGGGTTTCAGGGCAGATTGCCTTCTTCAACGGCGAGAAGCAGATCACGCATCCCGACTACATCGTCGAAGCCGACAAGTTCGCGACCCTACCCCTCGTGGAGCCGGTTTATCCGCTCACCAATGGCTTAAGCTCCAAGGCGCTTGCCAAGCTGGTCCGGCAGGCGGTCGATAGCGTCCCGGCCCTTCCCGAGTGGATTCCGGCAGAAACATTGTCGGGCTGCAAGTGGCCACCCTTTGCCGAGGCCATGCGGCAGGTGCATTTGCCGGACGATCCGGACCAGGGACAGCTTTGGTCCCCTGCCCGGCAGCGCTTGGCCTATGACGAATATCTTGCCGGGCAGATCACGCTTCAGCTTGTTCGCTCGAGCATGGTTTCGGCGCATGGCGTGGCGCGGCAGTTCAGCGGCAAACTCACCGACAAGGTTCGCAGCCTCTTGCCCTTCGAGCTGACCGAGGGACAAGAATTGGCGCTTGATGAAATACGCGTAGACCTTGCAGCGCCCGAGCGCATGTCGCGCTTGCTGCAGGGCGACGTCGGCTCGGGCAAGACTGTCGTGGCGCTGATGGCAATGGCCGCCATGGCGGAGAGCGGCGCCCAATCTGCATTGATGGCGCCAACCGAATTGCTGGCCTCCCAGCATTTCAGAACCATCCAGCCGATCGCCGAAGAGGCGGGGCTCGGCATTGCGCTGCTCACCGGCAAAATGTCGGCGCCGGAACGGCGCGCCATCCGGGCTGGCCTGGCGGATGGAACGATCCACATCGCCGTTGGCACGCATGCGCTGTTCCAGTCGGATATCGAGTTCAAGGACCTGGGTCTTACGGTGGTCGACGAGCAGCATCGGTTCGGCGTGCACCAGCGCCTGGCGCTTTCCGACAAGGGCCGCCACACCGACCTTCTGGTGATGACCGCGACGCCGATACCGCGCACGCTGGTTCTGACGCATTTCGGCGACATGGCCGTCAGCGTGCTTCGGCAAAAGCCCAAGGGGCGACAGCCGATCGACACCGCCGTGCTTTCGATCGGGGACTACTCTCGCGTCGTCTCCCGGTTGCAGGCGCGATTGGCGGAGGGTGCGCAGGCGTATTGGGTTTGCCCCCTGGTCGAGGAAAGCGAGACATTGGACGTGGTCAGCGCCGAGGATCGCTTCGCCGAGCTGCGGCAGGTGTTCGGCGATCAGGTCGCCCTGGTGCATGGACGAATGTCGGCGGCGGCCAAGCAGGAGGTCATGGCGCGGTTCAAGGCCGACGAAATCAAGTTACTGGTCGCGACGACGGTGATCGAGGTCGGGGTCGACGTGCCAAATGCCACAATCATGATCATCGAACATGCCGAACGCTTCGGCCTCGCGCAATTGCATCAGCTGCGCGGACGGGTGGGCCGCGGATCGCAGCGCTCGGCTTGTCTGTTGCTGTTCAAGGACCCGCTGAGCGAAACCGCGCAGGCCCGGCTCGAGACGATCAAGTCGACGGAAGACGGGTTCGAGATTGCCGAGAAGGATCTCGAACTACGTGGCCAGGGCGACCTGCTTGGCACGCGCCAGTCCGGCATGCCGGGCTATCGGCTGGCCGTGCCGGATGTTCACCGGCACCTGCTGGAATTTGCCCATGACGACGCCAAGGCGCTGATGGAGCGCAACCCGGCGCTCGCCGGACCGGACGGAGAAGCAGCGCGAACGCTGCTTTACCTGTTCCGCAAGGACCTCGCGCTTCCGCTGATCCGGGCCGGGTAACTATTCCACCGTCACGGACTTTGCGAGGTTGCGCGGCTGGTCGACGTCGGTGCCCATGAACACGGCCGTGTGGTAGGCCAGAAGCTGCACCGGAATGGTGGCGAGGATCGGTGCCACGAAGGGGTGGACATGCGGAATCTCGATGATGTCGGCGACACCGTGCCCCACCGTCTTGGCGCCTTCGGCATCGGTGATAAGGATGATCTTGCCGCCTCGGGCCGCGACTTCCTGCATGTTGGAAAGGGTCTTGTCGACCAGCTCGTCGGAGGGGGCAACGACGATCACCGGCATGGCTTCATCGACGAGCGCGATCGGACCGTGCTTGAGCTCGCCAGCGGCATAGCCCTCGGCATGAATGTAGCTAATTTCCTTGAGCTTCAGCGCGCCTTCCATGGCAACCGGGAACATCGGGCCGCGACCGAGATAGAGCACGTCCTTTGCCTTGGAGAGGCGCTTGGAAATGTCCATGATCTGCGTTTCGGCCGAAAGTGCCTGCGACACGGCCGAAGGCAGCGCCGTCAAGGCGCGGACCAGCTCTGCTTCTTGCTCTGGTGAGATGACACCGCGAGCGCGGCCGGCGGCTACTGCAAGACTGGCCAGGGCGGTCAGCTGTGCCGTCAATGCCTTGGTTGATGCAACGCCGATTTCGGGGCCGCAGAGGATCGGGAAGACGACGCCGGATTCGCGGGCAATCGTAGATTCCAGCGTATTGACGAGGCTCGCGACATGCTGGCCCTGCCCGGCGCAGTAGCGCAGCGCGGCGAGCGTATCTGCAGTTTCGCCCGACTGGGAGATAAAGAGCGACAGGCCGCCCTTTTCCATCGGCGGCTCGCGGTAGCGGAATTCGGACGCGACATCTATGTCCACCGGCAGGCGCGCATAGCGCTCGAACCAGTACTTGGCGACCGCCCCGGCATAATAGGCCGTGCCGCAGGCGCTCATGGTGAGACGCGTCAGCTCGGCGAAATTGAAGGGCAGAACCTCGCGCAGCGCGACCTGCTCGGCGCCCATGTCCACATAGTGGCTGAGCGTGTGCGAGATGGTCTCGGGCTGCTCGTAGATTTCCTTGGCCATGAAGTGGCGGTGATTGCCCTTGTCCACCAGAAGGGCCGAGGCCTGCGATACCATCTGCTCGCGCTGCACCAGCGCATCCTGGCCATCGCGGATGGTAACGCCATTGGGCGTGATCAGGGCCCAGTCGCCATCCTCAAGATACGTCAGGCGCGAGGTGAAGGGCGCCAGCGCCATGGCGTCGGAGCCGAGATACATCTCCGTTGCGCCATAGCCGACAGCGAGCGGCGCACCATGGCGCGCGGCGATCAGCAGCCCATTTTCGCCCTTGAACATGAAGGCGAGCGCGAAGGCACCCTTGAGCACTTTCAGCGTGCGGGCGACCGCCAATTCGGGGTCGGCGCCGCGATCCAGCTCGCGTGTCGCCCAGAGCGCGACGGATTCCGTGTCGGTCTGCGACGTTGGCCGGTAGCCATCCTTGGCAAGGTCGGTCAGCAGCTCCCGGAAATTTTCGATAATGCCGTTATGGACGACGGCGACGCGGTCGGTGGCATGTGGATGAGCATTGGTTTCGGTCGGGGCGCCGTGGGTGGCCCAGCGAGTGTGGCCGATGCCAATATTGCCATCAAGCGGCAGCATGCCGAGCTTGGTGACGAGGTTGCCAAGTTTGCCTTCGGCGCGGCGCCGCGCGATGGTGCCGCTTTCAAGCGTTGCGACACCGGCGCTGTCATAGCCGCGATATTCGAGGCGCTTCAGCGCATCCACCAAACGACCGGCAACGGGTGCATCGCCGACGATGCCAACAATTCCGCACATGTTATTTTCCCTTCGCCGCTTTCTTGGCCAGCGCCTTTTCGCGCAGCTTGGGCGCGTAGCCCGCCTTGTTTTCCTGGCGCGCCCGGCCCAAAGCCAGGGCATCTACCGGCACGTCCTTGGTGATGACGCTCCCTGACGCCGTATAGGCGCCATCGCCGATCGTCACGGGAGCGACCAGCGAAGCGTTCGAGCCGATGAAGACGTTGTCGCCGATCACCGTCTTGTCCTTGTTCACGCCGTCATAGTTACAGGTAATGGTGCCTGCGCCGATATTGGTTTTTTCTCCGATCTCCGCGTCGCCGAGATAGGTCAGGTGCCCGGCCTTTGTGCCGGCGCCGATCCTCGACTTCTTGACCTCGACGAAATTGCCCAGATGGACGTTGGGCCCGATGTCGGCACCGCCGCGGATGCGGGCAAAGGGGCCGATCGAGGCGCCTTCCCCGATCACCACGTCTTCGATATCGCAGAAGGCGCGGATCTCTACATTGGAGGCAATCTTGACGCCCGGGCCGAAGACCACATTGGGAAAGATGGTGACGTCGCGGGCGACCTCAGTGTCCCACGAGAACCAGACGCTTTGCGGATCGCGAAGGGTGACGCCGGCCTTCATAAAGTCGTCGCGGCGCAGCGACTGAAACTGCGCTTCGGCTGCGGCAAGGCGCGAGCGGTCGTCGACGCCCATGACTTCTCCGGCGTCGGCCTCGATGAACTCGACACGCCTGCCATCGGCATTGGCCAGTTCCACGGCATCGGTGAGGTAGTACTCGCCCTTGGCATTCTTGTTATCAATGCGGTCGATGATGCCGCGCAATGCGTCGGCGCGGAAGCCGATAATACCAGAATTGGCGAGGCCGATCTTGCGCTCTTCCTCGGTCGCGTCGCGGTGTTCGCGGATCGCCAGAAGCCGCCCGCCTTCGGTAAGCAGACGGCCAAGATTGGTCGGATCTTCGGGCCGGTAGCCAACAACGACGATATCGGCGCCGGCGTCGAGACGGCTGGTGATGGCGTCGACCGTGCGGCTCGAAACCAGCGGATTGTCGGCATAGAGAACGACAACATGGCCTTCAGCCGCCTCATAGGCCTCGCGGGCCTGGCGCACGGCGTGCCCGGTGCCGAGGCGATCCAGCTGGCTGAAGAAGCGCGTCCCCGAGCGGTGGCGGGAGACCTCCGCCTGCACCGCTTCATGGTTGGGTCCGACGACGACGCAGATGTCGGTCGCGCCCGACTTCAGGGCTGTGCGCATGACGTGCCCGACCATCGGTAGTCCACCGACTGGATGGAGCACTTTTGGCAAGGCAGACTGCATTCGCGTCCCCTCGCCGGCGGCGAGAATGATGGAAAGCAGCTCAACCATGGTCGTGTCTCCGGCACGCAGGCATTTCTGCCAGCATTTCTACAAATATATGGCAGCCAAGAGTTGGCGAATGGATAACAAAGAGACAACTCTAGCCCAGGCAGAATGCGATTCGGGCGACTCTCAGGATTTGTGGCTTGGCTAAAGCATCCGAACAGTTCCGGCAATCGGACGTCACCCTTTGGGGTGTGGTGGCGTTGCTACTGGCTGGGCTCGCCGTGTTCGGGTCCAATATTTCGCTGCTGGTGCCGCAGTCGATCATTGGCGGCCTGCATCAGCCGCGCGTTGCTGGCGCATCGATTGAAACGCTGCGGCAGGAAGTGGCGCGGCTGCAGAACGAGACCGGGCAGTTGCGGCGCGACAATGACCTCTTGGTCAGCCGCTTCACGCTGCAGGAGCGCAGCAGCACCGAGATCGTCCGGCGCGTTGGCGCACTCGAAGTCAGCGTCCCCAAGCTGCTCGAAGCAATCCCCGAGACGGCACTGGTCGATCGGCAGAACCTCACCGCTTCTATCGGCACCAACCAAGTGCTGACCTTTGATGCAGATGGCGGCTCGGTGGCGGTCCGCCAGACGCCCCTGCCCGGCCTGGCGCCTTCGCCGAACCTTGACCAGCCGCTGCCAGCAACGGTGGAGCAGGTTGCTGCGCTCGAAGCGCCCGAGCGCGTCGGCTATGGCATTGCCATCGGCGCTGCCGTGCCGGAGACGGAGACTGCGGCGCTCTGGACGGATTTGACCGTCAAGCTTGGGCCTTTGCTGTTCGGCCTTTCGCCGGTCGTTGCCGACGAAACCGATGGCGACGGCAAGCGCATCGTGGTCGGTCCGATCACCGAACTTGCCGAGGCAAGAGCGCTTTGTGAGCGCTTCGAGCGCGTCTCCATTGCCTGCATGCCGGCACCTTACGACGGCGTGCCTTTGAGCCAGCCGGAATAAGCGGCCAAGGCGGTTGACACCGGACCAAGTCCGGCTATGTTCCGCCGCGACGCCATAGGGCGTGTTCAGCGTGCGCGCCGGTAGCTCAGTGGTAGAGCATTCGACTTTTAATCGAATGGTCCTGGGTTCGAATCCCAGCCGGCGTACCACCTGATTTCCCGTTTCCCGCCATGCATCCGGAATTGGCAGAACCCGTTCCCCGAGCAATGACGCACGACCCCGACCCCTATGCCGATCTCGATTACCGCGCCGATGCCCGCGAACTCTCCGAAGAGTTTCGCAAGCCCGTGCGCGTGCTGCTGGCGCGACGGCCGACGAAACCCGCGCGGCACAGACCGGCACGCAATAGCGTTTGAGAATCAGCCTGGCCTCGTAATATCGGCTAGGGCCACGCCAGGGGGATAAGGCATGTCAAAGGATACGACGGACCTGCTCAAGGTCCTTGCCATCACGCTGGTGCTGTTCGCAGCGACGACGTTGGTGATGCTCTATGGCATCGCCTTGTTGGCACAATACGGCGCCAATCTGCCCATGGTGGGCTCCCTGCCGCTCAACGCGCCGCCGGAGCTGATACCGCTTCTGGCCGACAGCCGGGTATTCACGACCCTTGCGGCTGTTCATGTCACCGCCACTGGCCTCGCGCTTATTGTGGCGATCGGCATGTTGGACATGGCGCTCCTGATCACCGCCAAGGCCGTGGCCGTCGTCATCGCAGCGCTCCTGGGCTTTGCCCTCGGCCACATGATCTATTTGCAGCTGACCGAAAACACGCAGCTCAATCTCAATCCGCTGCTGCCGTCGCTCGTAGCCCTGATCGGCTTTCTGGTGCTGTCGACGGTGCTCGCGGTTGCGGCCTTGCGAGGCCTAGGTAATCTGAGGTTCGTCGTTGGCCTCGGTCTTGTGGTCCTTGGGCCGGTGCTTCTGGTCTGGCTCTAGGCCGCCAGGGTCACGACCAGGGCCCCGCGTGGCGTCGCAACGATGGTGTGCTCGTACTGGACGCAAGGGGCCATGGGATCGGCCACCAGCGTCCACTCGTCATCTTCCGATTTCTGCTCGGCATACTTGCCGCCCAGCGACAGAAAGGGTTCGATGGTGAAGACAAGCCCGTCGGAGATCTTTCGACGTTCGGAGCGGTCGGGCCAGGTCGGGATTTCACCCGGCTGGTCGTGGAGGCTGTCCCCAACCCCGTGACTCGCTAGGTTCTGGATCAGCGTATAGCCGCCGCGCTTGGCAACCTTGCCGATAGCAGTGCCGATATCGGCGAGCGGCGCGCCCGACTTGACCGCACCGATGCCAGCCCACATCGCCTTCTTGCCATCGCGGCAAAGCGTTTCAAGACGGCGATCCACCTTGCCGAGGATAAAGGACGCGCCGCAATCGGCGAAGACCCCGTCCTTGGCGGCCGACACGTCGATATTGACGAGATCGCCATCTTTGAGCACCCGGTCTCCCGGAATGCCATGGGCAATTTCTTCGTTGACCGAAATGCAGGTGTGGCCGGGAAAGTCATAAGTCAGAATCGGTGCCGAGACGGCCCCATTCTCTGCCAGGATCTTTGCGCCGATCTCGTCGAGCTCCGCCGTGGTCATGCCGACGCGCATGGCGGAGGCCATGGTGTCGCGCGCCACGGCGCAGATGCGGCCGATGGCCTTGAGCTTTTCGAGCTGTTCTTCGGTGGTGATGGTCAAGCGCTCAGGCCTTATTGGCGAGGTAGTATTTGAGAAGGCCCTGGGTCGAGCTGTCGTGGTCTTCGCCAGTCGCCTCGCCCTGGACCTTAGGCAGCAAAGCTTTGGCCAGTTGCTTGCCCAGTTCCACGCCCCACTGGTCATAGGAATTGACGTTCCAGATGACGCCCTGGACGAAGACCTTGTGCTCGTAGAGCGCGATCAGCGAGCCTAGCACCTCCGGCGTTAGCTGCTTGTAGAACAGCGTATTGGACGGACGATTGCCGGGGAACACCTTGTGCGGGGCCAGTTCCTTGATATGGTGCTTGTCGAGGCCCTGGGCTTCAAGTTCGGCAACGACTTCGGCCTTGGTCTTGCCCAGCATCAGCGCTTCCGATTGCGCAAGGACATTGGCCACCAGCTTGTCATGATGCGGCGGCAGCTGTTCGTGCGGCTGCGCGGCGATCAGGAAATCAGCGGGAATGACGTCGGTGCCCTGATGGATCAGCTGGTAGAAGGCGTGCTGGCCATTGGTGCCCGGCTCGCCCCAAACGATGGGGCCGGTCGACCACTCAACCTTCTTGCCGGCAAGGGTCACGGACTTGCCGTTCGATTCCATGTCCTGCTGCTGCAAATAGGCGGCAAAGCGGCTGAGGCGTTGGTCGTAGGGAAGGACGGCGTGGGTCGAAAAGCCCCAGGCATTGCGATACCAGACGCCCAGAACGGCCATGATGACCGGCAGGTTCTCCTCGAGCGGCGCCGTGAGGAAGTGCCGGTCCATGGCGTCGGCGCCCTGAAGGAACTTCTCGAAATTGTCGTAGCCGACAGCCAGCGCGATCGGCAGGCCAATGGCCGACCAGACCGAATAGCGGCCGCCGACCCAGTCCCAGAAGCCGAAGATGCGGTCTTCACGGATGCCGAACTTGGCGCATGCTTCGAGGTTGGTCGAGACCGCAGCAAAGTGGTTGGGCACCGCCTCTTCACCCAGCGTGTCGGCGATCCATTCGCGCGCCGAATGGGCGTTGGTCATGGTTTCGTCGGTGGTGAAGGTCTTGGACGCGACGATAAACAGCGTCTTCTTAGGATCAAGGCGCTTCAGCGTATCGTGGATATGTGCGCCATCGACGTTGGAAACGTAATGCGCGCGCAGGTCGGCGCGGGTATAGGGTTCGAGCGCCAGCGTCACCATGGCGGGGCCGAGATCGGAACCACCGATGCCGATATTGACGATGTCGGTGAACTGCTCGCCACCGTGGCCGCGGATCTGGCCGGAACGGACGGCATCGGTGTAGTTGGCGATGGCCTTAAGCACAGCCCGCACGTCGGGCATCACGTCCTTGCCGTCGACCGGCACTGGCTGATTGCCCTGGTAGCGCAGCGCCATGTGCATGACGGCGCGATTTTCGGTAATGTTGATGTGCTCGCCTTCGCACATCTGGTCGCGCCGCTCCTCTACTCCGGCCGCGCGGGCCAGGTCGAACAAGGCGTCCATCACCTCTTCGTCGATGCGGTTCTTGGAATAATCGAGAAGGATTCCGGCGCCGCTGGCCGAAAAGCGCTGAAAGCGGTTGGGGTCCTCGGCGAACATTTCGCGCATCGTCGTCTTGTTGATGCGCTTCCGCTGCCCTTCGAGCGGGATGAGTTCGTCGCCGCGTGAGCTCTTGGCCATAGCTATGTTCCCTAAAGCACCGGCAGATCGCCAGCAGCCCAGGCCGCCCGCGTTTCTGCCGCAAAATCGGTCATGCGGCCCTCTTCGATAGCCGCCCGCGCTCCCGCGGTCAGCTCTTGATAGTAGGCCAGGTTGATCTGCGAAAGCACCATTGCGCCCAAAATCTCTTCAGTCTTAACGAGGTGATGGAGGTAGGCGCGGCTCCAACGCCGGCAATTGGGGTTGGGCGATGCTTCGTCCAAGGGCCGGTGATCATCCCTATGACGAGCATTCTTCAGATTGATGACGCCAAAACGCGTATAGGCGTGGCCGTGCCGGCCAGCGCGCGTGGGATGGACGCAGTCGAACATATCGACGCCACGCTCGATGCCACCCAGGATATCGTCCGGCTTGCCGACGCCCATGAGATAGCGCGGCTTGTCGGTCGGCAATTCCGGAGTGATGTCGGAAAGAACGCGGAACATCACCTCCTGCGGCTCCCCCACGGCGAGGCCTCCGATGGAATAGCCGTCAAAGCCGATGGACTGCAGCCCGGCCGCCGATCGGGAGCGCAGCTCGGCGTCATCGCCACCCTGGACGATTCCGAATAGCATGCGGTTTTGCTGGTTGTTGAAGGCGGTCTTGGAGCGATCGGCCCAGCGGATGGAAAGCTCCATCGCCCGTTCCATCTCCTTTCGTTCGGCCGGCAGGGCAATGCACTCGTCGAGCTGCATGATGATGTCGCTGTCGAGCAGCGTCTGGATCTCGATCGAGCGCTCCGGCGTCAGCTCGTAAGCAGAGCCGTCGATATGCGACTTGAAGGTCACGCCGCGCTCGGTGAGCTTCCGCAACTTGGCCAGCGACATGACCTGGAAACCGCCGCTATCGGTAAGGATCGGCCGTTCCCAGTTCATGAAGGTGTGGAGCCCGCCCAGCGAAGCCACACGCTCGGCGCCGGGACGCAGCATCAGGTGATAGGTGTTGCCGAGGAGGATGTCCGCGCCAGTGTCGCGCACCTGCTCGGGATACATAGCCTTGACGGTGCCTGCGGTGCCGACCGGCATGAAGGCGGGCGTGTTGATCTCGCCGCGCGGCGTATCGATACGGCCGCGGCGGGCCATGCCGTCCGTCGCGGAAAGGGTAAAGGTGACCTGTTTCATGGGGCGCGTTCTAGCCCTTCGACAGGCATGATGAAAGAGCGATCACGCGCTCGGAGCAAAGCCATTGGCGCTGTCGACGGCGTTGCGGATGCGTTCCTGGATGATGGAGCGTGCCTCCCACCAGTCGCGGCTTTGCACGGGTACGCGGGCGACAATGACCATGTTTGCGTCGTTTAGCGTATCGACCCAGAACTCGGGATGGGCCGAGCTATCCGAAAAGTCGCCGCGCACCTGTTGATCGAGCGTCCTCCGCAGCTCGTCGAGGTTGGCCGTTCGGGGAACGTTGAACTTGACCTCGACGACGCGTGACTGTTCGCGCGTGTAGTTGAGGATCTTGGCGTTGGACAGCTTCGAGTTCGGAGCGAAAAGGTAGACGCCGTCGATGGTGCGGAGCTGGGTGGCGAAGAGGCCGACCTCGACCACCGTGCCGACGATGCCATCGGCGTCGATATAGTCGCCGACATTGAAGGGGCGCAGGAAGACCAGCATGATGCCGGCGGCGATGTTGGAAAGCGTGCCCTGCAAGGCGAGAGCCACAGCGAGGCCGGCGGCGCCGAGCACGGCGAGGATCGAGGCGGTCTGGACGCCGAACTGGCCCAGCACGATGATGATGGTGACGAAGAGCACGCCGTATCGAAGGGCTTGTCCGATTAGAGGAGCAATCGTCGCATTGTGCCGGAGGCGCGTCGACAGCAGGCCTGTGACATAGCGCGACAGGAGGCCCGCGATGAACCAGCCGGCGATCAGAACGATGATGGCGACCAGCACGGACCAGGCATTGCTGATGATCCAGGCGGTGGAAATCCCAAAGATGGTGGCGTCGTTCAAGGCTCTGTCCTTGCTGTTGCTATTGTCTGCAAAAGGCTCTGGTCCGCGGATCGTTGCGCAAACCAGCCTTGCAGGTTCTCAGACCATGGCATCGATCGCCGACATGCCGAGGTGATAGGCGCCGAAAATTGCGGCCGCGGCAACTATGAGGCCAATGGCGGCGACCGCGACACCGATGATCACGCCCGCTCCATCGCGGTTCAGCATGGAAAAGGCGATGATGCAGAGCCCCACATTGGGTATGGCGTTGATCAGCGGTATTGGTAAGGCCATCACGACGCTCACGATCATTACGACGATGCCGTAGGGCAGGTTCATCCCTGCCCCGGTCAGCCAGCGCAGTCTAGGCCGCGAGAAGCGGGCGAGGACATCTGTGACGCGGACGACCTGGTCGCTGGCGCGCACCAGAAGTTTTAGCGGCAGCTTGCGGTTGCCGATGAAGGGCGGCAGCCGGATCGGGCGGTCGAGCACCATGGCGAGGGCGATCAAGAATGTCGTCCAGGCGATTGTGCCCCCAAAACCCGGCGGGCCGGGGATCATGTTGAAAAGCGCGGCGACGAGGAGCAGGAGGCGGTGCGCTCTAGGGCCGAGCAGCTGCACCAGGCCGCTCAGAGTCAGGTGCGTTCCGGTTTCAGCGGCTCGGCGCAAGGCCGAGGCGATGCGGCGGGCGTAGCGGTTGATCGGCGCCCGTGCCGTCAAGCCTCATCCTCAGGATGCGGCGCCCGATGGAGCAGCGAAGAGTCGCCATAGGAATAGAAGCGGTAGCCGTTCTCGATCGCGTGGGCATAGGCCGCCTTCATCGTGTCGAGGCCGGAAAAGGCGCTGACCAGCATGAAGAGTGTCGACTTGGGCAGGTGGAAATTGGTCATCAGCACGTCGACCGTGCGGAAGCGGAACCCCGGCGTGATGAAGATGTCGGTATCGCCGATGAAGGGCTCGAGATTGCCGGTGGCGCGCGATGCGGTTTCAAGCAGCCGCAAGCTGGTGGTGCCGACAGCGATCACACGGCCGCCGGCAGCGCGGCGCCTATTGATGCGCTCGACGGTCGCTTGGTCGATATCGCCCCATTCGGAATGCATGACATGGTCTTCGGTGTCGTCGACCTTCATGGGAAGGAAGGTCCCTGCCCCGACATGAAGCGTCACGCGCTCCATCGCGACGCCGAGGTCGGAAAGGTCCTGCAGCAATTTTTCGGTGAAATGCAGGCCCGCCGTCGGCGCCGCGACGGCGCCGTCTTCTGCCGCGTAGACGGTCTGGTAGTCGGTCTTGTCGCGCTCCTCGACCGGCCGCTTGGCGCCGATATAAGGCGGCAGCGGCATGGCGCCTTGCGACTTGATGGCTTCATCGAGCGCAGCACCGGCAAGGTCGAAAGTGATGGTTACTTCGCCGCTGTCACCCTTGCCGGTGATGCGCGCGGTCAGCGGCTCCATTTCGCCATTGGTGAGCTCGAGCTGATCGTCGACAGCAAGCTTTTTGGCAGGCCGGGCAAAGGCGCGCCAGGAGCTGGCATCGACGCGCTTGTGGAGGTTGAATGAGACATTGCCGCGATTTTCGCCGCGCAGGCGCACGCCCTTCAACTCGGCCGGCAAGACCCGCGTGTCGTTTACGACCAATGTATCGCCGGGCCGCAGCAGCGTCAGAAGATCGGGGATGTGGCCATCGACCAAAGGCTCGCCGGGACGCACGACGAGGAGACGCGCGGAGTCGCGCGGTTCGGCCGGGTGGAGCGCGATCAGGTTTTCGGGCAGGTCGAAATCGAACTCGGTGACGCGCATGCTGCTAAAGCACCCGGATCATGACGGCGCCAATTACCAGCAGGGCGGCGCCGGCGAGGCGACCGACCGTGAGTTCGCGGACTGCCATGCCCATGAAGCCGACCCTGTCGAGCAGCAGGCCGCCGACCAGTTGCCCGGTGACCGACAGGGCCATCACCGCGGCGGCGCCCATCAGCGGCGTCAGGGTGATGTTGGAAAAAACGTAGAAGGCACCGAGGAGGCCACCGGCCACAAAGGTCCACGGTGCGGGCGCGCCGAAGTTTATCGGCGTGTGGGTGGCGTTGCTGAAGATGAAGGCCAGGGCCCAGAGCACAATGCCGCCAGCGAGGAACGACACCGCGGCCGCGGCAACCGGCACCTGCAGCGCCTTGCCCAGGCTCGCATTGATTGGCGCCTGTGCGGCGATGCACGCACCGGCGATGACGCCCATCAGCGCCCAGAGAACCGTATCCATTTTCAAAGCACTGACCTGTCGGGCCGAAATGACCCCTGGTTATTCATCGACATAAGTGGATCTGCATTCGACGACCCAAAGACCGCCGCCTTCGACGCTGACCACACCGCCGATGATGCTGTGGGCGCCGTGCGAGGTGCGGCCGATGCGAAAGCTCATGGCGTGGTGGCGATCGCCATCCTCGTCATCCCAGGCAACGTCGCCGCCCTCGACCTCGCGGCCGATGAAGCCATCGTAGACATACTCGCCATCGTATTTGGGGTCGTCGGGCTTGGTCGAGAACCCAAAATCGCCGGTCAGCTGCATGTCGACACTGAGCACCGGCTGCACCAGAGCAGGTCCGGTGACATAGGTGAAGGTCATCTCGCCGTCGCTGTCGGCGCAGGACACGGTGTCGAGCGCCATGGCGGGCATGGCGAAAACGCGGGCGGCCGAAGCCGCCAGCAGAAGCTTATTCAGCGATGTCGGCAGCAACTTTGACCGAGACCATCTTGTCCGGGTTGATCACCGGCTCGCCGCGCTTGATCTGATCGACGGCGTCCATGCCCTCGATGACATTGCCCCAGACGGTGTACTGCTTGTTGAGGAAGGGAGCGTCTGCAAAGCAGATGAAGAACTGCGAATTGGCCGAGTTCGGATCCTGCGCGCGCGCCATCGAGGCGGTGCCGCGCTTGTGGGGCTCGGCGTTGAATTCCTGCTTGAGGTTCGGATATTTCGAACCGCCGGTGCCGGCGCGGGACGGGTTGAAGTCGGCAAGGTTGGAATTGCCAAACTTGACGTCGCCGGTCTGGGCCATGAAGCCGTCGATCACGCGGTGAAACACCACGCCGTCATAGGCGCCTTCGCGGGCCAGCTTCTTGATGTGCTCGACATGTCCGGGCGCCACGTCGGGACGCATGGCAATGACGACCTTGCCCTTGGTGGTTTCGATGACGAGGGTGTTTTCGGGATCGTCGTAGGCCATGGTGGCGCCTCTTGGTTGTTTGCAGGCGGGTTTAGGCGGAATGGGCGGCTGGCGCAAGGCAAGCCGCCGCACTTGGCCTCTTACTTGTACTCGATCGTGGCGGTGACGATCTTGTCCGGATTGGCGACGGCGCCGTTCTGTTCCTGCGGGCCCTTTTCGAGGGCATCGACCGCTTCCATGCCGGAAACGACCTTGCCGAAGACGGTGTACTGACCGTCTAGGAAGCTGGCGTCAGCGGTGGTGATGAAGAACTGCGAGTTGAAGGAGTTCGGGTTCTGCGAGCGGGCTGCGCCGACGGCGCCGCGCTGGAAGCTTTCGGAATTGAACTCGGCTTCGACGTCCGGAAGCTCCGAGCCACCGGTGCCGGCGGCGGCAAGATTGTAGTTCGGGCTGTCGGCATTGCCGTTGGCCACGTCGCCGGTCTGGGCCATGAAGCCATCGATGACGCGATGGAAGACCACGCCGTTATAAGCGCCGTCTTCGGTCAGCGTGACAATGCGCTCGACATGCTTGGGGGCGATGGCGGGCAGAAGTTCGATGTCGACGACGCCATCTTCAAGCGTCAGGATCAGGTGGGGCGTGCCGGATTGCGCGAATGCCGGGGAGGCCAGAAGGGTCGCGCCAAGGGCGAGAGCGGCGAAGCTGCGGCGGGTGATCTTGATCATGAGGACTTCAAAGCCTTGAGGACAATTGGCGGGACGAAGGCGGAAATGTCTCCGCCCATCTCGGCGATCTGGCGCACCAATGTGGCCGAGATATGCCGGACCGGCGGGCTGGAGGGCAGGAAAACCGTCTGCAGTTCGGGCGCCATTTGCGCGTTCATGCCCACCATCTGCATTTCGTAATTGTAGTCGGTGGTGTCGCGCAGGCCGCGAATGATCAGCTTGGCGCCGTGTTGGCGCGCGGCATTGACCATCAGGCCCGAGAAATCGACGATGCGAAATTCGGTAGACGTCCGCTTACCAATCGCCGGCAGAACCTGCTGCAGAATGGTAATGCGATCCTCATGGGTGAAGAGCGGGCTTTTCTTGGTGGCGCTGATGCCGACCGCGACGACCAGCGTATCCACCAGCTTGCAGGCGCGCTCGATGACATCAAGATGGCCATTGGTCAGCGGGTCGAAGGACCCCGGATAGAACCCCACCAAATCGCTCATGCCGTCTCCCCCCGTTGTTGGCGAGTTTTTGTCATGCGGCGTTGCGGCTTGGCAAGGGCCGGGACGTGCAGAAGCGCCGGTCGGGTTTGCCGCCGGTTGGTGATCAGATGATGGAGCCCCGAGACGGCTTTCGCCTCGTGAGTAGTTTAGTATGTGAGACGAAGCTTGTCTCGGGGCGCCGGGTTTTCTGGCAGGCAGCGTCTTAGGGGATGATTACTCAAGCCCCGTCCACGGACCCAGGATCCTCAACGATAAAGACCCCTCCCGGCTGTCGCCGGACGGTTGATCGTTGCAACCCCATCTCCATCCGGCTGATGCGGGGGAGATTAGCGGAAGATTTTGCGGAGGGGATAAGCGGGATAGATGAGTTGGTGGAGAGGCCGACACCCCCTTCCGAGCTGCGCTAAGGCGCGACGCACCTAAGCTGCGCTTGCCTTCTCCTCAAGGGGGGAAGGTGAAATCGGTGGGCGTGGCACTATCGTGGACAATACAGGATGCCCACCTTCCCCCTCAGAGGGGAAGGCAAGCAGAGCTTGGCGAGGCACGAGCCTAGCGGCGCTCGGAAGGGGGTGAGTTAGAGCTCGTGCGCGACCACCAGCCCGCCCCGGATCGTCACGATGCGGTCTGCCCGCCGCGCCAAGTCATAGTTATGCGTTGCGATGAGCGCTGCGGCGCCTTCGTTGCGGATCAGGTCCTTGAGTGCGCCGAAGACGACGTCGCTGGTCTCCGGGTCGAGGTTGCCCGTGGGCTCGTCGGCAAGGATAACGCGGGGATGGTTGGCGGCAGCGCGGGCGATGGCGATGCGCTGCTGTTCGCCGCCGGAAAGTTCGGCCGGGCGATGCGTCGCGCGATGGCCGACGCCAAGCAGGCCGAGCAATTCCATGGCCCTGCCCTCCGCTTCCTTATCGCTCTTGCCGGCGATGAGCTGCGGCATGACGACGTTTTCAAGCGCCGTGAATTCGGGCAGCAGGTGGTGGAACTGGTAGACATAGCCGACGGTCGAGCGGCGCAGATGGGTTCGGCCGCGATCGCTCAGCTTGCTGGTGGGCTGGCCGACGATCTCGATCTCGCCGGACTGAGGCGATTCCAGAAGGCCGCAAAGATGCAGCAGCGTCGACTTGCCGGCGCCCGAGGGCGCGACCAAGGCGACCATTTCACCGCTTTCCACCGTGAGGTTAGCGGCTTCAAGCACACGAACGGTGCGATCGCCTTCGCCATAGTGGCGATGGACGTCGGCAAGGCGGAGGTGGGGCTTACTCATAGCGGAGGGCCTCCACAGGGTCATACTGGGCTGCGCGCCATGCCGGGTAGAGCGTGGCGAGGAAGCTGAGGCCCAGGGCCATGCAGACCACGACGGTGACTTCCACCGGATCGGTGCGGCTCGGCAGCGAGGAAAGGAAGAAGACTTCCGGCGGAAAGAGCGTGACGCCGAGCAAATTGGAGATGGACGAGCGCAGCGCTTCGGCATTGGCGGCGACGATGAGGCCGATGATTGTGCCGGCAATGGTCCCGATGACGCCGATGGCGGTGCCGGTCATCGAGAAGATGCGCATGATCGAACCGCGCGTGGCGCCCATGGTGCGCAGCACGGCGATGTCGGCGCTCTTGTCCTTTACCAGCATGATGAGGCTGGAGATGATGTTGAAGGCGGCAACCAGGATGATCATCGAGAGGATGGTGAACATCACCACGCGCTCGACCTGCAGGGCCGAAAAGAAAGTCTCGTTGCGCTGCTGCCAATCGGTCAGCACCAGTGGCCGCGTTTCCGGCGCCGACTGCAGGCGCTGCCTCATAAGCCCGACCTGGTCGGGGTCGTCGATAAAGATTTCGACCGCCGAAGCGCGAGGCACGCGCATATAGGCCGCATCGATTTCCTCGTCGGTGGCGAGCGGATCGAGCTGGGCCTGGCCGGGCTTGAGCACCTCGTCGACCATCTTGAAATAGTCCTGGGCGGGCTCGAGCGGCATGTACATGAAGTAGCTGTCGAACTCGACCATGCCCAAATTATAGATGACGTTGACCGGGTACGAGCGGATCTGCGGCGTCGACCCGAAGGGCGTCATCGTGCCTTCGGGGTTGATGATCTGCACCTGGTCGCCCAGGTTGACGCCCAGCGTCTGCGCAAGGCGATAGCCGATGGCGACGCCGCGGCTCTCGTCCCACTGGTCGAACCCGCCCTGCTCTGTAGCATTGTAGAGCAGGCTCAGCTTCTTGAGGTTTTCCTCGTCCATACCGCGGACTGTAACGCCGGTGGACTGGCCCTGCCCCGTTGCCAGCACCTGGCCCTCGACGAAGTAGACGGCAAAGTCGACGCCGTCGACGCCTTCAAGGGCGGTCACGGTTTCCTTGTAGTCAGTGAACTGCGACTCGATCGGAAAGCCTGTGAAGTGGCCGTTGAGCCCCAGGATCTTGTCGAGCAGTTCGCCGCGAAAACCGTTCATCACCGACATGACGACGATCAGCGTCGCAACGCCGATGGCCACGCCAACCATGGTGAGGCTGGCGATCACCGAAATGAACGCTTCCTTGCGGCGGGCTCGGAGATAGCGGCCTGCGATCAGCCATTCAAAACGGGAGAACGGCCGGGTGGACCGGCCGGTGCTTGCTGCTGCTGGGCTCTCGCTCAAATGTCGGTCATCCGCTGGGGTTCGATCAGGCTCTTGAGCCGTTCGACGGCCCCCGAAAGCGGCAGCGTCTCGCGCTCGCCGGTTTTTCTATGCTTGATCTCGACTTCGCCGGATTTAAGGCCGCGCGGCCCAAGGATGATCTGGTACGGGATGCCGACGAGATCGGCCGTCGCGAACTTGGAACCCGCAGGCTGGTCGCGATCATCGTAGAGCATGTCGAGGCCTGCAGCGGTCAGCTCGGCATAAAGCTGGTCGCAGGCGGCATCGGTATCGGCATCGCCGGCCTTTAGGTTGATCAGCACCGCTTCGAAGGGCGCGACCGAGACCGGCCAGACAATGCCATTTTCGTCGTGGCTGGCTTCGATGATGGCAGGCACGACGCGGGTCGGACCGATGCCGTAGGAGCCCATATGGACGGCGATGTTCTTGCCATCCGGGCCGGTGACATTTGCCTTCATCGGATCGGAATATTTGGTGCCGAAATAAAAGATGTGGCCAACTTCGATGCCGCGCGCCATGAGCTGCTTGTCTTCCGGCACCTGGGCGCGGAAAGTGGCTTCATCGGTCATTTCGTTGGTCATGGCGAAGAGCGAGGTCCAATCCTTGAAGATCGGATCGAGGTCGCCGCGATAGTCGGTGTCCTTGCCCGGGATTGGCTTATCGAGCAGGTCCTTGTCGAGGAAAACGCCGGACTCGCCCGTGTCTGCCAGGACGTGGAATTCATAGGACAGGTTGCCGCCGATCGGGCCGGTATCGGCGCGCATTGGAATGCCGACAAGGCCCATGCGGCGGAAGGTGCGGAGGTAGGCGACGAACATGCGCTGGAAGGCGGCGACGGCTGCGGGCTCGTCGAGATCGAAGGAATAGGCATCCTTCATCAAGAATTCGCGGGAGCGCATGGTGCCGAAGCGCGGGCGGACCTCGTCTCGGAACTTCCACTGGATGTGGTAGAGATTGAGCGGCAGGTCCTTGTAGGATTTCACATAGGTCCGGAAGATGTCGGTGATCATCTCCTCATTGGTCGGACCATAGAGAAACTCGCGCTCGTGACGATCCTCGATGCGCAGCATTTCCTTGCCGTAGGCGTCATAGCGCCCCGACTCGCGCCAGAGATCGGCGGACTGGATGGTGGGCATCAAAAGCTGGATCGCGCCGGAGCGGTTTTGCTCCTCCTCGATGATCTTTTGGACCTTCATCAGGACCTTGTAGCCGAGCGGTAGCCAGGAATAGAGGCCGGAGGCTTGCTGGCGGATCATGCCGGCGCGCAGCATCAGGCGGTGCGAGACGATTTCGGCTTCCTTGGGGACGTCGCGCAGCACCGGCAGGAAGTAGCGGGAAAGGCGCATAAGAACTCCAGGAAAAGGCTTCGACTCGTAGGGCTTGTTAGTGCCCACTCAAAGCCTAGTCGTCTATTCGATGCAAGCATGCAAGCTATGCAGAATCCGCTTGGCAGACCCAAAAACTGTTGTTAGGGTCCGGCTCAATAAAGCAAAGGCGATACAAATCGCCGCACGTCGACAAGGTCAAGGGAGGAGCGTTGGCAGCCGCTGTATAGCGTGCCTAAGACCAACGTATTGTCGAACGAACTCAAAACGGCGGGGCCTCGAGCCCCGCTTTTTTATTTGCGGTGAGCGAGATGGCGGATGCAAAGAGTTTTGTTGCGGCGGCCATGGCCCTGTCCGGCACAGTGTCGGCACCGCACTTCGATCGCACGGCGTTCAAGGTAAAGCGCACGTTTGCGACGCTGGCGGCAGATGGGCTTAGCGCCAACCTCGCCTTCACGCCCGATGAGCAGGAGCTCAAATGCGCGGTGGCGTCGCAGATTTTTCAGCGCATCGACAATAAGTGGGGACTGCAAGGCTGGACCACGATGTGGCTCAGCGAGGCGAGTGACGAGGATGTGGCCGTGGCTCTCGCCATGGCGTACGCCCATGCGATCGGGCCAGCGCGAAAGCGCTAGCGATTCCAGTAGGCGTGGAGCGTGGGGTTGTTGATGCCCCAGAGCAGCAGCGCCGTCAGCGCGATCGAGAGCACCGTAGTGATCAGCGCCTTGCGGATCAGCATGGGCTGAACCGGCGCGCCGGGGTCATTGCCGGCGATGACTTCCGCACCGGTTTCGTGATGGCTGTGACTGCCGATCGGCAGCACGGCGACAAAGGTCAGCCACCAGACGACGAAATATACAGCGAGGAGAGATCCGATTTGCATGGGGCTGGTGTAGCGCGGAACGGGTGTTGGTGGAAGTGGCGGGGTGTCGCGGCACGGGATCGTGTGCGAAGGGGCCCCCACCCAGCCTCCCCCGTCAGTCGGGGGAGGAGTTTCGCCGGTGCAACACGCTCGATGTCATCCCCGCGCAGGCGGGGATCCATCCTGAGATCTCAAGATAGGCCCCGGCTCAAGGCCGGGGTGACAGCCGGTGGGCTGGACGAGCGCCGGGATCAAACCCGGTGCACGAAGATCGAGACGTTGGGCTTGCGGCCCCAGAAGGCGTTCACTTCGTTGCGGATGCCTTTAAAGAGCGCGTTGTTGAGCACTTCGGTGTCGCTGCGGCGCTTGGGCGGCATCGACTTGATGATGTTGGCAACGGTGTCTTCGACGATGTCGGAAACCGACTCATCTTCGGTCTCGGGCAGGCCTTCGATCACCATTTCGGGGCCGGACACGACCTGGCCGTTCGAATTGACGCAAAGGCTGACGGTGATCATGCCGCCAAAGGACAGGCGGCGGCGGCCCTTGACGCCCGACTCCTCGGGCGTGCAGAGGACGAGGCCATCGAGATAGAGCTCGCCGGTGCGCACTTCGGCCGGAAATGCGAGAGGTTCGGGGAAAAGGCGAACCATGTCGCCGTTGCGGGTTTCCACCACATTGGGGATGCCCTCTTCACGGCCAAGCTTGGCATGGGCTTCAAGGTGCATCGCTTCGCCGTGCACCGGCACCAGCACCTGCGGCTTGACCCAGGAATAGAGTTTGCGCAGCTCGCCGCGGCGCGGGTGGCCGGTGACGTGAACCATGGCATCGCTGGCGGTGATGACCTCGACGCCGCGATCGATCAGGAGGTTCTGGATGTCGTTGACTTCGCGCTCGTTGCCCGGAATTGCCCAGGACGAGAAGATCATGCGGTCGCCGGCATTGAGATCGATGACCGGGTGATCGCCGCGGGCAATGCGGGCGATGGCGGCGCGGGCCTCGCCCTGCGAGCCGGTGCAGATCAGGACGCACTTGTCGCGGGCGATGGTGCGATAGGCATCCTGGTCATGAAGGGTCGGCAGGCCTTCGAGCATGCCCAGTTCCCGGGCGATGCCCATGATGCGATGGAGCGAGCGACCGGACAGGACCACTTCGCGCCCGGCCTGGTGTGCGGCGCGAACGATGGAAACGACGCGACCGACATTGGACGCAAAGGTCGTAACGGCGACGCGGTTCGGCGCATCGGCGATCAGCTGCGCGAGGTTGCGGCCGATCTCTTCCTCGGATGGGCTTTCGCCTTCCTTCATCGCATTGGTGGAGTCGCAGATCAGCGCCAGCGGCAGGTCGCTTTCGTTGCCGATGGCTTCCATTCGCGCAAAGTCGGTCGGACGGCCCAGCGTTGGGGTCGGGTCGAGCTTCCAATCGCCAGTATGGAGCGCACGGCCGATCGGGGTGGTGATCAGCAGGGCGTTCGATTCGGGTATCGAGTGGGCGACGTTGATCGGCTCGATGGTGAAGGGGCCAACGGTGAACGGCTTGCCGGGCGTCATGATGGTGACGTCGACATTTTCGACGATGCCGTCCCCTGCCCGCTTGGCGGCCAGCATGGCGGCGGTAAATGGCGTGGCGTAGACGGGCTTGTCGAAAACTGGCCAGAGATCGAGCACCGCGCCATAGTGATCTTCGTGGCTGTGCGTGAGAATTAGCGCCAGGACGTCATCGGCGTTTTCCTCGAGGAATTCGGGATTGGCCATGATCAGTTCGATGCCCGGCAGGTCGGGGCCGCCGAAGCTGACGCCGCAATCGACCACAATCCACTTGCGCGAGCGCTCGGGGCCGAATCCATAGGCGGCCATGTTCATGCCGATTTCGCCGACGCCGCCAAGCGGCACAAAGACGAGTTCATCCCTTTGGGTTTGAGCCATGGGTTGTTCCTTTTCTTGCGGTCGGAACGCCGGGCGAACTCAGGTCGCCGGTCGTTTCAACCATGTTGTGGTCAGCTTCGGGCGCTGGCCGTTGCCCCAAAATGCACATCGCCTGCGGTGATCGGGAATCGCGCGCCAGTGTCGTCGCGGATGATCAATCGACCGGAAGAATCGATGGTTTCGAAAATGCCGCGCCGGACGAGACCGTCCTGCGTGACGGCGACTGGCGCACCGATGCCGGCGGCAGAGCCGCGCCAGAGTTCAAGAATGGTGCCGATGCCGCGACCATCGTCCCAAAGGGCGAAGGTCTCGACCCAGGCATCGGTCAAGGCTTCGAAGACGTCCTCGGCAGTGCGATCGACACCCAGAGCGCGCAGCGATGTCGCTGGATAAGGCACGCCTTCGGGTGCGGCAACGACGTTGACGCCGCAGCCCACGACGATTGCCGTGTTGCCGGCCGGAGTTTTGCTGGCTTCGAGAAGGATGCCAGCGAGTTTGGCGCCATCGGCGAGAACGTCATTGGGCCATTTTAAAGCGATGCGGGATCGGCCATCGAGACCGTCCGCCCCATCGATGCCGACGCGGATCATGCCTTGCGGGAGAATGGACGAGAGCGCGCGATTGAGCGCGACGCCGGCTACGAAGCCGAGGGTTGCAATAGTATCTGGGTCTGCGTCGGGAACAATCAAGAGGCTGGCGGCCAGATTGCCCGGCGGGCTCATCCATTGACGGCCACGACGGCCCCTGCCCTCGGTCTGCTGCAGCGCGGCAAACCAGATGCCGCCCGGATCGCCCGCTGCGGCGGCAGCGAGCGCCTCGGTATTGGTGGAGCCGATAGTGTCAAAGCCGGCCAGTCGATATCCGGCCGACCGCGCCTTGGCACCAAGAGAGAAATTGCTCACCTAGAACAGGCTTCCGGCGGCGTTGTGCGCCACCTGGGCGAGCGGATTACCCACCGTGAAGAAGTAGGTCACGATGAAGAAGGCCGAGACTGCCATGATGATGTTGAGTTCGTTCGGCACGGCGGCGAATTCGCGGACCGGCGGATCGAAGTACATCGTCTTGACAACGCGCAGATAATAGAAGGCGCTGACGGCCGAAGCGAGAACGCCGATGATGGCCAGCACGTAGAGGTGCGCTTCGACTGCCGCGAGGAAAACGTGCCACTTGGCAAAGAAGCCAGCGAGCGGCGGCATGCCGATCAGCGAGAACATCAGGATCGCCATGACGGCGGCGACGAAGGGACGGCGCTGTGCGGCGCCGGCCAGGTCGCCGATGGTTTCGACGTAGCCGGTTTCGGTGCGCAGCGAGAGGATGCAGGCGAATAGGCCGACGGTCATCGCAACATAGATCGCCATGTAGATGGCGACGCCTTCGACGCCCACCTGGGTGCCGGAGGAGAGGCCCACAAGGGCGAAGCCGACATGGCCGATGGACGAGTAGGCGATGATGCGCTTGAGCGAATTCTGGCCGATGGCAGCAAAGGCCGCGAGGACCATGGAGGCGATCGAGAGGAAGATGACCACCTGCTGCCAATCGGTCGAGATCGGCGAGAAGGTGTCGATCACGAGCCGGATCATCAGCGTCATCGCCGCGACCTTGGGCGCCATGGCCATGAAGGCGGTGACCGGGGTCGGCGCACCTTCATAAACGTCGGGCGTCCACATGTGGAACGGCACGGCGGAGATCTTAAAGGCAACGCCGGCGAGCAGGAACACCACGCCGAAGATCAGGCCGATGGAACGGCCTTCGCTGGCGATCGCAAGGACGATTTCCTGCAGGTTGGTATGGCCAGTAAAGCCGTAGATCAGCGAAGCGCCATAGAGCAGCATGCCGGAGCTCAGGGCGCCGAGCACGAAATACTTGAGGCCCGCTTCGGTGGCGCGGCTATCGTCGCGCTTAATTGCGGCCATGACGTAGATCGACAACGACTGTAGCTCGAGGCCGATATAGAGGGTCATAAGGTCGTTGGTCGACACCATGATCATCATGCCCAGCGTCGAGAGCGTCGCCAGGATAGCGTATTCGTATTTGTGGGTGCCGTTTTCGACGTCGTTGGACACCGAAAGGATCAGCGCCAGGGCAGCGCCGCCCATGACTAGGACCTTCATGTAGCGCGAGAAACTATCGGCAATGAAAAGGCCATTGAAGATGACGCCATCAGCATGCTGGGTGGCGACGAGCACGCCGGTCACGGCCATCAAGATGATGGCGAGCCAGGTAACGAAGCCCGAACGTTCCTTGTTGACGACGACGCCCACGAGGATGAGCACGAGGACGCCAACGGCCATCAGCATTTCCGGATATGCCGGCGCCAGGCTCGCGAAATCGGTGATGTCAGAGTTCACTTGAGGCTCCTAGTGCGCAGCAGGCTCGGCTGCGTGCTCTTCGGCAGCCGGTTCCGCGCCAGCAACCGGCGCGACATAGTTCAGGGGTGCACGTTCATCGGCAAGATCAACGGCCGGGTTGCGGCCGATGTCCTGCGAATACTGCGCGACAAGGTTGTCGACGGCCGAGGCGGTCGTATCGAGGATCGGCGCCGGATAGAAACCGAAGACCACGGTCAGGACAATCAGCGGGTAGAGCACGACCTTTTCACGGGTCGTCAGGTCCAAGATGCCCTTGAGGCTGTCCTTGGTCAGCGCGCCGAAGATCACCCGGCGGTAAAGCCAGAGGGCGTAGCAGGCCGAGAAGATGACGCCGAACGCGGCAAAGAAGGCCACCCAGGTGTTGACCTGGAAGACACCCATCATGGTGAGGAATTCACCGACGAAGCCCGATGTGCCCGGCAGGCCGACATTGGCCATGGTGAAGACCATGAAGGCAAAGGCATATTGCGGCATGCGTTCGACGAGACCGCCATAAGCCGCAATCTCGCGGGTATGCATGCGGTCATAGATCACGCCGACGCAAAGAAACAGCGCGCCCGAGACGATGCCGTGGCTGATCATCTGGAACATGGCGCCCTGGATGCCCAAGGCGTTGCCCGCGAAGATGCCCATGGTGACGAAACCCATATGGGCCACTGACGAATAGGCGATCAGCTTCTTGATGTCGGTCTGCACCAGGGCGACCAGCGAGGTCAGAATGATAGCGACGACCGAGAGCGTGAAGATGAAGGGCGCAAAGTTCGCCGAAGCGTCGGGGAACATGGGCAGCGAGAAGCGCAGGAAGCCATAGCCGCCAAGCTTGAGCAGAATTGCGGCAAGGATCACCGAACCGGCAGTCGGCGCCTGCACGTGTGCTTCCGGGAGCCAGCGGTGGAACGGCCACATCGGCATCTTGACCGCAAGCGAGGCAAAGAAAGCGATCCACAGCCAAGGCTGCATGGCGACCGGGAAGTCGTGGGTCAGAAGGCGCGAAATGTCGGTCGTGCCGGCATCCCAATACATCGCCATCATGGCGACAAGCATGAAGACCGAGCCGACAAAGGTATAGAAGAAGAACTTGTAGGCGGCCTGGATGCGGGCGGAACCGCCCCAGATGCCGATGATCAGGAACATCGGCAGCAGCGTGCCTTCGAAGAAGACGTAGAACATCGCCAGGTCGAGCGTCGTGAACACGCCGATCATCAGCGTTTCAAGGACGAGGAAGACGATCATGTATTCCTTGACGCGCAGGTCGACGTCCCAGCTCGCCAGAACGGCGAAGGGCATGAGCAGCGCGGTCAGCACGACGAAGAGCACCGAGATGCCGTCGACACCGACGCGGTAGCCGATGCTCTCGCCGATCCAGGGCATGTTGACCACGAACTGGAAGCCAGCATTGGACGGGTCGAAGCTCTGCCACAGTGCCAGGGATAGCGCGAGGGTGACCAGCGTCACCGCAAGCGCGATCCAGCGGATGGCATTGAGGGCGCTTTTGGGCGTCACCAGCAGCAGGGCTGCGCCGAGCGCGGGCAGAAAGGTCAGGATGGTGAGGATCGAATTGTCGAAATTCATCAGATCAATCCCCCGGCCGCGATGGCCCAGGTCAGGAGCGCCGCGATGCCGATCAGCATGGCGAAGGCATAGTGATAAAGATAACCGGACTGGAGCTTGACCACCCAGTTGGTGACGTTCTGGACGCGGCGGCCGAGACCTTCGGTGAAGGTCTGGTCGATGAGCTGGTCATCAAAGCCCTTCCACACGGCGCGGCCGATATAGAGCGCCGGCTTCACGAAAATCGTGTTGTAGAGCTCGTCGAAGTACCACTTGTTGAGCAGGAACTTATAGAGCCCCGGATTGGTCGCGGCGATGCGGCCCGGCATTTCCGGACGGCGAATATACAGGATGTAGGCGGCGATGAAGCCGATGATCATGGCAAAGGTCGCGCTCCACTTGACCAGCCACGGCACATGGTGCGCCGCTTCGATGATCTCGTGGTCGACTACGATGGCGCCGGCGAAGAAGCTTTCGATGTGCTCGAGGTTTTCGAAGAACATGCCGTAGAAGACCGCGCCGGCAAGCACCGCGCCGACGGCCAGCACATAAAGCGGTACCAGCATGACGTTGGGGGATTCATGGGCGTGGTCATAGGCTGAGCCATGGTGATGCGCATCGTCATGGCTGACGGCGGCATGCACGTGGTCGTCGAGATTGCTGTCGTCGATCGGCTCGTGATGGGTTTCCGCATCCGAATGGGCCGGATCGGGGTGCGCGGTGTGGCTATGCTGCGCATCGCGCGGCGAACCGTGGAAGGTCAGGTGCACCAGGCGCCACGAATAGAAGCTCGTGAACATGGCGGCGATGACCAGGAGCCAGAAGGCGAAGCTGCCGACCTGGCCGCCATAGGCATAGGCGCTCTCGATGATCGAGTCCTTGGAGAAGAAGCCGGCAAAACCAAAGCTGGTGCCCGGGATGCCGACGCCGGTCAGCGCCAGCGTGCCGATCATCATCATCCAATAGGTGATGGGGATCTTCTTGCGGAGGCCGCCCATGTTGCGCATGTCCTGCTCGTGATGCATCGCGTGGATGACCGAGCCGGCGCCCAGGAACAGGAGGGCCTTGAAGAAGGCGTGGGTGAAGAGGTGGAAGACGCCGGCCGAATAGGCACCGGTGCCGAGCGCCACGAACATGTAGCCGAGCTGCGAACAGGTCGAATAGGCGATAACGCGCTTGATGTCGTTCTGGACGAGACCGACGGTTGCCGCAAAGAAAGCGGTGATTGCGCCGATGACGATCACGACAGTCAGCGCCACTTGCGAGGTCTCGAACAACGGCGACAGGCGGGCGACCATGAAGACGCCGGCGGTGACCATGGTTGCGGCATGGATCAGCGCCGACACGGGCGTCGGGCCTTCCATGGCGTCCGGCAGCCATGTGTGCAGCAGGAACTGCGCCGACTTGCCCATGGCGCCCATGAAGAGCAGCAGGCAGACGACAGTCATGGCATCCACGTTCCAGGAAAGGAACCGGATGGTGGGAAGACCGGTGGTCGCAAAAGCGTCGGCGGCCTCGAAGGCACCATCGAAGTCGATGTGACCGAGTACCAGGAAGGCGCAGAAGATGCCGAGGGCGAAACCAAAGTCACCGACACGGTTGACGACGAAAGCCTTCATTGCCGCGGCGGTCGCCGAGGGGCGCGTGTACCAGAAACCGATCAGGAGATAGGACGCGAGGCCCACGCCTTCCCAGCCGAAGAACATCTGCAAGAAGTTGTCGGCCGTCACCAGCATCAGCATGGCGAAGGTAAAGAGCGAGAGGTAGGCGAAGAAGCGCGAACGGTGCGGATCTTCGTTCATGTAGCCGATGGAATAAAGGTGAACGAGGGCCGAGACCGTGTTCACGACGACCAGCATGATGGCAGTGAGCGTATCGACGCGCAGGATCCAGCGCAGGTCCATGTCGCCGACCTGGATCCAGCGCATGACCTCGACCTTGACCACGGCGGCATGGCCGTCGCCGACCGCACCGACCAGGCCATCACCAAAGGCAACAGGCAGGAAGACGACCCAGCTCAGCACCGCAGCGATGATGAGGAGGCCAGTGGTGATGAATTCGGATGGCCGGTGGCCGATGCTGCGGCCGAGCAGGCCTGCGACGAGTGCCCCGACGAGGGGCAGGAAAACAATCGCCTGAATGATCATAGAGGGTGCCCCTTAACCCTTCATCTGGTTGGCGTCTTCAACCGCGATCGTGCCCCGATTGCGATAGAAGGTGACGAGGATGGCGAGACCGATGGCGGCCTCGGCAGCAGCAACGGTGAGGATCATCAGCGCAAAAACCTGACCCTGAAGGTCCTGCAGATGCGAGCTGAAAGCCACGAGGTTGAGGTTGACCGCCAAGAGGATCAACTCCACCGACATCAGGATGACGATGATGTTGCGGCGGTTGAGGAAGATTCCGAACACGCCCAGCGTGAACAGGATCGCCGCAACGGTCAGGTAGTGACCGAGCCCAATAACCGTACCGACCATTATTGCAGCCCCTCGCCGCTTTTGACTTTGACGACCTGGAGCGTGTCGGCAGGCATGCGGCCGAGCTGCGCTGCGGTGCTCTGGCGCTTGACGCCGGTGCGGTGACGCAGGGTCAGGACGATGGCACCGATCATGGCCACCAGGAGGATGGCTGCGGCGCCCTGGAACAGGAAGACGTAGCGCGTGTAGAGCACGAGGCCGAGCGCACGGGTATTGTCCATGGTTGCGTCGATCGGCAGCGACGATCCGCTGGCCGCATCGGGCGCGACGAGGAAGCTACCGGCAACCAGCAGAAGCTCGAGCAGCAGCACGATGCCGACGACGATACCGACCGGCGCATATTGCAGCATGCCGCGCCGCATGTCGGCGAAATCGACGTCGAGCATCATGACGACGAAGAGGAACAGCACCGCGACGGCGCCCACATAGACGACGATCAGGATCAGCGCCAGGAACTCGGCACCGGCCAGCATGAAGAGGCCGGCTGCATTGACGAAGGCGAGGATCAGGAACAGCACGGCATGGACGGGATTTCGCGAGGAAATCACCATGAAGGCCGAGGCGACCGTCACTGCCGAGAAGACGTAGAAGAAGAATAGTGGAAGGCTCATCCGTCTTCCCTCTTAGCGATATGGCGCGTCAGCGGCGAGGTTGGACGCGAGTTCGCGTTCCCACCGGTCGCCGTTGGCCAAGAGCCGCTCTTTGTTGAAGTAGAGCTCTTCGCGCGTTTCGGTCGCAAATTCAAAGTTCGGGCCTTCGACGATGGCGTCTACCGGGCAAGCTTCCTGGCAGAAGCCGCAATAGATGCATTTCACCATGTCGATGTCGTAGCGCACTGTGCGGCGGGTGCCATCGTTCTGGCGCGGGCCGGCTTCGATGGTGATGGCCTGGGCCGGGCAGATGGCTTCGCAAAGCTTACAAGCAATGCAGCGCTCTTCGCCATTGGGGTAGCGGCGCAGCGCATGTTCACCGCGGAAGCGCGGCGAAACCGGGCCCTTTTCGAAGGGGTAGTTCACCGTCGGCTTGGGGCTGAAGAAGTAGCGCATGGCCAAGAAGAAGGCGGAGACGAACTCGCGCAGCAGGAGGGTATTTACGACTTGTCCGACGCGCATCAGGCAACGCCTCCATGCCAGCCCCAGCCGGTGAGCTGAAGCACGAAAGCAACGATAATGACCATGATCAGCGATAGCGGCAGGAAGAGCTTCCAGCCGATTCGCATCAATTGGTCGTAGCGGTAGCGGGGCACGATGGACTTGGCCATGGCGAACATGAAGAAGACCAGCGTGACCTTGATGAAGAACCAGATGAGGCCCGGAATCCAGGTGAATGGCGGCAGGTCGATCGGCGACGTCCAGCCACCCAGGAACAGCACCGTGGTCATGGCGCACATCAGGAGGATCGAGATGTATTCGCCCAGCATGAACAGCAGGTAGGGCGTGGCCGAATATTCGGTCATGAAGCCGGCGACGAGTTCGGACTCGCCTTCAACCATGTCGAAGGGCGGGCGGTTGGTTTCGGCCAAGGCCGAAATGTAGAACACCACGAACATCGGGAAGAGCGGCAGCCAGAACCAGTTGAGGAAGGTCAGCCACGGCACGCCGATGGCATGGGCCAAGCCCATATCGCGCTGCGCCAGAATGATGTCGTTGAGGTTGAGCGAGCCGACGCAGAGCAGCACGGTGATGATGACGAGGCCGATCGAGACTTCGTAGCTCACCATCTGCGCCGCAGAGCGTAAGGCGCCAAGGAAAGGGTATTTGGAGTTAGACGCCCAGCCGCCGATGATGACGCCATAGACGCCAAGCGACGACACGCCGAGGAGGTAAAGAATGCCGATATTGATGTTAGCCATGGCGCCGCCATCAAACACAGGCACGACGACCCAGCCGGCAAGCGCCAGCGTTGCGGTGATCAGCGGGGCGGCAAGGAAGAGGATCTTGTCGGCGCCGGCTGGAATGATGGCTTCCTTGAAGACGAACTTCAGGAGGTCGGCAAAGGATTGCAGGAGGCCGAACGGCCCGACGACGTTGGGACCGCGGCGCAGCTGCACCGCTGCCCAGACCTTGCGGTCGGCCAGGAGGATAAAGGCCGTGAAGATCAGGAGGCCAACAAGGAGAGCGAGCGCCTTATAGACAAACCCGATCTGGGTGCCCAAGCCAATGGCCGGGATCCCGAGCAGGTAGTCGAGGGCAGCGTTGATGAAGTCCATTATGCTCCCCTACTCCGCAGCTTGGCGCATGCCGGAGGCCATCGCAGCGCATTCGGCCATAACGGCAGATGCACGAGCGATCGGATTGCTGAGATAGAAGTCCGAAACCTGCGATTTGTAGGACGCCGACTGGGTCTTGATCGCAGCGCCGGCCAAGGTGGCGAGATCGCCAACCGCGCCAGGCGTGATCTGGTCGATGCGCGCCAGATGCGGGAATTCCGCATAGATGGCGCTGCGCAGCTGCGACAAAGAGTTATAGGGCAGCGGCTGGCCGATGACGCCGGACAGGGCGCGAATGATGGCCCAATCTTCCTTGGCATCGCCGGGCGGGAATACGGCGCGGGTGGTTACCTGCACGCGACCTTCCGTGTTCACATAGGTGCCGGACTTTTCCGTGTAGGTCGCGCCCGGCAGGATGACATCGGCGCGGTTTGCGCCCTTGTCACCGTGCGAGCCGATATAGACCACGAAGGCATTGCCCATGGCCGAGGTGTCGTATTCGTCGGCGCCCAGCAGGAACAGGACGTCGAGCTCGCCCCTACCCGCCATGGCGATCTGGTCTGCGGAGCAGACGCCGCCATTATGCGGCACAAAGCCAATATCGAGGCCACCGACGCGGCTGGCAGCGTTATGCAGCAGCGCAAAGCCGTTCCAGCCCTCTGCAACATTGGCGCCGCTGGCGAGCTTTGCCCCCAGCGCGATGGTGTCGCGGCCGGCCTGCTTGCCAAGGCCGGCATGCGAAACCGCACCTTCGCCGACGATGATCAGCGGACGCTGGGCATTGGCGAGCGTGTTCGCAAAGGCGCCGTTGCCGGCAGCAAGGTCGGCCAGCGTTTCGAAACCGGCGCCCAGATATTCGTGCGCATAGGTCAGATCGGCCTGCTCGCCGATGACGGCGATGGGGATGTTCTTGGCACGCCAGGTTTTGCGGATGCGGGCATTGAGCACCGCGGCCTCGCGGCGCGGATTGGCGCCGATGATAAGAATGGCGTCGGCTTCTTCGATGCCGGCAATGGTCGGGTTGAACAGATAGGCCGAGCGCGGCATGGACGGATCGATGCCCGACATGGCGGGGCGCACATCGGTCATGCCCGAGCCGATCGAGGCGAGAAGACCCTTGAGCGCGTACATTTCCTCGACGGCAGAAAGGTCACCGGCGATGGCGCCAACGCGGTTACCGGCCTGCTTGATACGGGCAGCGACAGTTGCGAAAGCTTCGTCCCAGGTCGTCGCCTGAAGGCGGCCATTCTTGCGCACATAGGGGCGGTCGAGACGCTGGGTCTTGAGACCATCCCAGTGGAAGCGGGTCTTGTCGGAGATCCACTCTTCGTTGATGGCTTCGTTGACGCGCGGCAGCACGCGCATCACTTCGCGCCCACGGGCGTCGACGCGTACGGCCGAGCCTACGGCGTCCATGACGTCGATGCTCTCGGTCTTGCTCAGTTCCCAAGGGCGAGCGTGGAAGGCGTAGGGCTTGGAGGTCAGAGCGCCGACCGGGCAAAGGTCGATGACATTGCCCTGGAGTTCGCTGGTAAGCGCGCGCTCGAGATATGGTGTGATCTCGGCATCTTCGCCGCGACCCAGGAGGCCGAGCTCGGAAATGCCGGCGACTTCGGTGGTGAAGCGAACGCAGCGCGTGCAGTGAATGCAGCGGTTCATCGATGTCTTGATCAGCGGACCCATATACTTGTCTTCGACGGCGCGCTTGTTCTCGAAGAAGCGCGAGCCGGAGACGCCATAGGCCATGGCCTGGTCCTGGAGATCGCATTCGCCGCCCTGATCGCAGATCGGGCAATCGAGCGGATGGTTGATCAGCAGGAATTCCATCACGCCTTCGCGGGCCTTTTTGACCATGGGCGTGTTGGTGAACATTTCAGGCGGCTCGCCGTTGGGGCCGGGACGCAAGTCCTTGACCGACATGGCGCAGGAGGCCTGCGGCTTTGGCGGGCCACCCTTCACTTCAACGAGGCACATGCGGCAATTGCCCGCGACCGACAGGCGATCGTGGTAGCAAAAGCGCGGGATCTCGGCGCCAGCGGCTTCGGCCGCCTGCATCAGGGTATAGTAGTCCGGAACTTCGACGAGCTGGCCGTCGACTTTGATATTGGCCATAAGCCTACTCCGCAGCGATCGACGGCACGGCGCCGTCGCTGGTGGACGAATATGTATACTGGTCGATCCGCTGTTCGATGACGTGGCGGAAGTTGCGGATCAGGCCCTGGATCGGCCATGCCGCAGCGTCGCCGAGGGCGCAGATGGTGTGGCCTTCGATCTGTTTGGTCACTTCAAACAGCATGTCGATTTCGCGCTTCTGGGCACGGCCTTCGACCATGCGCTCCATGACGCGCATCATCCAGCCGGTGCCTTCGCGGCACGGCGTGCACTGGCCGCAGCTTTCGTGCTTGTAGAAGGCCGACAGGCGCCAGATGGCCTTGATGATGTCGGTGGACTTGTCCATGACGATGATCGCCGCGGTGCCCATCGAAGAGCCGACTTCGCGAAGGCCGTCGAAATCATAGACCGCGTTCTGGATCCTTTCGCCCGGCACGCAAGGCACCGACGAACCGCCTGGGATCACGGCAAGGAGGTTATCCCAGCCGCCGCGCACGCCGCCGCAATGCTTATCGATGATGTCCTTGAAGCTTTCGCCCATGGCTTCTTCAAAGGTCGCCGGGCGATTGACGTGGCCGGAGACGCACATGAGCTTGGTGCCAGTATTGTTGGCGCGGCCGATGGAGGCAAACCAGGCGCCGGAGCGGCGCAGGATTTCCGGCACAACGGCGATCGACTCAACGTTGTTGACGGTGGTCGGATTGCCATAAACGCCCATGCCGGCGGGGAATGGCGGCTTGAGGCGCGGCTGACCCTTCTTGCCTTCAAGCGACTCCATCTGCGCGGTTTCTTCGCCGCAGATATAGGCGCCAGCACCATGGTGGACGATGATGTCCAGGTCCCAGCCGTGAATATTGTCCTTGCCGATCAGCTTGGCGTCGTAAGCTTCCTGAACAGCATGCTCGAGATGCTGGCGCTCACGGATGAATTCGCCACGCACATAGATGAAGGCCAGATGCGCATCCATGGCGCGCGCGGCCAGAAGGCAGCCCTCGACCAGATGGTGCGGGTCGTGGCGCATGATCTCGCGATCCTTGCACGTGCCGGGCTCGGACTCGTCGGCATTGACCAACAGATAGTGCGGACGGCCATCGCTGACCTTGGGCATGAAGGTCCACTTGAGCGCGGTCGGGAAACCGGCGCCGCCGCGGCCACGCAGGCCCGAGGCCTTGACCTCGTTGGTGATCCAGTCGCGTCCGGAGTCGATGAACTCCTTGGTGCCAGCCCAGGCGCCGCGTTGCCGCGCGCCAGCCAGCGTCCAGTCGTGCCGGCCGTAGAGGTTGGTGAAGATGCGATCCTTGTCAGCAAGCATCAGCGGGGATCCTTCCCGAATAGGCGGCGATGTTCTTCGATGCCGCCACGCGCCAGCGCCTCGGCCTGGCCGACCCAGTTGTCACGCGAAACGCGACCGCGGAAGTTGAGCGCGGTGTCGAGACGCGTGAGGTCTTCCGCACCGAATTTGGCGATCTGGTCATAGCGGGTGACGCCCAGGGCGTTGAGCTTGGCTTCGATCACCGGACCGACGCCAGAGATGAGCTTGAGATTGTCAGCGGCGCCCTCCGGACGCTCGAAAATCGGCGCAACCGCACCCTTGTCGGCGGTGGGGCTGACTTCCTTGGGATTGGCCTCCGGCGCAACGATCTCGGGCTTTACCGGTTCGGGCGACGTCGAGGTCCCCTCAGCGGCAGGAGACGTCGCCTGCTCCTTGCCGACAGCCTTGCCACCGTCGACCTTGGAGGCATCGGACTCGGCACCGGTGGAGCCTTCACGCATGGCCGTGTTGGGCGTGCCATCAGCCTTGGCGGCGTTGCCCGCGGCTGCACGTGCGCTTTCAGCCTTGGCCTGGCTGACCTTGGCGTCGGCAGGCGTGCCCTTGATCGCGGGAGCGTTCTCCTCGGCCACATCGCGGGGCTTTGCAGCATTGGTTGGCGCCTGCGGAGCAGCGGGCGCTGCAGGAGCCGCAGGAGCAGCGGCCGGTGCAGCGGGAGCTTCCGGGGGCGCTGGCGGCACGAACTTCTCGCGCGTTGCGGTCGGTGTTTCCAGCAGCGTCGTCTCGCCGCCCTCGGGACCCGAGAATTGGCGGTCGATCTGCGGACCCGGCTTGATGCTGGCGCCGTTGCCGGCGTGGAAAGCATCGATGATTTCTTCGAGGCGGGCCGGCGTCAGGTCTTCATAAGTGTCGTGGAAGATCGCAACCATGGGTGCGTTAACGCAAGCGCCGGCACATTCGACTTCTTCCCAGGACAGCGTGCCATCTTCATTGAGATGGTGCGGATCATGGTGGATCTTGCTGCGGCAGACGTTGATCAGGTCTTCGGCGCCGCGCAGCATGCAGGGCGTCGTGCCGCAAACCTGGACGTGGGCGCGCGTGCCCACCGGCTGCAGTTGGAACTGCGTATAGAAGGTCGCCACTTCCAGCACGCGGATATAGGGCATGCCGAGCATTTCGGCGACCTTTTCAATGGTCGCGCGGGTCACCCAGCCGTCCTGATCCTGCGCGCGCATGAGCAGCGGGATCACGGCGGATTGCTGCCGGCCAGCCGGATAAAGCCCGATGCGCTTTTCGGCCCAAGCGGCGTTTTCTGCAGAAAAAGCGAAACTTGCCGGCTGCACCGACTCGTCTGCAAGGCGTCGCACAGTCATCAGCGATCAACCTCTCCGAACACAATATCGATCGATCCGAGGATCGCAGTGACGTCGGCCAGCATGTGCCCCTTGCACAGGTGGTCCATGGCGCTGAGATGGGCAAAGCCCGGCGCACGGATATGGCAGCGATAGGGTTTGTTGGTGCCATCGGACACGAGATAGACGCCGAACTCACCCTTGGGCGCTTCCACGGCGGCATAAATCTCGCCGGCCGGGACCTTGAAGCCTTCGGTGTAAAGCTTGAAGTGATGGATCAGCGCTTCCATCGACTGCTTCATCTCACCGCGCTTGGGCGGAGCGACCTTGCCGTCGAGCGTCGCGATCGGGCCCTTGCCGTCTGGTGCGTTGAGCTTGGCGACGCACTGCTTCATGATTTCGTTGGCCTGGCGCATTTCTTCCATGCGGACCAGGTAGCGATCATAACAGTCGCCGTTCTTGCCGGTCGGAATGTCAAATTCCATTTCGGCATAAGCGTCGTAGGGCTGCGATTTTCTCAAGTCCCAGGCAGCGCCCGATGCGCGCACCATGACGCCGGAGAACCCCCTGCCCCAGGCTTCTTCGAGCGGCACGACGCCAATATCGACATTGCGCTGCTTGAAAATGCGATTGCCGGTCAGCAACTGGTCGATGTCGTCCAGTGCTTTGGGAAACTGGTGGCAGAACGACTCGATGTCGTCGACAAGCGCCTGCGGCAGGTCCTGATGGACGCCACCGGGACGGAAGTAGGCCGCGTGCATGCGGGCGCCGGACGCGCGCTCGTAGAACACCATGAGCTTTTCGCGCTGCTCGAAACCCCAAAGCGGGGGCGTCAGCGCGCCGATGTCCATGGCCTGGGTGGTGACGTTCATCAGGTGTGCCAGAAGGCGCCCGATCTCGGCGTAAAGCACGCGGATCAACTGTGCACGGCGCGGCACCTCGATGCCCAGCATGCGCTCGATAGCGATCGCATAGGCATGTTCCTGATTCATCGGCGCCACGTAATCGAGACGGTCGAAATATGGCAGGCCCTGGAGATAAGTCTTGGCTTCGATCAGCTTCTCGGTGCCGCGATGCAGCAGGCCAATATGCGGATCGACGCGCTCGACAAGCTCGCCATCCAGTTCAAGGATCATGCGCAGCACGCCGTGCGCCGAAGGGTGCACGGGGCCGAAATTGAGAGTGAAGTTGCGAACGTCGACTTCAGCCATCAGTTCTTAGCCTTCTCGTCACCCGGCAGCACGTAGTCCGTACCTTCCCAAGGCGACAGGTAATCGAAAGAGCGGAATTCCTGGGCTAGCGCGACGGGCTCGTAGACCACGCGCCGGCGCTCTTCGTCGTAGCGAACTTCGACAAAGCCGGTCATCGGGAAGTCCTTGCGCAGCGGATGCCCGTCAAAGCCGTAGTCGGTGAGAATCCGGCGCAGATCGGGATGACCCGAAAACAGCACGCCGAAAAGGTCGTAGACTTCGCGCTCGAACCAGTTGGCGCCGGGATAGATGTCGCAAATCGATGGAACCGGCGTCTCGTCATCGGCCTGAAGCTTGACGCGAACGCGCTGGTTCAAGTGCGGGCTCAGGAAATGGTAGACGACGTCGAAGCGGAACTCGCGCGCCGGATAGTCAGCACCGCAAACATCGAGGAAGGCGATGAAGCGGCACTGCGGATCGTCCCGCAGGAAGCGGGCGACCTCGGCAATCGAGTCGCGCTCGATGTTGATCGTGAGGTCACCGAAGGCCACCTCGAAATCAGTGACGGCGCTACCCAGATTGGTGGTGATATGCTCGCCCAGTGCGGTGAGGCGGTCCAGAACTGTGGCCTGATCCATGTCCCTGCCCTAGCGCTCAATGGTGCCGTCGCGGCGGATCTTCTTTTGCAGCAACAGAATGCCGTAAAGAAGCGCTTCAGCGGTCGGCGGGCAGCCCGGGACATAGACGTCCACCGGCAGCACGCGGTCGCAACCGCGAACGACGGAATAGGAATAGTGGTAATAGCCGCCGCCATTGGCGCAGGAGCCCATAGAGATGACGTAGCGCGGCTCGGGCATCTGGTCGTAGACCTTGCGCAGAGCAGGCGCCATCTTGTTGGTCAGCGTGCCGGCCACGATCAGAACGTCGGACTGGCGCGGTGAAGCACGCGGCGCGGCACCGAAGCGCTCGACGTCGTAGCGCGGCATCGACATCTGCATCATTTCGACAGCGCAACAGGCCAAGCCCGTCTGCATCCACATCAGCGAGCCGGTGCGTGCCCAGGTTATGAGCTGCGCCACGGTCGTGACCATGAAGCCTTTGTCGGCAAGCTCATTGTTGACGCCGGTGAAGAACGGATCATCGGCCCCAACCGGCTTGCCGGTTGCAGGATCAAGCGCGCCGGTAGGGCGCGGCGTGACCATAGTTGAAGAAGCGGTGCTCAATCCCATTCGAGAGCTCCCTTACGCCATTCATAGATAAAGCCGATGGTCAGCACGCCGAGGAAGATCATCATCGACCAGAAGCCGAACCAGCCCACATCCCGGAAAGCGACAGCCCAAGGGAACAGGAATGCGACTTCAAGATCGAAGATGATGAAGAGGATGGCGACGAGGTAGAAGCGGACATCGACCTTCATGCGGGCATCGCTGAACGCCTCGAACCCAGCTTCGAAGGCCGAAACCTTTTCGGGATCGGGACGCTTAACGGAAACCAGAAACGGCGCCACTAGCAAAGCCAGGGCGATAACAGCAGCGAGGCCGATAAAGAGGACAATCGGCAGGTAAGCGCTGAGCAAATCGTTCATGCGGCAGCCTAGTTTTCAGACGGCCAGAGCGGCCGATGGGCGTGCGGGAATCGATGCAATTGGGGCATACGAACCGACACGGCGGTGATGGGCAACGGATTAGACCTAAGCATGAGCTGTTTCAAGGGAAAGAAAACATGAGCGAAAACATCATGTAACAAGCTGGCGTGATCGAAGAATGTGCTGCTTCTTAGAGACCTGAACACCGCTCTTGACCATGCCAAAAACCAAAACGGCGGACCGATCGCTCGGTCCGCCGCATTGGGTTGCAAGTAATTGGTGGCGAGCTAACTCGCCACCCTGCAATCTTAGAAGTGGTAGAAAACGCCGACGGTTGCCTTGGCGGTTTCAAAGAAGCGGTCGTTAACGCCGCCATTGTTGAAGTCGCCCTGGCCAACAACTTCACCGCGAACGGTGACAGCGTCGGTTACTGCGAATTCAACACCACCACCGAGCTGGTAGAGGCCAGTGGTACCAACACCGTTGTTGCCGGTCTGAACGCCAACACCACCGAGGGCATAAACGAGAACCGAGTCGGTGACGACTGCGCCAGCGCGGAGGTTCGCGAAGAACTCACCGGTGTCGACGCCGTTGCCCCAGATGTAGTCGCCGGTGACTTCAGCGCCGATCAGGAACGGGTCAGCAACGATGAAGTTCACACCAGCAGCAGCGCCGATAACGCCGTTCGTGACGTTGCCGCCACCGGTAAGGACGTTACCGAAGGTGGTGCCGCCATCCTTGAACTGGCCGCCAACGCGAGCACCGACGTAGAAACCGTCCCAATCGAAGCCGTACGATTCCATGATCGGCTGCGGGGTGGTCGGGATGATGAGGTCAGCGGCCTGAGCGCCACCAACCATAAGAGCAGCGGCGGAAACGCCGATAGCCAAAGAACGTACAAACATGCTTGCACTCCCAATAGAGTTAACCGTAGTCGAGCCGATAGATGCCTCAAGCACCTGCGCCTGACAAGAGTGTCAAACGCCAAATTGGGCAGTTCGGCTAATGCACGATGACCATTTGGGGGTACCTGTTGCAGGAATGTCCCGCAATTGGTTCATTTTGAAACAAATGCCGCCTGAAACATGGCTTTGGTGGGTTGATCTGGGGGATTTCCAGAGGGTCAGCCATAGGGCGAGTCGGTTTCGCCAGGACTCGACTACCAAAGAAACAGGCCGCAAGCTTGGCTTGCGGCCCCGGGTGTCATGCCGCCGGAAGGGTTCCCACCAGGACAGGGTCCGATTGGAATCGATCTGGGAAGATCTGCTCAAGGGCTGCAATCTTGGGCAGGTCGTGCACCACGATGTACGGCCAGTCAGGATTAAGAGTCAGAAAGTCCTGGTGGTACTGCTCGGCCGGATAGAAGGCCTTGAACTGCTCCAGCGTCGTAACGATCGGGCCTTCGAAAAGCCCCGTCGCATCCAGCTGTGCGATGTAGGCCTTGGCTACCGCCTCCTGGTCCGGATTGGAGACGAATATGGTCGAACGATACTGAGTGCCATGATCCGGACCCTGGTAATTCAGCTGGGTCGGGTTGTGAGCCACCGAGAAATAGATCTGCAACAGCTCACCGAAACTGATTTGGCTAGGATCGTAGGTGACTTCAACCGTCTCCGCATGACCTGTATCGCCCCGGCTCGTGCGGTCATAGGTGGCGGTGTCCGCTTCGCCACCGGAATAACCCGACACGGCGCTTTTTACGCCTTTGACGCGCTGGAAGACGCCCTGGACACCCCAGAAGCAGCCGCCGGCGAGAACTGCAACAGCAGTCGTCCCGGTTTCGGTGAGATCCTGCTCAGGCGCCGGGATAACCACCGGAGCTTCTTGTGCTGATGTTGGCAGAAGACCGCCGATGAGCGGCAAGGCGGCAAGGCCGAGAAGAAGGGAACGGCGGCGTATGGGCATGGTGACCTCACGATAAGAGTTGCTGGCAATCTATTCGCCTGCTGTTCTCCAGAGGTTACAACGCGCAGAGCTCCATCGACATGCGGCGAGTATTCTTACTTTCCCGCAGTTAGAGACCATTCCGGATCACAACCTTAGCCAGCTTGGGACATCAAGCTGGCATTGCCGCCTGCTGCGGTCGTGTCGATGCAAACATGGCGTTCCAGCAGGAGCAGGCCGGTCTGGTCGGCCGAGGTCAGTAGCGGCACGATTGCACCAGGCCGCGCGGCCAGCTGCGAACGTACGGTACCGAGCCCCGCCCCATGCCCAAAATAGGCCACGGCATCGAAGTCGCCATCGAGCTCTCCGCGATCATGACTGGCGATGATTGCCCTGCTTCCAACCTGCGCTGCCATCGCGGCCTGTGCTTGCTGATCTGCGACCGCGGGCCCCAGGCACAAAAGCGTGCCGCGCGGACTCATCTGCAAGACGTTGCTTTCTCCCGTGGGGCCGGGAAGCGTCAGTGGTGCCGTGTCGGCGCAGTGCGAGATCCTGGTAAACCGCGGCAGATAATGCGGTCCGCCAGCCTTCGGTCCGGTTCCTGAAAAGCCTTCGCCTCCGAAGGGCTGCGAGCCAACGACAGCGCCAATCTGATTGCGGTTCACATAGATATTGCCGGCGCGAACGCTTTTGGACACCTGCCGCACGCGAGAGGAAATGCGTGTGTGCAGACCGAAGGTTAGCCCGTAGCCGCTCCCGTTGATTGCTGCGATGACCTTGTCAAGCTCGGCAGCCTTGAATGTTGCGACATGAAGCACCGGCCCGAAGATTTCTTCGGTCAGTTCCTCGATGCCTGTGATGCGCAGAACGGCCGGGGCAACGAAGGTGCCCTCCCCCGGCCCTGCCAGTCGATGGATCAACTTGCCGGCACGCGCATAGCTGTCGACATGAGCGGAAATCTTGGCCCGCGCTGCTTCGTCAATAACCGGGCCGATGTCGGTCGCGAGGTCCCATGGATTGCCGAGGCGCAGCTCATCCATGGCGCCTTTCAGCATCTCGATGGTGCGGTCGGCTGCATCCTCCTGCACATAGAGCACCCGCAAGGCTGAACAGCGCTGGCCCGCCGACTGGAACGCTGAGGCGAGGATATCGCGCACTGCCTGCTCCGGCAGTGCCGTCGAGTCGACGATCATGGCATTGAGACCACCCGTTTCGGCGATCAGCGGCGCGGTGGGGGCGAGGTTAGCCGCCATTGCTCGATCGATACTGTGCGCAGTGGGCAGCGAGCCGGTAAAGACCACGCCGGCGATTGCCGGATCGGACACCAGGGCCGCCCCGATTTCACCACCTCCGGGCAAGAGCTGCACCGCATCGGGTGCGATGCCCGCCTCATGCATCAACTGCACAGCGCGGGTGGCGATCAGCGGCGTCTGCGGCGCCGGCTTGGCGAGCACGGCATTGCCTGCGACGAGAGCCGCGGCAATCTGGCCCGTGAAGATCGCCAAGGGGAAATTCCACGGTGAGACTGCAACGATAACACCGAGCGGCGCGTCCAGGGTCTGCCGTTTCGCTTCCTCCGCATAATAGCGCAGGAAATCGACAGCTTCGCGGACTTCGGCCACTGCGTCGGCCCAAGTCTTGCCGGCCTCGCGTGCGAGGAGGGCAAACAGCTCCGCTCGGTTCGCCTCGTAAAGATTAGCAGTCGCACGCAGCAGCGCTACACGATCGGCAACCGGCACTTGTGCCCAGCCGGATGTCACAGCAGCGCCAATGGCCAGCTTCACATCATTGGGGGTGGCATTAATGACTGTGCCGAGCCGATCGCTGGGTTGGGCCGGGTTGGTCACCGGAACAGGATCGCCGGTTATCGCTGCAGGCCGGCCCAACAAAGGCCGGGCTTGCCATTGCGCCGTTTGGAACGCGTTTCGCGCCGCGTGCACTGCGCCGAACGCCACGGGATCGGTCAGGTCAAGTCCTGCCGAATTGCGCCGGGGTGCAAAGATCGCGGAAGGTGCCGGGATTGCGGTATTGGCGATCTTGTCACCCAAAGCCAACACCTTGCCGATCGGGTCTTCAGCAACGACCGCGGCCGGGATGTGCTCGTCGGCGATTTGATAGACGAAGGATCCGTTCGCCCCATTTTCGAGCAGCCGCCGGACCAGATAGGCCAGCAGGTCCTTGTGCGCTCCGACCGGCGCGTAGATCCGGGTGCGTGTTCCCGCCGTGGTGCGCAATACATCGTGCAACCGCTCGCCCATGCCGTGGAGGCGCTGGAACTCATATGTATCGGTCGCCCGTCCGGCTTCCTTGGCCAGGTGCAGAACGGCGGCGGCAGTATGCGCGTTGTGCGAGGCATATTGCGGATAGATGCTGGGTGATGCGAAGAGGCGCCGCGCGGCAGCGAGATAGCTGATGTCGGTCGAAGCCTTGCGGGTGAAGACTGGATAATTATCCAGCCCCATGACCTGCGCACGCTTGATCTCGGCATCCCAATAGGCACCCTTGACCAGCCGCACCATGATGCGGCGGCCGAGCGCGCTGGCAGTTGCCTCCAGCGAGTCGATCAGCGGCAGAACGCGCTTGCCATAGGCCTGCACCACGACGCCAAAGCCGTCCCAGCCGGCCAGTTCGGGCGTCGCCAGAACCTCGGCGATGATGTCGAGCGAGAGATCGAGCCGGTCGGCCTCTTCGGCATCGATGTTGAAACCCATATTGGCATTCTTTGCGGCGATAGCGAGTTGCCGCGTCGCCCCGACCAGCTCGGTCATGACCCGATCGCGCTGAGCAAATTCATAGCGAGGATGCAGCGCCGAGAGCTTGATCGAAATGCCTGGATTGTCGCGCACGGAAGGCGCGGTGCAATGGGGCGCCAACCGGGCAATGGCCGAGGCATAGGCGTCGAGGTAACGCGCGGCGTCTTCGGACGTCCGCGCGGCCTCGCCCAGCATGTCATAGGAATAACGGTAGCCCTGCGCTTCAGGCTTACGCGCGTTGGCAATGGCTTCGTCGATGGTGCGGCCGAAAACGAACTGGCTACCGAGGAGGCGCATGGCCTGCGCCACGGCGGCGCGAATGACGGGCTCACCCAGCCGCGCAACGGCGCGATGCAGCGCGTTCTTGGGACCGACTTCAGGCTCGCCCAGAACGTCTGCCGTCAGGTTCAGCGCCCAGGAAGAAAAATTGACCAGCCCGCTGGATGAGCCACCGAAATGGCTCTCCCAATCGAGACCACCCACCTTGTCCTGGATAAGAGCGTCGACTGTTTGGGCGTCGGGCACGCGGAGCAGCGCCTCGGCCAGGGACATCAGCGCCACGCCTTCGTCTGTCGCCAGGCCATACTCGGCCAGAAAGGACTCCATCAAACCCAGCCTATTGCCTCTCCGCACCGTTTCCACCAGCTTTTCAGCGTGGGTGGAGATGGCAGCCCGATCGGCCTCGGAGAGGCCGCAGTCAGCGATGAGCTGGCGCACCAGGCTGGACTCATCGGCAAGATTTTGCGCGCGAATGGCGCGGCGGGCGGAGGCGGTGTCGGACAAGGGAAGGCTCCATGGCGTGACGCTACGGTCACATCAGCAATGCCAGAAACAGAACAGACGTTTTGCCTGAAGTTGTCGCCGAGAACGCCATCTCAGGTTAGAGTTGGAGCACTCGACAAGACAAAAGCCTACGAAATGACCAAGAGCGACACTTTAGACCTCCTTGACAGACGTATCCTCAACGAGCTTGCCCGCGATGGACGGATCAGCGTGGCTGAACTCAGCCGGCGCGTGAACCTGAGCAAAACGCCCTGCCAGGCGCGTATCACCCGTCTGGAACAGGCGGGCTATATTCTGGGCTACAGGGCGATCATTGATCCCGAGCGCCTGGGCAGGCCGCATGTTGCTTTTGTGGAGGTCAAGCTCAGCGACACTCGGAAGGCGGCGTTGAGCGCTTTCAACAAGGCGGTACGAGCAATTCCCGAAGTCGAGCAGGCACATATGATTGCGTCGAGTTTCGACTACCTCCTCAAGGTGCGCACGCAAGACATTGCCGAGTACCGGGAAGTGCTCGGCGAAAAGATCAGCAGCTTGCCCCATGTGGCGCATACCAGCACCCATGTGTCCATGGAGTCGGTCAAAGGTGACCGGGGTCAGGGCGGCTCGTAGACCTTCGCAGGTCACGCGCCCGCGAGAGGGCCGTAAACCAGCGGAACGATGATCGCGGTGACGACGCCGTTGAGCGCCATGGCGAGGCCAGCGAACGACCCGGCGATTGGGTTCACTTGATAGGCGCGTGCCGTACCAATGCCATGCGAGGTGAGGCCCGCAGCAAAGCCCCGCGCTGCATAGTCGGTGATCTTGAGCGCGTTCATGAGCGGCGTGACGATGACCGCGCCCAGAATGCCCGTAGCGATGACGAGAACGGCAGTCAGGGCAGGTTCGGCGCCGATTTCACCCGCGATGCCAACGGCAATACCGGCGGTCACCGATTTGGGGACGAGAGCGAGGATGATCTCGCGGCCGGCGCCGAGCAGAAAGGCGATCATCGTGGCAGAGGCGATAGCGAACGGTGCCCCGATGGCGAGGGCCGCCAGGATCGGCAAGGCTTTTGCCCGTACAAGCTGACGAGCGCGATAAAGCGGCACGGCAAGCGCGACTGTGGCCGGACCCAGGATGAAGTGAATGAACTGGGCGCCGTCGAAATAGGTGTCATAGCGTGTGCCGGTCAGCTGCAGCACGATGACGACGGCGACAATGGTGATCAGCACCGGATTGACCAGGGCATGAAAGCCGCTGGCCTTTGCGAGCCGCTGGGCGCCCACGAAGATGCCGACGGTTAAGGTGAGCCAGAGCAGTGGGCTGGCGGCGAGATAGACCCAAAGGTCGAAGGGCGTTGCTGCATTCATGGCAATGCCCGGCGACTGGACTGCAACCGGCTGACGAGGCGGAAGACGCCGACCGTCACCAGCAGCGTCATTACGGTCGAGACCACGAGGGCAACAATCAGCGCAAGACCGTGGTCGAGGATCAGGCTGTGGTGCTGGGAAATGCCGACGCCGGCCGGTACGAAGACGAGGCCTAGATTGGCCAGCAGTGTGTCGGCGACTTTGGCAATGGGACCCTGCTCGGCCGCTTCAGGCTTTCGGAGATGACCATGAAGGGTCAGCACGGCGAACATCAGGACGATGCCGATCACCGGCCCCGGCACGGGCCAGGCGAAGGCGCGAACGATGACCTCGCCGGCAAGCTGGCAGGCCAGCAGAGCGAACAATCCAAGCAGCATGGTGTCTCACCGGGTCGGAAGATCAGTGCAGCTGGTTCTTGGCAAACTGGCCGCGGGTCATGATGGCGGCCATGTGAGCGCCGTCGCCCTGCAGCACGGAGATGTCCTCGAACGGGTCGCCATCGACCACGAGAAGGTCGGCGGAGGCGTTGGCGGCAATGACGCCAGCCTCGCCTTCGAGCTGGCACAGCCGCGCGCCGATGGTCGTGGCAGAGCGGATGATTTCGGCATTGGTGAGCACCTTGGCAAGGAGCTCGAATTCCATGCAGTGATACTTGCGCAATTGGCCCAAGAGGTCTGAGCCGAAGGCCATCGGCAGTCCGGCATCGCGCATGATCTCGAGCGAGCGCAGGCCGCCGCTGCGGACGACGTCGATCTTGGCAAACTCGGCAGCGCCCAGACCCAGCGCCTCGCCCTCGAGCGCCAGCGCGTCATAGGCGACAAGCGTCGGCACCGCGATGCAGCCCTTTTCGGCAGCAAGCTTTGCCGTTTCCGGCTCGATCAGGTTGCAATGTTCGAGGGAATGGACGCCCAGCTCGACGCAGCGGCGGATGGCCTTGTCGGTATAGACATGGGCGGCGACATAGAGCCCGGCGTTTTCGGCCTCTTCCACCATGGCGAGAATTTCCTCGCGCGAATACTGGATCGAATGGATGGGATCGTTGGGCGACGACACGCCGCCATTGGCCATGACCTTGATGAAATTGGCGCCTTCCTTGATCATCGTGCGGCAGGCGGCGCGGACATTGTCGACGCCATCGACGATGAGGCCCATTGAGCCCAAACGGTCCGAGAAGATGCCCGGCCGGTCATCGGTGCGCGAGCGCAGGTCGGCATGGCCGCCGGTCGTGGTCAGGCCCTTGCCGCAGATGACGATACGCGGGCCGGTGATCACGCCCTCGTTGACGGCGCGCACCAGGCCGTAATCGGCGCCACCCAGGTCGCGCAGCGTGGTAAAGCCGCGGAGCAGCGCCTCGTTCATCACCCGCGCCGAGCGCAGGGCCGCGAGCGAAGCGGGCGCCGTCATGTTGCCCCAAAGGTCGAGCGTTTCGGCAACGACGTGAACGTGACAGTCGATGAGACCGGGCATGATCGTGCGGCCGCCAACATCGATGGTCGTGGCACCGGCGGGGGCCGCGATGTTTTCCCCAACGGCCACGATCCGGTCGCCGGTCACCAGCACATCGAGGCCGTCGGCCAGAGTGCCCTGCTCTGCGTCAAGCACGCGGCCGCCGGTAAATAGAGTGCTGGTCGTCATCAAAAGTTCTCCAAACCTAGCGGTGGTGGCACGCCACCAATTGCCCTTCCGGCCGCGCCGTCAATGCCGGCTCAACCGTCTTGCACACTTCGGTGGCCAGGGGGCAGCGCGTGTGGAACGGGCAACCGGAGGGTTTGCGCGTGGCGCTCGGGATATCATCGTTGGTGGCGCTGAATTGATGGCGCTTGCGCGGATCGTGCGAGGGCGCCGAGCGCATCAAGAGCTCGGTATAGGGATGGGTTGGGTGCCCGAAGATCAGCGTCTTGGGCGCGATCTCGACGATTTTGCCCAGATACATGACGGCGACGCGATGCGAGATGAATTCGACCACGCCAAGGTCATGCGAGATGGAGAGAAACGAGACGCCGAGGTCACGCTGCAGATCGCTCAAGAGATTGAGGATCTGCGCCTGCACCGACACGTCGAGCGCCGAAACCGGCTCGTCGCAGACGATGACATCGGGGTTGAGCGCTAGGGCCCGCGCGATCCCAATGCGCTGGCGCTGGCCGCCGGAAAACTGGTGCGCAAAATTGTCGGCCTGGTCGGGGCGCAGGCCCACGCGCTGCATCAGCTCGGCGACGCGATCGTCACGCTCGGCCTTGGTGCCCACCTTGTGGATATCGAGCGGCGCGCGAATGATGTCTTTCACGCGCTGACGGGGGTTGAGCGACGAGAACGGGTCCTGGAAAACGATCTGCATGCGGCGGCGATAGCTTTTCAGCGCCGAGCGGTTGAAGCCCCGGATCTCTTGTCCATCGAAATTGACCGTCCCGCCGGTTGGCTTGACCAACCCCATCAGCGCCAGGCCGGTCGTCGACTTGCCGCAGCCGCTCTCGCCCACAAGGCTCAGCGTTTCGCCGCGATTGAGCGAAAAACTCACGCCATCGACAGCTTTGACGGCGCCGACCTGGCGCTGCAATACACCGGCGCGAATGGGGAAATGGACTTCGAGATTGTCGACGCTGAGGAGCGGCGTGGCGTCAGGCTGCATTGTCGTGCTCCCAGCAAGCGGCCCAGTGGCCGGGGCGTTTTTCCTGGAACGGCGGGCGCTCCTCGAGGCAGCGGGCCGAGGCACCCGGGCATCTTGGCGCGAAGGCGCAGCCCTTCGGCAGGTCCCAGAGCGGCGGCACGGTGCCGGAAATATCGGCGAGGCGATCGCCGGCCTGGCTCGAGGCGCCGCCCTGCGGCACCGCACCCATGAGGCCGATCGTATAGGGGTGGAAGGGCCGGTCGAAGAGGTCGAAGATGCTGGCCTCTTCAACCTTGCGGCCGGCATACATGACGATCACCCGATCGGCGACCTCGGAGACGACGCCCAGATCGTGGGTGATGAGGATTTGCGCCGTACCGAGGCGCTTTTGCAGGTCCGAAATCAAGCCAAGGATTTGGGCCTGGATGGTAACGTCGAGAGCGGTGGTCGGCTCGTCGGCGATGATGATCTTGGGATCGCAGGCCAGCGCCAAAGCGATCATGGCGCGCTGCCGCATGCCGCCCGAAAGTTCGTGCGGGAACTGCCCGGCGCGGCGCTCGGGGTCCGGCATCTGCACCAGCTGCAGCGTCTCGACCGCCTTGGCGTGGGCTTCCTTGCGAGAGCATTTGCGGTGCTGGCGGACGGCTTCGGCAATCTGTTCGCCGATGCGCAGCACGGGATTGAGCGCCGTTAGCGGCTCCTGGAAGATCATGGCGATCTTTTCGCCGCGATAATCTTCGACCTGCCGCTCGCTCATGGCCATAAAGTCCTGGCCATCGATGAGGATCTTGCCAGAAGCCACCTTAGCCGCATCCGGAAGGAGGCGCAGCAGCGCAAGCGCGGTCATGGACTTGCCGCAACCGCTTTCCCCCACGATGCAGAGCGTTTCGCCCGCACGCACATGAAGGTTCATTTCGGAGACAACAGCAAAGCTTCCCTGGCCGCCATTGATCTCGATCTCAAGATCGGTGACCTGCAGCACGGGAGCCTGATCGTTTTGTACAATGGCGTTCATCGCTATTGTCTCCTTGTCCTGGTGCCCGTTCAGTCGGTGGCGCCGTCGAGATTGCCGACCATGTAGGCATAGTCGCCGCTCTGGACGACGTTGCGGGTGAGGTGCTGCATGATCATGATGCCGTTCGCGAACGGGGTCTTGATCTCTTCGAGCACTTCGAAATTGTAAGGGCTGACGACGCGGCCGAGCAGTTGATCGCCGGTGATGGTTTCCCCGTTTGCGGGAGCCAGCGTTTCGATGAAACCGCCCTGGGTGGGTCGAATACCTGCCAGCTCGGTGACGACGATCTGCTTGGGATTGGGCGTGACTTCACCCGGGATGACGCCCTTGCTGCGAAGCATATTGAGCACGCCGTCGACCGTGCGCTTGATATAGGGGGTCTGGTCGACGATGCCGCCGCCGAGCTCGATGACGGCGACCGGAATGTTGCGGGTATCGATGGTCACCGACTTGGTGGTGCCACCGAAAACGGTGCCCTGCTTGTTCTCGACCGGACGGTACAGCACCTTAGAGCCGAAGGCGCGCGACAGTTCTTCGTCGTTCCAGATGTAGACATAGTCGACGGTCGGCCGATCGGTGCCGCTGTGCAGATCGATGTGGATATCGATGACGTTGAGATACTGCTCGGTCAGGGCATGGGCGAGCTGCTGGCTATAGGTGCCCTTGGGGTTGCCGGGAAACTGGCGATTGAGGTCGACCTTGTCGATGGTCGCATAGCGCTCGTTGACGGCGAAGGCGGACGGGTTGGCCACCGGCAGCAGCAGGATGCGACCCTTGAGCGGCATGTCCTTGAGGATGTGGAAGAGCTCGAGGATGGCCTGCGAACCGGTATTTTCATTGCCATGGATGGAGGCCGAGATGCCGACGGTCGGGCCCGGTTCCTCGCCGACCAGCTCGTGGATGAAGAGCACCGCATCGCTGCCATCGGCATTGGTGGTGAACTTGGGACGGAGCTGGTTGATGGTTTTGACCATGCGAATATTCCTTGGTGTTATTTGGCCTTGGAGGCCTTGGCCCCGCCGCGTGAAAGCTGGCGTGGATCGAGAACGTCCCTGAGCCCGTCGCCCAGGAGATTGAAGCCGAGCACGGTGATCATGATGGTCGCGCCCGAAATGATGGAAAGCCACGGCGCGTCGCGCATGAACTTGGTGCCATAGGCCAGGGTCCAGCCCCAGGTCGGGGTCGGCGGCGGCAGGCCGAAGCCGAGAAAGCTCAGGGCCGACTCCGAGATGATAGCCGTGCCCAGACCGAGCGAGGCCAGAACGATGATCGGGCCCAGGGCATTGGGCAGAATTTCGCGGAACAGGATGCGCAACGGACTAGCGCCCAGGGCGCGTGCGGCCTGCACATAATTCTGCTCGCGCAGCACCAAGGTGGTGGAGCGCACGACACGGGCATATTCGGTCCAGGCCACGACAATGATGGCAAAGGACACGTTGAGCACGCCCGGCCCGAGCACAGCGACGATGGCCAGGGCAAGCACGATGGCCGGAAAGCCGAGGAAGACATCAGTGATGCGCATCAGCAGCTGGTCGACCCAACCGCCGAAATAGCCAGCGGCGAGACCGACCACGGTGCCGATTAGGGCCGAGCAAACGACCGAAATGACGGCGATGGTTAACGAAATGCGGGCACCGAAAACGAGGCGGGACCAGAGGTCGCGACCGAAATTGTCGGTGCCGAGAATGTGCTCCAAGGTCGGGCCTTCGAAGCGGTTGCGCATATCCATCTGCTCGACGCCATGGGTGGCGACATAGGGCGCGAAAACGGCGCAGAAGATGATGGCGAGCGTGATGAAAAGGCCAAGGACCAACGAGGTGTTGCGGAGCGCTTTTGGGAGCTGCATGAGGATCACCCGAGCCGGATGCGCGGATCGACCGCGGCGTAAAGAAGGTCGACCACCAGATTGACCAGGGCGTAGACGATGGCGAAGGTCAAAACGATGCCCTGGATCAGCGGCAGGTCGCGCTGCGAAATGGCGGCGATCGTCAGCTGGCCGAGGCCGGGCCAGGCAAAGATGGATTCGGTGATTACCGCGCCACCCAAAAGCGCGCCGAAGCGCAGGCCGATGACGCTCAAGACCGGCAGCAGCGCATTGCGCAGCGCGTGGCGCACCACCACCCGGCCCTTGCGCAGACCCTTGGCATAGGCGGTGCGGACGAAGTCCTCGCGCAGCACTTCGAGCATGGAGGCGCGCACGAGGCGGGAGATGATGGCGGCCGAGTTGGCGGCAAGCGCCAGCGCCGGGAGGGCCATATGGGTCAGCGAGTCCCACAAGACCTGCGGGCGACCGGTCAGGGCGGCAAACAGTGCCTCATGCAGCGGGACGCCGCGTCCGATGGCCGGCAGCCAACCCAGCTGTACCGCGAAGAGCAGCATCAGCAGCAGGCCCAGCCAGTAAACCGGCATGGAAACGCCGATCTGCGCAAAAAGCATGGTGATCGTATCGATCCACGACCCCTGCCGGATGGCCGCGAGAACGCCGAGGGTCAGCCCGATGAGGGTCGCAAGGATCAACGCAACCACGGCAAGTTCGATCGTCGCGCCTAGACGGCCGGCAATAATTGTGGCGACCGGCTGGTTCTGGAAGATCGAACGGCCCATGTCGCCTTGCAGGAGCGCAGCGAAATAGTCCCAGAGGCGGATGAACCAGGGATCGTTGAGCCTCAGCGTATTGCGCAGATTGGTGATGGCCTCCGGCGTCGCGTCCTGGCCGAGCAGCACCGCAGCAGGATCGCCGGGGATCAGCAGCAGCAGGCCAAAGGTGACCACGACCATGCCGATGGCCATGGGGATCAGCAGCAACAGCCGGCGAACGACATAGGCTAGCATGGCGGTCCCTCGAGAAGGTGGTGGGGATCAGGCAATGATGATCTCGTCGAGCTTGCGCGGAAACTGGGTGAGGCTTTCCGGCCCGTCCTGGGTGACGAGCACGGTATCGGCAAGGCGGAAGCCACCGAGGCCGGGCACATAAAGGGCGGGCTCGGAGGAGCAGACCATGCCGGGTACGAGGATCGTGTCGTCGCCGCCTTCGACCCATGGCGGTTCATGGAACATGACGCCCATGCCGTGGCCGACGCGATGGAGGCAGTAGGGACCCATGCCGGCGTCGCGGATGAAATCGAGGGCGCGATCATCGGCCGAGGCGCAGGTGGCTCCGGCGACGAGGCCGGCGGTGCCAATTTCCTGTGCCTGCTGGGCGGTGGTGTAAAACCATTCCTGTTCTTTGGTGGGCTCGCCAAGAATGAAGGTGCGCTCGCTTTCAGCCGCGCGTCCCCCTACCCGGCAGCCGAGCGACAAGATCATGCTTTCGCCGCGCTGCGGCTGATGGCCCGACGGCATGCCATGGGGGAATGCCGAACGCTTGCCGGAATAAACGAGGCCACCGGCGGTACCCTGCACCAGCATGATGTCTTCGTGCTCGCGATACATGGTGTCGAGCGCATGGCGGATGATGTGCGACTCGATATCGATCTCGGTCGGCATCTGCGTGTTGTTGCGAAGGGCCTCGGCGATCAGGGCGACGCCGGCGCTAACCATGGAGTCGGAGATGCGCGCTGCTTCGCGCTGCAGCACTAGCTCTTCGGGGCGCTTGGCGAGGCGCATGTGGCCGACGATGCCCGAAGCGCGAACCGTGGCATTGGGGAAAGCGGCCTCGATCTGCGGCGCGCGGGCAAGCGAAATGCCGGGCGAATGAGCTACGACGCCCTTGATGTCGCCTAGGGTGCGGCCGAGAACGGCAAAGGGGCGGTCCCGGCCGGGAAATTCGAAATAGACCACGAGTTCGGCGGCGGTGTGCTGCTCGGTGGCGTGGTGGCGCTCGAGTTCGGGCACCAGGAGATAGGCATTCTGCTGCGTCATCGCGAACACCACCGGACGCTCGGTCGTGTAGTGGGAAAAGCCCGTCGTATAGATGACGTCGTCATTGCTATCGAGCAGCAGCACGTCGACGCCGGTTTCGGCCATCCGTGCGCGAATGTCGCGGTGGAGCGCGGCGTAATAGGCGGCGCTCAGCCGCTGTGAGAAGCTCATGACGATATCCTTGATGGAAAAGATTTGGCCGGCGCTGGGGGGCAAGCGCCGGCCGCGTTTAGCCGATCAGTCGGTGAAACCGATCAGGCCACGCAGGTTGCCACGGGGCGTGCCCTGGACTTCAACCGGGATGTCCTTGGAGTAGAACAGCTGGTAGCCCTGGGCCGAAACCACGTAGTATGGCAGTTCTTCCGCGAGAATGGTTGCGGCAGCCTGATAGGCAGTCGCGCGCTGAGCCTGATCAAGGGTCGAGCGGCCTTCCTGGAGCAGGGTGTCGACTTCCGGGTTGGAATAGCCACCCCAGTTGGTCGGACCGTCCGTGGTGAACTGGGCAAACATCAGGCGATCGGGATCGACGATGTTGAGCCAGCCGAGCACGGCGATCTGGTGCAGACCCTGCTGCACGTAATTGGTAGAGAAGGACGGCCAATCGGTGATCTGCGCGGTTGCCTTGACACCAGCAGATTCGAAGATGGCCTGCAGGTATTCGACGGTCTGGACGCGGTTGGGATCTTCGCTATGCGTGGCAAGCGTGATGGCCAGGTCCTGGCCGTCCTTGTCGAGCACGCCGTCGCCATTGCTGTCGGTCCAGCCGAGCGCTGCAAAATCGGCCATGGCGCCTTCGATGTCGAAGGTCGGCTGCGAGATCGTGTCCGAAAACGCCCAGGACGAGGGCAGGATGATCGAATGCGCGACCTGGTCGACACCCTGGTAGATGTCGTTGACGATGGTGTCCTGGTCGACGAGCTTGGCAAAGGCCTGGCGCATCTTGGGATCGGCGAGCAGCGGATCCTTGGTGTTGAAGTTGAGGTAGTTGATGCCGAGGCCCGCGGTAATGACATTGCCGAAGCGGTCGTCAGCGGAGAGACGCTCGATGTCCTGCGGCGACAACGGCGACTGGATCACGTCGAGGTCGCCGGCTTCGAAAGCCTGGGCGCGAGCCGAGTTGTCGCCGATGATCTTGATGGTGACGTTCTCGATCTCGGGAGCGCCGCGCCAGTAGCTGTCATTGGCTTCGAGCACGATTTCGCTGCCGCGGTTCCACGACACCATCTTCATCGGGCCGGCGCCGACCGGGTTGAGACCGATATCGGTGCCGCCTTCGACCAGTGCCTTGGGCACGATGCCGATATCGAGGTAGCTAAGGAGCGGTGCATAGGGCGCGCTCAGCGTGAACTTGACGGTCTGCGGGTCAACGGCTTCCACGGCGCTGATCGGGCTATAAAGCGCGCGCTGTGGGGCGTTGAAATCGGGGTTGACCAGGGTGGTGTAGGTATAAACGACGTCGTCGGCGGTCAGCGGGCTGCCGTCCGAGAAGGTGAGGTCTGGACGGAGCTTGAAGATGAACGTGGTCGGATCGGGATTTTCCCAGCTTTCGGCCAGGTCCGGCACCGGCTCGAGCGCGGGCGTGATGTGCACGAGGCCCGAATAGATGAGGTCGGCGGTGCGCGAAGCGGTCGAGTCACGCGTGAGGCGCGGATCGAGCGTACCGGCATCGACGTCGGCGCCGATCACGAGCGTATCGGCATCCTGCGCAACGGCCGCCTGCAGCGGCATGAAGTTCAGCGCGACGATGGCGCTGGTGGTCAAAAGAAAAGTTTTCATTCCCTGTTCCCTTTTTTACCGAAGACCGCTCAGGCGATCTTGAGTTCTGTCGAGCGCCCCTTGACGTGGCGCAGTTCGGTGAGGCGCGGCGTCAAAATGGTGTCGAGCCCACCCGGATCGACGGCGTGCCGGTATTCGAAACACTGCACGTCCGGACCGACGAGTTCGGCCACATGGTCGGCGCCCGAGGCGTAGATGACGGCGTCGCAGCCGCTGATGATGTCTTTAAGATCCGGTGCGGATGACCAGGTGACGCGGATGTCCGAAACGTGCGGTGCGAATTCGCGCACGCTGGGGCGCATGATGGCGATATATTCCTGGAAGTGCGTGACCGCCGCGACCCGGGAGCGCGAGTCGAGGCCGGCAAGGCTCCGGCGCGTGCCCTGCGAAGGCAGCATGCGAAGGCCCACCACCTCCCCCTGCCCCAGCAGCGCGCGCACTTCGGCTTCGCGATGGCTGAAGGTCAGGACGATGTCGGCGGCATGGCAGGCGGCGAGCGTTTCCTGATCCTTGCGCAATGCATCGATGGTGACGAGCTTGATCTCGTCGCCGGCGGGGAGCACGGCGCGTACCTGCTCGAGGTAATCGCGGCCGGGTCCTTCGAAAATGCAGACGAAAATGATGTCGAGGCCCACCGAAGGCCGGCGCATCTGGGCGCGGGCGCTGATCATGGACACGAGCGCCATTGGCGATACGCCCAGCGCCTCGGCCTTGGCGAGGATAGCGTCGATGTCACCGCGCAGGGCATTGATCGGCTGCGAATTGTCGACGCCCTTGCGCGGATCGCCTGCAGTAAAGGCGCCGAGCCCGGCGCGCATCTCGATCAGGCCCTCGTCGCGCAGCTGCTGATAGACCTGGCTGACCGTCATCGGCGCGATGCCGAGCTCTGCTGCGAGCTGGCGCACCGATTGCAGCTTGGTGCCGTATGGAATGTTCCCGAAGGCCAGCGCGTAGCTCAAAAGACCATGCAGCTGCGTGCCAACGGGCACGGGCAAGGACTTGTCGATGCTGGCAGCGTCAATGGGAAACACGTGTTCTTCCGCGCTAGTACACCCCAACCGTAACAGCAGGTACTTGCGCGACGCAATAGGCCTGGACAGAATTTATCCACAGTTTGCATCCGCCGAAATTATGTGCACTTTAGCGCTAAACGGCTTTGGTTTGCGGTCCGCTCGTCTGCTCTGTGGCGCAGCAGCGGTCTCGACCAAGCAAAACGGATATTAAGGCGGTGTACTAATGGACTATGTCAACCTCGGCCGAACCGGCCTCAAGATTTCTCGGCTCGGGCTTGGCTGCATGACCTTTGGTTCGCCGAACTGGGCGCCCTGGGTGCTGGACGAAGCGGCTTCGACGCCGATCATCCACAAGGCGCTGGAGCTGGGGATCAATCTCTTCGACATGGCCGACATGTACTCGGCCGGCGAAAGCGAGACTGTAGTTGCCCGAGCTCTCGCGCATGTGCCGCGCCACAATCTGGTGCTGGCGACCAAGCTCTATAACCCCATGAGCCAGGATCCCAACGATCGTGGCCTTTCGCGCAAGCATGTTTTCGAGGCCGTCGACGGCAGCCTCAAGCGCCTCGGCACCGACTATATCGACCTCTATCAGCTCCATCGCTTCGACTACGAGACGCCGCTCGAGGAAACGCTGGATGCCCTCAACGACGTGGTTCGCGCCGGCAAGGTGCGTTATCTCGGCGCCTCCTCCATGCATGCCTGGCAGTTCATGAAGGCGCTGGGCCTGCAGCGCGCCCATGGCTGGGCGCCGTTCGTCTCCATGCAGCCGCACTACAACCTGATGTATCGCGAAGAAGAGCGCGAAATGATCCCGCTTTGCCGCTCAGAAGGCGTCGGCGTCATTCCCTGGAGCCCGCTGGCCCGCGGACGCCTTGCTGGGCGCGGGGCGGATGCCTCGACCCGCTCGCAGACCGACAAGACCGCCGGCGCGCTTTATGACCGATCGGCAGAGCAGGATGAGGCGGTGGTCGCCGCCGTGCGCCAGGTGGCCGAACGGCATGACCGGCCATTGGCGCAGATCGCCTATGCCTGGGTCGCCAGCCGTTCAGGCATCACCGCGCCGCTGGTGGGTATTTCCAAGCTTCATCAATTCGACGACGCCGTTGCCGCCCTCGACATCAAGCTCAGTGATGAGGACGTGGCGGCGATGGAAGCGCCCTACCATCCAAAGCCGGTCGCCGGTCACCAGTAAGGAGTTGCGCAGATGAAACTTGGCAAGGAACTGGCAGAACTCACCGCCGGCATCGACCAGCTCTATCGCAACACGCCGCGTAGCGACGGTTTTCTCGACAAGGAAGGCTTGATCCCGGTGGCGGTCGCCGAGGTGACGCCCCGCCCGCTGGCCGATTACGACGAAGCGGTGGACGCCTTGAACGCGCTGCGGGCTCGTCTTCCGGCGGAAGCGGAAAGCCCGCTGCGCCGCGACTATCTCGACGAGATGATCGACTCGCTGCTGACGCTTGTGGCGACATTTCGGGAGGAAGAAGTCTCCTTCGCCGACCGCGTCAGCCGGCAGATCCGCGTCTCCACCCAGCGTATCGGCGACGATGTCTTGGACGGCTATCGCAGCATCATTCGCGAAAAGCTCGACGAGCTCGGCTATAGCGGCGGTGCCCTGGCGGACGACCTGGCGCGCTACGAGGAAACGGTGCGCGTGCCGGTGGACCAGGTGCTCGACACCATGCGGGCGCTAACCATCGAAGCCCGTGAGCGCGTCACGGCCACCATGTACCCGATGGCCGATCATTGGATGGAGCCGGTGGGCGTTTCCGCCGTGCCGTTCTCGGCCTATTGCGACTACCCGTCGCGCAAGGTGCTGATGAACCTCGACTTCCCCTATACGCGCTTCGCGCTCAAGCACCTGGCGACGCATGAAGTGTTCCCGGGCCATCTCGTGCACCTTGCCCTGCGCGAAAGGTACGTGGCCGAAGGCACCATGCCGCTCGATGGTGCCCAGGTGGTGACCAGCTCCGCCAGTAGCGCCCTCTTCGAAGGCATCGCCGACAACGGCATGTTCTTTCTCGACTGGATCGAAGGCCCCGAGGACGAGCTTGGCGTCGCGCTGCAGCGCCTGCGGGGCGCCCTCCGCTGCAACGCCGCCTGGATGATGCATGCCGAAGGCATGACGCTGGACCAGATCGTGCCGATCATTGCCGAAGGCGGGTTCCAGGATCCTGTCACCGCCCGCTCGCGCCTGGCTTTTCTCGGCCACAACCTGCGCGCGCCCTTCGTCTACGCCTATTGGTGCGGCGACATGGCGGTGCATGAAGTGTGGAGCCAAGTCCCGCCCGAGCGTCGCGCCGAGTTCTGGGCCTATCTTTACGGCAACATGCACACGCCGACGACGCTCAAGACTTATTGGGCATGAGCGTGATGACCGAACACGCCCCGGCTCTTGCCCGCTTCGACGCCGCCATTGCCGAGGCAAAAGGCGCCGAGGCGGCCTATCTGGCGCTAGAGGAATTGGTTCGCGCCACGGTCGGTGCCAAGCTCTTTACGGTCATGACCGTGGACATGGAGCACGATCTCAGCCGCCGCGCCTATACCAGCGATCCGGTCAACTACCCGACCTCGGGCACCAAGCCGATCAATTACGGGCCCTGGTTCGACACCGTGCATACACAGCAGGCCTATTTTGTCGCCAACACGATCGAAGATATCGCCAAGGTCTTGTTCGACCACGAGCTCATCAACGAGCTCGGCTGCCAGTCCATCGTCAACATGCCCGTCATCATCGGCGGTTCGCTGATTGCAGTGGTCAACATGCTCGACGTCGCCGGCCATTTTACGCCCGAGCGCGTGCAGCTGATCCGCGATGTCGTTTCCGTGCCCGCCAAGCTTGCGGTACTCGCTGCCCGGTAAAGGCGCAGGCCGGCCTGCGACATCAGGCTGGCTTCGCCACACCTTATGCCAGAGCAGCGAAGCATCGCCAGAGTGCAACTGATCGCCGGCGACGTCCGCTCACTTCATGGACTTAAATGCCGCTCAAAGAAGGCCGCCAGCTTGCCATAGGCGAAACGCGTGAAGGTGCGGTTCTGCTTGGCCCAGGCATGGCCGGTCCCCGGCAGCGACACCAGTTCAAACGTCTTGCCTTGCTCGATCAGCTTTTCGACCAGCGCCATTGTGTCCGCATAGAGCACCACCTCATCCTTGGTGCCATGCAGAATGGTCAGAGCATCCGAAAGGCCTTCGCTGTGGAACAGCGCCGATTGCGCTGTATAGCGATCGATGAAGTCTTCGCCTTCGGTCAGGCCCATGATCCAGCCCTGCTCGGGATAGGCATGCCAGACATTGGTGGCCGGCGCCCCAGCAAAGCCGGCTGCATAGAAGCCCGGCTTTTTGAACAGCGACATCAGTGTCATCAAGCCGCCATAGCTTGAACCCCAGAGTCCAACGCGCTTGGGGTCGGCATAGCCCATTCCAGTCAGCGTCGACACACAGTCGGCGATGTCCTCGATGTCCTGCGTCCCATAGCTGTTGAGCATGGCGCGGTTCCATTCCCGGCCCCGCCCGAAACTACCGCGAATTTCCGGGCTCACGACCACAAAGCCGCGCGACGCAAGATATTGATCGATCCCCCAGCTCGGATGCGCCGCCCGGCCGCCCCATTGGTTGAGCAGGCCATCGGAATAAACCGAGCCGACAACCATTGGATGGGTGCCATTCGGCTCAAAACCGTGCGGCAGCATGACCCTTGCCATGAGCTCGGCACCATCGACATGGCTCTTGAACGGCACATAGTGCACCTTGGCCCATTGTCGATCGGCGAAGGCGGCCGTGGGCGATTGGGTGATCTGGTGCGGCGGATTTGCATCCGGCAAATCCTGGAGAAACAGCTCCGGCGGCGTCGCGTCATCGCTGAAGAGGTCGATGAACGCGCTGTAGTCCGGCGCAAACACCGGGACATGGATCCCAGCCGGCCCAGTCAGCCGCGTGATTTCCCCGCCCGCCAGCGGCACCGAGTAAACGTGGCGTTCGGCCGGATGGGCTTCGTTGGCAATGAAGTAGATGGTGCCACGCGCGGCATCGACGAAGAATTCGGCGATCTCCCAAGGACCAGAGGTAATCGCCTCGGGCGCACCGGCCTTGTCTCGCAAATGATAGAGATGGTTGAAGCCATCGCGGTCATCGAGGAAGATCAGCCCCTGATCGTCCGGTGCGAAGGCCACCTGCCAGTCCGGCCGGATCTTGATCGGGTCATGCGAAGCAAGAAAGACGCCGCGGAATCCGCTCTCGACGTCGAACATGAAGATCGTGTGGTTCTTGATCGAAAGGTCGCTGCTCGAGACAAGAAGCGACTTGCCGTCCCGTGATAAGTCGTAGCCCCAGACGGCATCTTCGGCATCGGGGCGTTCGAACCAGCGAATCTTGCCGCCGCCGGCATCGACCATGCCTATACGCCGACGGGTCAGCAAGTCTCCGGGAAAGGCTCGAACGAAGCGATCCTTCCGCGCTTCGCCACGCGAGTCGTAGGCGATCTCGATCTTGCGGGTATTGGTGTCATCGGCTTCGACGAAAACCAGTTGATGGCCAGCCCAGCGAAACGACTCGACGCCAACAAAGGTCGATCCGGCAAGAAGCGTTCGTGACTGTGCGGCGGTGTCTGCATTGACCACCAGGAGCGATGTGCCGGACAGGAAGGCGAGTTTTGCGCCATCGGGCGATGCGGCGATGGTCCGTACGCCTTGCGTGCCGATTGCCAGCGGCACCACCGTGCCGTCTTCGAGCGCCAGATAGAGCTGCCCTTGCAGCACAAACGCTATCTGCCCACCATTTAGCCAGGCGAGTTCGGAAATGCCCTGCGGCTCGCCACTTGTGCGCCCCTCACCCAGTCGCGTCAGCCGCTTGCGCGCGCCGCTGTCGCGTTCCCAAATCCATATGTCGCGGAAGGTGTGACCCGCATCATTCCACAGGAACGCCACGCGCTGGCCATCCGCCGACCACGAGGCTCCGATCGGCAAGGTGCCGATGATGCTGGGCTCGCTGTAGAGCGTGTCAAAATCCAGTGGCGGAACGTCGGCTTGGGTGGTCATGCTTGGCACTCGAATAGCGGATGACGCGGCAAATCAGGCGGACTTCGCAGTGAGGTCAGTCCGGTAGATGTCGCCCTGCTTCATGATCATGCGGAGATTCTTCTCCGGCTCGGTCAGGATCGAGATGTCCTTGAGCGGATCGCCGTCCACCACGAGAATATCTGCCGTTGCACCGGCTTCGATGACCCCCAGATCGGGACGTTGCACGATCTCGGCATTGACCGAAGTGGCCGACTTCAAGACGTCCACCGGCCGCTGCACGCGGGCCCGGATGGTGAGCTCCTGCAATTGTGCGAATTCCATGTCGCCCATGAGGTCAGTACCGAAGCCGAGCTTGACGCCGGCGTCTTCACAAAGCCCAAGCATGACGATGCCGGCATCGTTGACCATATTGAGCTTTTGCATGACGACCGGCGAAAGACCCAGGCGCTCGCCATGCTGCGCCGTCACTTCATAGGCGACAAGGGTCGGAACCACATAGGCATCGGCAGCGGCGACCATTGCCGCAGTTTCGCTGTTGATCAGATTGCCATGTTCGATGGTGCGCACGCCGGCCCGGACCGAATGGGCAATCGCCGCGCTTTCATAGGCATGGGCGCAGACATATTTGCCGCGCCGCTCGGCCTCCTGCACCACGACGCGGATCTCTTCTTCACTGTATTGCGGCACCTCGATCGCATCGGTGGGCGAACCGACGCCGCCCGAGGCCAGGACCTTGATGTGATCGGCACCCTTGCGCAGTTCGTTGCGCACTACGCTGCGAAGATTATCAACGCCTTCGACGATGCGGCAGGTGAAGTAAAAGGCGCTCGAATTAAGATCGATGTCGAGGCTTTCATCGGTGATGCTGCGGTGATCGCCATGGCCGCCAATCTGGCTCAGAGCGGGTCCACCCACGAACAGGCGCGGCCCTGGGATAAAGCCCTGGGCGATGGCGTTACGAATGCCCACATCGCCCCCGGCGACGTCGCGGACGCTGGTAAAGCCACGGTCAAGCATCTTGCGAATACGCGGCACTGCACGCGCCGTCATTTCGGTCAGAGCGATGTTGCGGTCATTCTCGGCGACAAGGTTGATGGCAAAGACGTGCGCATGGGCATCGATCAGGCCAGGCATCAGCGTGCGACCACCGACATCGTATTCTCTGACCCCGTTGCCGGTAATCGATTGGTCGGTGACCGCCTGGATACGGCCATCCACCACCAGAACGTTCATTCCGGGTATGGCTTCATCACCTCGCCCATCAAACACAGTGGCGTTGGTTAAAGCTATGGCCGACATATGATTTCCTCCGGACGAGAACGATCGACCGGATAAACTGACCGGCCGTTTTGCGCCACTGTGTCGGCATCCCAGCACGCTGTAAAGGCAGTTTGATCAAAAAATCATATGTGGGCGTTTCGGTCGTATAAGTGCTGCAGCACTGTTGACGACGCGTTGACACACGGTCGAAACCCCTTCTACTATTCTCACGTTTGATCAAATGCTCAGGCAATGGTTTCTTGCGCGTCGGAGGGAATGACGCCGCCAAGAATCTTTGGGGTGAAGAGAACTGCCGACCTGGCAGAAGAGGGAAAAATGAAACATCGCACATCTGCTAAGATGGTCCTGGCCGGGCTGACGCTCGCTCTTATGGGCTCCGCGGGAGCTTTTGCGCAGGAGGCCCAGACGGGTGGTACCTTGCGCGTTCTGGGAACGGCGGAAGTCGACCGCTTCGACACCGTTCCTCCCGCCACTGCCGACACCGGCAGCTTTTTTCGCGCCGTGTCGCGCCAGCTGATCAACTTCGCCGCATCCACCGATGCCGAAGAGCAGATCGCCCCGCAGGCCGACCTTGCCGAGAGCGTACCGACGCCGACGGATGAAGGCCTGACCTACACCTTTACTTTGCGCCAGGGTGCCAATTGGGACGCTCCCGACGGTCCGCGTCAGATCGTTGCCGCCGACGTCGAGCGCGGCTTCATGCGCCTTTGCAATCCCTCGATCCCAGCGCCGGCCGTATCCTACTTCGAAGATCTGATTGTCGGCTTCGCCGAGTTCTGCTCCGGCTTTGCCGATGTCGAGCCGACCGTCGAAGCCATGAAGGCCTATATAGAGTCCAGTGACGTCGAAGGCATAGAGACGCCTTCCGAGAACACCGTCGTCTTCAAGCTAAGATATGCGGCCAACGATTTCATCTATCTGCTGACCCTGCCGGTCACCACTCCGGCTCCGGTTGAAGTGCTCGACTACTTGCCGGATAGCCCAGAATACCGCGAGAACTTCATCTCGAACGGCCCTTACACGGTCGAATCCTATGTCCCCGATACTCAGGTGACCCTGGTTCGCAACCAGGCATGGGAAGCGGCAAGCGATCCGCTGCGCAAGGCCTATGTCGACACCATCGAGATTATCGCCGGAGTTCAGCCCGATGCCGCCATGCAGCAGCTGCAGTCCGGCGACGGCGACATGCTCTATGATATTAACGTCCCGCCGGTCACTGTGCAGATGCTGACCATGCAGGGAGACGAAAAGATCTCCACCCTTGCAGAGGGTGCGTCGCGCATGATCTGGATCAACACCGTTTCCGAAAACAACGATGGTGCCCTGCGCAACCCGCTGGTGCGCCAGGCGCTCAATTACGCGGTCAACAAGGCCGCCATCGTGCAGCAGCTGGGCGGGCCTGAATTTGCCACCCCGCTGAACGGCATCTTTCCGCTCGGCATTCTCGGTCACCACGATTTCGAGCCCTACCCGACGCCAAACAGCGAAGGCGATGTGGAAAAGGCCAAGGAACTGCTGGCCGAAGCCGGTTATCCCGATGGTCTCTCTCTCAAGATGCCGTTCCGCAATGCCGGCAACGGTGCTGCCGAAGCCCAGGTGCTACAGGCGAGCCTCCAGGAGGCAGGGTTTGAAATCGAACTGATCCCAACCCCGGCTCCGGACTTCTACCCGCGCCTCATCACCAACTTCGACAACGCCCTCAACGGCGTCTGGGACCTGGTGCCTTCGGGCTGGTCGCCGGATTGGCCGGGTGGCGCTGCCCGCTCGATCTTCCAGCCGCAATACACCTATGACGGTACCCACGGCACCTTCAATTTCTCCGACTACAACAATGAAGCGGCCAACGAAGTGGCCGACCGGGCGCTTGCAACGTCCGACCTCGCCGAAGCCGAGCAGCTCTGGAACGAGGTTGACGAAATCGTCATGGCCGATCCTCCGACCGTGCCGCTGATCTCGCAGACCACCGTGCTCTACCACGGCGCGGCGGTTCAGAACTTCCTGCCCTATGCTGCTGGCGGCAATGGCGACTGGACCAATGTCTGGCTGAGCCGCTAGGCGCGGCTCTAGCGACAATCACTTTGGAGGCCGGCGCGTCCGGCCTCCTTACTTTGGCCCCCCCTGGCGACCACTGCTTTATGACCGTTCTCTCCGTCCGCAATCTGAACATCGACATTCCCACCGGCGATGGCCATGTTCATGCGGCCCGCGACGTTTCTTTCGATGTGGGCGCCGAGGAATTGTTCGGCATTGCCGGCGAGTCAGGGTCGGGCAAGAGCGTGCTCTCGCAGGCCATTATGGGCCTCCTACCGGGCGCAATCATCTCGGGTGAAATCCTCTTCGAAGGCCGAAACCTCCTAACCCTGCCAGCCAGGGAAATGCAGCGCCTGCGCGGCAACCGCATCGCCATGATTTCCCAGGATCCGCTCTCGAGCCTGCATCCCTTCTACACGATCGGCGCGCAGATCACCGAGGCGATCCGCATCCACCGCAAGGTCAGCGAAGCCGAAGCCCTCCGTGAAGCCGTCGACACATTGACCCGCGTCGGCATTTACGATGCCGAAAAGCGCGTTCACGACTATCCCCACCAGTTTTCAGGCGGCATGCGCCAGCGCGTCATGATCGCCATGGCCATCGTGCTCCGCCCAGCGTTGCTGATCGCGGACGAACCCACTACGGCACTCGACGTGACGGTCCAGGCCCAGATCATCGCGCTGCTCAACCAGATGCGCCGCGAACTGGGCACTGCCATCATCATGGTCACCCACGATCTTGAGCTCCTCTCCTCCATCGCCGACCATGCCATGGTCATGTATGCAGGCAACCGCATGGAGTTCGGCCCTGGCGATGCTGTGCTCGGTGCTCCGGCTCACCCCTATACCCTGGGCCTGCAGCGCTCTTCGCCCAATCACGAAACCCGCGGAGACTTGCCCTCCATCCCCGGCCAGCCGCCGAGCCTGCTTGTCGAGCAAAAAGCCTGTGCCTTTGCGCCGCGCTGTCCGGCCGTCATGGACATCTGCCGCCAGCAACGGCCGCCCGTACGCGTCTTCGAGGATGGCACGCAATCGCTGTGCTGGCTCGAAGACAAGGCCTCCCGCACCGCTGCTGCACTTGCTCCCGCACCGGAAGTGCCGAGGCCCGTCGACCAACCGTCCGACATCGTCGTCAGCGTTTCCGATGTCCGCCTGACCTATGGCGGCCGCTCGCTTTTCGGCAAAAGCATTAACCTTGAAGTCCTCAAGGGCGTGAGCCTCGACCTGCCGCGGGGGAAGACTCTCGGCATCGTCGGCGAAAGCGGCTGCGGCAAGTCCACCTTGGCCCGCATCATTGCCGGTCTCCTGCCGCCCACTTCGGGCGACGTCACCATTGAGGGTAAGAGCGTCGTCGACCTTGACCGCGCCAGCTGGGTCGAGATGCGCAAGCGCGTGCAAATGGTATTCCAAGACCCCTTCGGCTCGCTCAACCCCCGCCGCCGTGTCGGCTCCATCATCGGTGACCCGTTCCGCATTCAGAACGTCGCCCACGGCGCCCAGCGCAAGAATAGGGTTCGCGAACTGATGGAAGTCGTTGGGCTAAACCCCGAACACTATAACCGTTTCCCTTCCGAATTCTCCGGCGGCCAGCGCCAGAGAATCGGTATCGCCCGTGCGCTCGCGCTCAATCCTTCGATCATCATCTTCGATGAACCAGTTTCGGCGCTCGATGTGTCCATCCAGGCGCAGATCCTTAATCTCATCAGCCGCCTGCAGCGCGAACTCGGACTTTCATACCTCTTCATCTCGCACGACCTTGCGGTTGTCCGGCATGTGAGCTCCGAGATTATCGTCATGAAATCAGGCCAAGTGGTCGAGCGCGGCGACACCGAAACGCTCTACCACAACCCGCAACACCCCTATACGCGCGAACTACTGGCCGCGGCCGATCCCCATTACAGGAAAAGCGGCGGCAGCTTTGCGGTCCCTCCCGGGGAGCTTGCCCCATGAGCACCGAAGTCAAGCAGCGCAGTTCCCTCGAACTGACCCTCCGCCGGCTGTTTGCGGATCGCGCCGGTCTCGTCTCGATGGTCTTCATCATCCTGCTGATCGCGGTGGCCGTCGGAGCCGACGGCATTGCGGCGCTCACCGGCCACAGCGCCGTCGCACAGTTCCTGACCACTGGCCTGACCCCTACTGGCCTGCCCGTTCCGCCTAACGGCGAATTTCTCTTCGGCACCGATCAGCTGGGCCGCGATGTGCTCATCCGCCTTGCTCATGGCGCGCGGATTTCGCTAGCCATAGGTGTCGTGGCGTCGCTGCTGGCTGCCGCCATCGGCATTACCATTGGCCTTGTCGCGGGCTATTTCGGCGGGTGGATCGACGTCGTGCTCGGACGACTGATGGATCTCGTGATGAGCATTCCGGTCCTTCTTTGCATGCTCTCGCTGGTCGCCGTCTTCGGCCCGAGCCTCGCTCTAAGCCTCACGGTCATCGTCTTCTTTTCGTGGACCACAATGGGTCGCGTCATCCGCGGCCAGGTGCTGTCGCTGAAGGAGCGCGAATTCGTCCTTGCCTCCCGCTCAATGGGCGCCGGGCACTTCTCGATCATGGTCAACGATATCCTGCCGAACCTGGGCGCGCCGATCATCATCTACACGACGATGATGGTTCCGACTTCGATCATCTTTGAAGCAACGCTCTCGTTCCTTGGGCTCGGCATTGTCCCACCTGCTCCGAGCTGGGGCGGCATGCTGGCTGAAGCTGCCAACAACTCCATCTACATGTTCGCCTGGTGGCTGGTGCTGTTTCCGGGTCTGGCCCTGCTCTTCACCACACTCTCGTTCAACATCCTTGGCGACGCCCTGCGCGACGCCCTCGACCCGGCGAGCATGCGCCATAAACGGCCGCGCAAGAAAAGACAGGCAGCGGGAGCTGCATCATGATCCGCTTCATTCTCAGCCGCGTCGGCTTCGCCGCGCTCGTGCTCATCATGCTGAGCGGCTTCGTCTTCACCCTGTTCTTCGTCGCCCCCGGAGATCCTGCGCGCATCGTTGCCGGTGAGCGCGCGACCGAAGCCCAAGTCGCCCAGGTTCGTGAAAATCTCGGCCTCGATCGCCCGATCATAGAGCAATATGTGAGTTTCCTTGGCCGCAGCCTCAGTGGCGATCTCGGCTATTCTTACCGTAACCAGCAGCCGGTGCTCGACCTCATCAAGAACCGCATGCCAGCCACCATTTCGCTTTGCATAGGCGCGGTCGTTCTGTGGTTGCTGATGGGCATTCCGATCGGCATCATGTCCGCTCGCCGGCCGGGCAGCTTCGCCGACCGGTTCGGGCAAGGGTTCGTTTTGATCGGCGTCAGCTTTCCATCCTTCGTCCTTGGGATGGCAGCGCTCTATTTTCTTTATTTCTTGCCGCGCCAGGCTGGTCTGACCCTTTTTCCACCTGGCGGTTATCGTCCGTTTCTCCCTAATCCGGGCATCTGGGCATGGCACCTGATGCTGCCCTGGTTCACTCTCGCCTTCACCTCTGCCGCGATTTATGCCCGCCTCACCCGCGGCCAACTGCTTGAAGTCTTGGGCGAGGATTACATCCGCACCGCTCGCGCCAAGGGACTTTCCGAGCGCAAGGTCGTCTACAAACATGGGGTCCGCTCGATCTTCTCGCCGCTCACCACCCAGCTCGGCGCCGATATCGCCGCTCTCCTTGGCGGCGCGCTGGTGACCGAGCAAGTCTTTGGCCTCCAGGGCATTGGCTCGCTTGCGGTGCAATCCGTGCAGACGCAGGACCGGCCGGTGATCATCGGTGTCGTCATGCTCGCCGGTTTCTTTATCGTTATCGCCAATCTGATCGTGGATTTCCTCTACATCCTGCTCGATCCACGCATCCGGACCTGATCATGAAGCCCCTCGCTCCCGAGACGCTCTGGACCCGCACGGCGCGGCAGCCGGCGCAATTCGATACTACCCTGCCCCAGTCAGTCGATATCGCCATCATCGGTGGCGGCTTTACAGGCCTGACCGCGGCTCGCGAACTGCTGATCGCCGGCCGTTCGGCTACGGTACTCGAAGCCGGCGTGATCGGTTCGGGCGCAAGCGGTATGAATGCCGGTTTCGTGGTGCCAAACTTCGCCAAGACTGATCCGAACGCTGTGCGCTCGAAGCTTGGCACCGACAAGGGCAATGCCCTGTTGCGCCTGGTTGGCGATGGCGCCAATTCCGTCTTTCGCACCATCGAGGAAGAAGGAATTGCCTGCGATGCAAAACAGGTCGGCTGGCTCAATCCGGCCTATGGCGCAGCGGGCGCCGACATGCTCAAGGCGCGCGCAGCGCTCTGGCGAGCACTCGGTCGCCCGGTGAGCTTTCTCGATGCCGACGCAGTGCAAGAACAGACCGGCATGAACATCTATACTGGCGCCTTGCTCGACGCCGAAGGCGGCACCATCCACCCCCTCGACTACCTGCGCGGCCTGGCACAGAGCGTCCGCCGCCGCGGCGGGACCGTGCACGAGGGGCAGTGCGTGGACGAGGTCGTTCGCGAAGGGTCCGGCTGGCGGCTCACGATGCGGTCTGGCGCCACGTTGTTTGCCGGCAAAGTGCTTCAATGCACCAATGCCTTCACCACCGGCATCGCATCACGCATGGGGCGTTCCACCGTTCCTCTTCGTGTGTACCAGATCGCGACTACTCCGGCAGACAACGAAACCGTTCAGCGCATCGCGCGTTCCGGTCGCCCGGTCGGCGATACTCGGCAAAATCTCTTCACCTATCGCCTCGATCGCAACAACCGCCTGATCAGTGGCGGCATGGCCGCCGTTCCTTTTGGCGCCTTCGACCGCCTCGGCAAGGCCGTTGCGCAGCGGCTCAGCGAAGAGTTGCATCTGCCGAACGCCGTCGCTCCGGAAATCGTCTGGACCGGCGTCGCTGCCATGACACCCGACTTCCTGCCGCGCCTTTACCAAATGGGAGAAGGCTGGTTCGGCGGCATCGGCTGCAACGGGCGCGGCATCGCCATGACAGCCCAACTCGGTCGCGTGCTGGCCCGCGCTGCCCTTGGCGATGACATCAACAGCTTGCCCATCCCCCTCCGAACGCTTCGCCCTCTACCGTTTCACCGCTTTTCGCCATGGGTCGCGTCGGCTGCGCTGGTTCAGGCACGCCTCAAGGACGTGATGGCCCGGTGACTTCAATCGGTCGCAAATCGTTTGATTGCCGATGTGCTTTGATCCTATGAGCAAACCGGCCATTGGCGCTTGAGGAAAAATCAGATGCTTGCAAGCAAGTTCTCGACCAATGAACTGAAGCCGGTTTCGGCCCGCAAGACCGTGCATGATCTGGTCTACGAGCAATTGCGCGACGCGCTGATGTCCGGCGCCTTCGAGGCCCGGAAGCCATTCACCATTGCAAGCCTTTCGGAACGCTTCCACACCTCGCACATGCCCGTGCGCGAGGCCCTGCGCCGGCTCGCTTCCGAAAATGCCTTGAGCATCTCCGCCTCCGGCACCGCCTATGTCCCGGCCATCACCGTTCCCGAACTGCGCGACATTACCCTCGCCCGCACCATTGTGGAAGGCGCGACCGCGCGCATTGCCGGACCTCTCCTCACGCCCGCCGACATTGCAACGCTTGAGGAGCTGCTCGATCATCATCGCGCCAGCGCCAGTGCCGGCAGCAATACCGAAATGACGGCTGCAAACCGCGCCTTTCATTTCCATATTTATCGCGCCGCCGGCAGTTCGGTACTGCTCAGCCAGATCGAAAACCTCTGGCTTCGTTCAGGGCCTTACGTCCGTTTCCTCTCGGACCGGATGACCGACCTCTTGAAGACGGATCGCGCCTCCGGCTTTACCGACCAGCACGCGGCCATGGTCGCTGCCATCAGGCAAGGCGACTGGGACGGCTTAGGCAAGGCCTGTGAAGCCGATATCAGAGCCTCGCAGGACCTGTTGCTCGACATTTTGGCGCGCGAAGACGGCACGTCCGAAGCATCCTGATCCTTGAACTGAAAGACTTGCTATGACCGAACGCCGCGCCATTTCCTCCGGATCGAAATTCGAAAAGCTGGCCGGCTACTCGCGCGCCCTTGTCGACGGCGAGTGGGTCTTCGTCTCCGGCACTGCCGGCCACAATCCCGACGGCAGCATTTCTCCCAATGCGGAAGCGCAGGCCCGTCAGTCCCTCCGCACCATCACCAATGCTCTGAGCGAAGCCGATGCCGATCTCGCCGACATTGTTCGCGTCGTCGTCTATCTCGCCGACCGGGCTGACGTCATGACTGTCTCGAAAGTCCTCGGCGAAACCTTTGCCGATCCCCGCCCCACCAACACCACCATCATCTGCGGCTTTCCGGTCGAGGAGATCAAAGTCGAGATCGAAGTCACGGCCCGCAAGCGCCGCGCTACCTAAAATCTCATCAACGCAATACCGGCTGCAAAACGCTTTAGGTCTTGACTAATTCCGTCACGGTTTTAGTTTACATCTAAACCAATTCGGTATTTGCGAAGGATCCTGGCTCATGCGCATCGTTTGCATCGGCGGCGGCCCGGCAGGTCTCTATTTTGCCCTCCTGATGAAGAAGAACCACCCCGAGCACAGCATCACCGTGGTCGAGCGCAACAAGCCCTACGACACCTTTGGCTGGGGCGTCGTGTTCTCCGATGCCACCATGGCCGCGATGGTGCAGTGGGATCCGGAAAGCGCTGCGGAAATCCAGGACGCGTTCAACCACTGGGATGATATCGAAGTCCTGTTCAAGGGCACCCGTCAGCGCACGACCGGGCACGGCTTCGTCGGCATCGGCCGCAAGAAGCTGCTCAATATCCTGCAGCGCCGCTGCGAAGCTCTCGGCGTCGAGCTCGCCTTCGAGACCGAAGCCAATGGCGATCTCGACTACCCCGATGCCGACCTCGTCATCGCCTCGGATGGCTTCAATTCAAAGGTGCGCAACGCCTATCAGGAAGAGTTCAAGCCCGACCTCGCCGTGCGGCCGAACCGCTACATCTGGCTCGGCACCAACAAGCTGTTTGACGCCTTTACCTTCGACTTCCGCAAGACCGAGCACGGCTGGTTCCAGGCCCACATTTACAAGTTCGACGAAAACACCTCGACCTTCATCGTTGAGACGACCGAGGAAACCTATCTCGCTCACGGCCTCGACAAGATGGACCAGCAGGCCTCGATCGAGTTCTGCCAGGACACCTTTAGCGAAGTGCTCGAAGGCCAGCCGCTGATGACCAATGCCCGCCACATGCGCGGCTCGGCCTGGCTCAACTTCAACCGTCTGATCTGCGGCCGCTGGAGCCATTTCAACGGCAATTCCCACGTCGTGCTTATGGGCGATGCCGCCCACACTGCCCATTTCGCCATCGGCTCCGGAACCAAGCTAGCCATCGAAGACGCCATCGAACTGACGCGGCAATTCAATCAGCATGGCCACGATAAGTCCGCCATTCCCGCCGTCCTGCAGGATTACGAAGACATCCGCCGCGTTGACGTCGCCCGTATCCAGAACGCGGCACGCAATGCCATGGAATGGTTCGAGGTCGTCGGCCAGCGCTATGCCGACCAGCTTGAGCCCGAGCAGTTCATGTATTCCATGCTGACCCGCTCACAGCGTATCAGCCACGAAAATCTGCGCCTGCGCGACCCCAAATGGCTGGAAGGCTATGAGCGGTGGTTTGCGGCCCACAACGGCATCAATGTCGAATCGGACAAGCGCGCCATACCGCCGATGCTCACTCCATTCACTGTCCGCGGCGTCACCCTGCAGAACCGCATCGTCGTTTCCCCCATGGCCATGTACTCGGCCAAGGACGGGCTCATTGACGACTTCCACATGGTCCACCTCGGCGCCCGCGCCATGGGCGGGGCTGCGCTCGTCTTCGCCGAAATGACCTGCGTTTCCCCCGATGCCCGCATCACTCCCGGCTGCCTTGGCCTCTGGAACGACGAACAGGCTGCCGGGTGGAAGCGCTTGGCCGAGTTCGTCCACGGCAATACTGGCGCAAAGCTCGGCATCCAACTTGGCCATGCCGGCCGCAAAGGCGCGACCAAGCTTGCTTGGGAGGGCATCGACGAGCCGCTCGAACACGATAGCTGGCCGCTGATTTCCGCCTCGGCTCTTCCGTATCTCAAGAACAGCCAGGTTCCCAAGGCAATGGATCGCGCCGATATGGATCGCGTTCGCGACGACCACGTCGCCGCTGCCCGCCGTGCCGCCGAAGCGGGGGTCGACTGGCTCGAACTGCACTGCGCCCACGGTTACTTGCTGTCGAGCTTTTTGAGCCCACTGACCAACCACCGCACCGACGAATATGGCGGCAGTCACGCCAACCGTGCCCGCTTCCCGCTTGAAGTCTTCGAAGCCGTCCGTGCTGTCTGGCCGGCGGACAAGCCGATCTCCGTGCGCCTCTCCTGCAACGACTGGTTCGATGGCGGCAACACGCCGGCCGATGCCGCAATCTACGCCGAAATGTTCAAGCAGGCTGGCGCGGACGTCATCGACTGCTCGTCCGGTCAGGTGTGGAAGGAAGAAAAGCCGGTCTATGGCCGCCTCTTCCAGACGCCATTCTCCGACAAGATCCGCAACGAAGTCGGCATCCCCACCATTGCTGTCGGCGCCATTTCCGAAGCCGACCACGCCAATTCGATCATCGCGGCTGGCCGCGCCGACCTCTGCGCCGTCGCCCGCCCGCACCTCGCAGATCCGAGCTGGCTGTTGCACGAAACCGCGAAAATCGGCATCAAGTCGGTCGCCTGGCCCAAGCAGTATTATTCGGCCAAGGCGCAATACGAGAACAATCTGGCGCGGGCAGCTCAATGAGTTCAGGCACTAGGCTCACGGGTCGCCACGCCCTGGTCACCGGCGCCTCCGGCGGTATCGGCCAGGCCATTGTGCGCCGGCTGGTGGCCGACGGCGCATCCGTGACCCTTGCCGGGCGGGCGCGCGACAAGCTCGAAAGTCTTGCCGCAAGCCTGCCCGCCGATCAGGTTCATATCGTCGGCGGCTTCGATATTACCGACCCTGAGAAGATCGCCACAGGCATTGCAGCCGCGCATAGCGGCTTCGGCCCGGTCGACATTCTCGTCAACAATGCCGGCGAAGCCCCGAGCGCTCCGTTCGACAAGATGACCGCCGAATTCTGGAACAAGGTCATCGCCACCGATCTCACCGGCGTCTTCCTCGTCACCCAGGCACTGCTTCCCGACATCAAGGCCCATGGGGCCGGTGCCCGCATCATCAACATCGCCTCGACCGCCGGACTTGTCGGCTACCGCTATGTCAGCGCCTATGCCGCCGCCAAGCACGGCGTCATCGGGCTCACCCGTTCGCTGGCGCTCGAGCTGGCCCGCACTGGCATCACCGTCAACGCGGTGTGCCCCGGATTTACCAATACCCCCCTCATCACCAAAGCCATCGAAAACATCGTCGGCAAGACCGGTCGCAGCGAAGACGAGGCGCGCGCCGAGCTTGCCAGGACCAATCCCCAGGGCCGTCTCGTCGAGCCCGGCGAAGTGGCCGACACGGTGCTATGGCTTGCCCTGCCCGAGGCCTCGGCCATCACCGGCCAGGCCATTGCGGTCGCCGGCGGCGAAGTAATGATCGGCTGAACAGCGGAGTTTTCATGCCCTATACACATTCCAAGCCCCTCCGGTTCGGCGACTGCGACCTCACCGGCATTGCCTACCATCCGGCCTATTTTTCCATGCTGGTAGACGTCAACGAAGCCATGTTCGCGTCCTTCGGCGTGACCTGGAAGGAGCTGATGTACGAGCGCAAGATGGGCCTGCCCACCGTCACAATGAACGTCGAGTTCAAGCGCCCCTCGACCTATGGCGACGTGCTCGATTTCGCCGTTCATGTCCGCAATATCGGCCGCGCCTCGCTTGATCTCGAAACCATCGTCACTGTGCGCGACGAAGTGATCTGGACCATCAAGCAGCGCATTGTCGCCACCTCGACGGTCGACCACAAATCCCATCCCTGGCCGGACGATGTCCGCGCCGGCCTGACGCAATATCTGGAGCCTGCCGCATGAGCCACGAAATCATCCAGCCCGAAGGCTGGGCCAAGCCCATCGGCTACTCCAACGGCATCTCTGCCCGGGGCCGGATCGTTCAGGTCGGCGGCCAGGTCGGCTGGGATGAGAATTGCGAGTTCCAGTCCGATGACTTCGTCGATCAGGTCCGCCAAACGCTCGCTAACGTCGTCACCGTGTTGACCGCCGCCGATGCCAAGCCCGAGCACATTATCCAGATGACGTGGTACTTTACCGATCGCCACGCCTATAAGTCGCGCCTCAAGGACATCGGCGCCGCTTATCGCGAAACCATCGGCCGGCATTTTCCGCCCATGGCCGCCGTGCAGGTCGTCGCCTTGATGGAAGATCGCGCCAAGATCGAAATCCAGGTGCTAGCCGTCGTTCCCGAATAACTATTCGAGCCCGCGCCGCACCGACGTCTTGAGCTTTTGCAGCAGCGGCAGCAGCGCGCGGATATCGGCCGGGGTAAGGTCCTTGGTGAGGTCGCGGATCCAGGCCTCATTAGCCTCCGCCATTTCCGCGAACTTGGCCCTTCCCTCGGCGGTCATCTGCACGATATTCTCGCGCCGGTCGTCCGGGTTCTGGTTGCGGACGATCATTCCGTCTTCCATCAGCCGCTTGATAACCGAGGTGATATTGCCCGGCGACACCATCAGCCGCTGCGAAAGCTCCCCCAGGATCAGCCCGTCGGGCACCCGGTAAAGCTGGGACAAGATGTCGAAGCGCGGAAACGTCACGTCGAACTGGCTTTGCAGCTTGCTGCGCACGTCATTCTCGATCAGACGCGTTATGCTGAACAGCCGAAGCCACAATCGTAACTGATCGTGGTGATCGTCCGGCGCGTCCTTTATTTTGGTTTCGGCGTCGATCCAGATTTTGGATTGTTCGGTCAAGACATGATCCCCTCGCGCCCATGTTGTTAAGCCAGCCCGGCACCGGGTTCAAGCGGCCCAAATTACTTGACACCTAAACCAAAATTCTCATTATCGAGCCGTCGCGCACAGCACGTCATTTTGGAGGAGCGCCTTATGGCCGCAGAAGTCAAAGCCGTCGTAACCCGCAAGGGTCAGGAAGATACTGGCACGGGTCAATCGGGCGGCTGCATCCGCGTCACAGGTGTCGGCCCAGGGGTTACTGCAGCCACCAGCAAGATCTGGTTCGGCAAAGTCAGCAACGAACCCGGCTATCGCTCCCTGCCCCACCATCACGGCGAAGCCGAGACCGGCGGCTATGTCCTAAAGGGCGTCGGTCGCATCTATTTTGGCGAGAACTACAGCGAATTCTTCGATATGTCGGAAGGCGACTTCGTCTTCGTTCCGCCCAACTGGCCACATGTCGAAGTCAACATGTCGACCACCGAAGAACTGGTTTGGCTGACCACCCGCACACCCGACAATATCGTCGTCAACCTCCCCGATGTTGACGATAGCACCCTTGCTGGCTTCCGGCGGGTCTGAACTATGAAACTCCTCCGCATCGGCCCCAAGGGCCACGAAAAACCCGCCATCCTAGACGCCCAGGGTGTTGCGCGTGATCTCAGCGGCCTCGTCGACGATCTCGCCGGAGACGTGCTGTCCGACGAAGGCCAGCGCAAGCTGGCCGCGCTCGACCTGTCGACCCTTCCTGCTCTTCCCGACGATCGCATCGGCCCCTGCGTCGGCCATGTCGGCAAATTCATCTGCGTCGGCCTCAACTACGCCGATCATGCCAAAGAAACCGGCAAGGCACCGCCGGACGAGCCGATCCTCTTCATGAAGGCGACCACCGCCATCAACGGCCCCAATGACGACATTGAAATTCCCCGCACTTCCCAAAAGGCCGATTGGGAAGTCGAACTTGGTGTCGTGATCGGCAAGCGCGCCAAATATATTGCCGAAGCCGAAGCGCTCGATCACGTTGCCGGCTATTGCCTCGTCAACGACGTCTCTGAACGCAGCTTCCAGTCCGAGCGCGGCGGCCAGTGGACCAAGGGCAAGAGCCACGACACATTCGGCCCTATCGGCCCCTGGCTCGTCACCCGAGATGAAGTGGCAGACCCACAGAATCTCGGCCTCTGGCTTGATGTCGACGGCGTCCGCCGTCAGACCGGCAATACCAACACCATGATCTTCGGCGTTGCCTTCCTCGTCAGCTACATCAGCCAGTTCATGACGCTCGAGCCCGGCGACATCATCGCCACCGGCACACCGCCCGGCGTCGGCATGGGCATAAAGCCGGAGCCAGTCTTCCTGCGCGAGGGCCAGGTGATCACGCTGGGCATCGACGGTCTCGGCAGCCAGCGCCAGACAACCATAGCGGCAGGAGCATGAGTATGAACAAGCTCGAGGGAAAGACCGCCATTGTCACCGGCGGCGCCCGTGGTCAGGGCGAAGCCGAAGCGCGCCTGCTCGCCCGCTCCGGCGCCGCCGTTATCATCGCCGATGTGCTTGAGGCCGAGGGCATCGCACTCGCCCAGGCGCTAATCGATGAAGGTCTCCAGGCCAAATTCATCCGCCTCGACGTCACCAGCGAACACAGCTGGCAGGAAACCATCGAGCTTGCCCGCTCCTGGCAGGGCCGGCTCGACATTCTCGTCAACAATGCCGGCATCATCAATCGCACGACGGTTGAGACAACTGCGCTCGATGCGTGGGAAAAGGTGCTCAAGGTCAATCTGACCGGGGCGTTCCTCGGCATCCAGGCGGCCAGCCAGTTGATGGCCGAAGATGGTGGCGGCGCCATAGTCAACATATCGTCCAATAGCGGCTTTTCCGGCCATTACGATCCCGCCTACACCGCCAGCAAATGGGGTCTCCGCGGCCTCACCCGCAGCGCCGCTATGGAACTGGTCGGCAAGGGTATCCGCGTCAACGCCATCTGCCCAGGCCTGGTCGTTACCGGCCTCAATGCCAACAGCCCGCACCTGCAGCCCATGATCGGCATGACGCCGATGAAGCGCAGCGGCAAGCCGGAGGAAATCGCCGAACTCGTGCTGTTCCTCGTTTCTGACGCATCGAGCTTCATCACCGGCGAAGATTTTGTCATCGATGGCGGCTTTACTGCCGGCGCCGCCTATCGTCGCGTCGCCAGCGACACTGGCATCTATCAGGACTGAACACGGTGGCGTAGCAGCGCCGCTGCTACGCCGCCAACCATTTGCCGCCGATCACCGGCAAAGGAATGGCGTCGATCAGCGCCCGTGTATAGGCATGCTGCGGATTGGCGAACACCGTCTCGCAGGCACCCTCCTCAACGACCACACCGCCATTGAGCACATAGACCCGGTGACAGAGCGCCCGGATCACCGACAGGTCATGGCTGATGAAGGCCAGTGACATGCCGATCTCGGTACAAAGCTCCTTAAGTAAAACGAGCACCCGCGCCTGCGTCGACACGTCCTGCCCCGACACGATTTCGTCCGCCAGAACAAAGCGCGGCCGCAGCATCACTGCTCGGGCAATGCCGATGCGCTGCCGCTGGCCGCCAGACAATTCGTGCGGAAAGCGCGCCAGCACCGATAGCGGCAAGCCAACGCGTTCCAGCACGGCCGCAGCCGCACTATCCGCTGCTGCCTGATCGGCGGCCACGCCATGCAACAGGATCGGCCGCGTTAGGATGGTGCGGATGGTGTGCCGCGGATTGAGCGAACTCATCGGATCCTGGAAGATCATCTGCATCTGCCGCCGCAGCGTCAGCTCGGGCTGCGCACCGATCGGCTCCCCGGCAAAACGCACCTCGCCTTCCGTCGCCGGCACGAGCCCCAACAACGTACGGCCCAGTGTCGACTTCCCCGACCCGGACTCCCCCACAATGCCGACGATCTCGCCCTCGGCGATCCGAATATCGACGCCGCGCAGCACGCGCGTCGACCCATTGGTCGGCCCTAGGATCGAGCGGCGCGCGGCATAGTCGACCACCAGACTGCGCGTCTCTACCAATGGTTCAGCCATGATGGGCTCCATCGAAATGCCGGACTTCCTCGTAACACGCGGCTATCACCGCCTCATCGATCGGCTTCAGCCCAGCAGCGGGGTCATCATAGCGCGGACTCGCTGCCAGAAGAGCTCGCGTGTAGATGTGCCGTGGCGCGTTAAAGATCTCGGCCGCTGCCCCCTGCTCCATCACCTTGCCCTGGAACAGCAAGGTCACCGCGTCGCAAATCTGCGCCACTACCCCAAGATCGTGAGTGACGAACACGACCGAAGTGCCATGCTCGGCCTGCAAACGCTTGAGCAGTTGCAGCACCTGCTTTTGCACCGTCGCGTCCAGCGCCGTCGTCGGCTCGTCGGCAATCAGGAGCTTGGGCTCAATCGCAAAAGCCGCCGCAATCAGTACGCGCTGGCGCATGCCACCCGAAAGATGATGCGGGAACTGATCCATGACCCGTGCCGGTTCACGAATGGCCACATGGTCGAGCAATTCAAGAGCCCTTGCCCATGCAGCTTTTTGGCCAAGCCCTTTCCACATGCGCAGGCTATCGGTCAGCTGGTCGCCGATGCGACGCCCTGGATTGAGCGCCGTCAGCGGATCCTGCGGAATAAGCCCGACCTCAGACCCGATCAGCATGCGCTTTTCGCGCTCACCCATGCGCAACAGGTCCTTGCCACCCAGCAGCACCCGCCCAGCCGTGACCACTACGCCACGCGAAACGATGCCGAGAACGATCTTGCTGATCGTCGACTTGCCCGCGCCGCTTTCGCCAACGAGGCCATGGATTGAGCCGGCTTCGACCGCAAGCGACACATCGCGCAGTATCGGCTTGCCATCCCGGCGCGATACGGCGCTCAAGCCTTCGATGACGAGATGCGCGCTCATCGTTGCATCACCGGATCAAGGCTCCGGCGCAAGCCAACGCCAAGCTGGTTGAAGGCCAGCACCGTTGCTAGCAACCCCGCCAACGGCAGGGCGAACACCCACCAGGCCTGATAGATGATGCCGCGCCCCTGCGCGATCATTCCGCCCCAGGTCGGCGTGTCGGACGACACCGAAAGCCCGACAAAGGACAGGATCGCCTCAATGACGACGGCCAGTCCCAGCTCCAGCGTAAACAGTCCAAGCACGACCCAGAGCACATTGGGCAGAATTTCGCCGATCAAGATGCCGAACCGGGAAAAGCCGAGCACTTGCCCGGCCGTTACATAGTCAGCCTGCTTCTGCGCCATGGTTTCGGCCCGCACCACCCGCGCAAACCGCGTCCAGTCGATAATGGCAATGGCAAAGATCACCGAGTGTACGCCCGTGCCCAGGATCGCCACTATCAGGATCGAGAGCAAGACGGCAGGAAACGCCATCCAGATCTCGATCAGCCGCGAGACCACCGCATCCACCCAACCGCCGAAGAAACCGGCCAGCAGCCCGACCACCGTCCCCAGTACCGCTGCAATGGTCGCCGCGATAAACGCCACCGTCAGCGCCGTGCGCGTGCCGTGAATAAAGCGGGACAGCACATCGCGGCCGAGGTCGTCCGTCCCCAGCCAATAGCCGGGCTCCGTGCCGGCCATGCCGGCCGGCGGCAGCGAACCGAGCATCAGATCCTGCATCAACGGATCGTGCGGCGCGATCCAGTCCGCGCCCAGCGCGAGCACAATCAGCACCAGAATGAAGCCGCCGCCGAAAACGATTTTCGGGTCGCGCAACATGACGGCGAGTAGCGGCCAGCGACGCCTCTTGGCGGGTATAACAAGGGTCGCATCAGCCATGACGTAACCGCGGATTGGCGGCGACGACGGCAAAGTCGACGACGAGGTTGATGAGAATGAAGAGGACGCCAAACATGAGCACCAGGCCCTGGATCAGCGGGAAGTCACGGTTGATCACAGCATCGATCGCCATGTTCCCCAGCCCCGGATAGGAAAAAATCTTCTCGACGATCACCGTCCCGCCGATGAGAAACGTGAACTGTACGCCGGTCAGCGCCAGCGTCGGCCCGATGGCGTTGCGCAAGGCCTCCGACCAAACCAGCCGAATTTCGCTCATGCCCTTGACCCGCGCCAGCGTCACATAATCTTGCATCATAGCCTCGCTCAGCGCTTCCCGCAGCACCCGGGCAATGATGCCGGCCAATGGCAGCGCCAGCGCCAGAACCGGCATCGCCATATGCCGCAACAGATCACCCGCCAGGCCGAACCGCAGCGTCAGAACAGACTCAAGTAGATAGAACCCGGTCCGGAAATCGGTCGAAAGGCTCGGGTTGATGCGTCCCGAAAGTGGCAAGACCGGAAACGCCACTCCGAGCACCAGCACCAGAGCCAGGGCCCATACGAATTCAGGAATGGCGAGCAGCAGCCCGTTTACGCCATCGAGCGCCCCTGATGACCAGTGCCGCCGCACCAGTGTTCCGACGATGGCAATAGCCCCGCCCAGCAGCACGGCGACCAGCAAGGCCATGAGCGCCAGCTCGATCGTTGCCGGCAACCGTTCCAGGAGCAATTGCCCGACATCCACCCGTCGCGAAATCGAGGTGCCGAAATCGCCTTGGATGAGGCTTCCGAGCCAGATCCAGAACTGGTTGAACAGCGACTGGTCGAGACCATAGCTAGCGCGCAGCCGCGCAATGTCCTCGGCCGTAGCACCGGGCCCGATCATCATGGCGATGGGATCGCCCGGCGCGACGCGGAGGAGGATGAACACCACCACCGCAACGCCGAACAAGGTAATGGCGGCCATTCCCGCCCGCTTGGCGATCAGAAAGATCATACGCGTTCCCCGAAACGGCGAGGCACGGCAGCGCCATGCCCCGCCCAAGCGATCAGGTTCGGGCGATCAGCGACGGCTGCAAGGCGCCGGACGTGTTCGGCGTCACGGTCAGCGTCGACTTGAACAGGATCGGCTGTACATATTGCAGCAGCGGGATCACATAGCCTTCTTCGGCGATGTACTTGTCGACCGCTTTCCAGCCGGCGACTCGGGCGGCTTCGTCCTTTTCGGTCCAGAGCGGCGCGATCATCGCGTCGAGGTCCTCGGTGTCCCACACCGAGTGCGGCGTCGGCCCGAACATGGCAAAGCCGGTGGAGGCCGAAGCGTCGCCGATGGCATCGCCCCAGTTATAGAACGCGGCCGGGGCCAGCTGGTCGGCGGCACGCAGTTCGTAATGCTGGGCAATCTCGTAGACCTGGATTTCCGCTTCGATCCCGACGCGGCGCCACATGCCGACGATCGCCTGGATCATCTCATAATCCTTGGGCTTGAGCCCGCGGGTGGTCTGGATGGGAAAGCGCACCGGATTGTCGGTCGAAAAACCGCTTGCGGCCAATAGCTCGACCGCTTTGGCCTCGTCGAAGCCCACCTTGATGGAGGCATCGTAGGCCTCGTATTCTGGCGCCTGCAGCGTATCGATGGCAACGCCATAGCCCCGCAGCAGCCGGTCGATGATCGCCTGCTTGTTGATTGCGTGATGCGCAGCAAGCCGCACATTCTTGTCGAGCATGGGCCCGATATTGTTGAGGAAAATCATGCCGATGTCCGAGATCGGCACGGCCACGCCATCGAGGCCCTCGGTCTCGCGCAGGCGGTCGTAGTCCTCGTAGGACACTTCAAGTGTCACATCCGAAGCGCCGCTCTCGATTTCCGCCGTGCGGCTGGTCGCATCGGTCACGAACTTGAAGATGACGGTCTCAAATGTCGGCTTTGGACCCCAATAGTCTGGATTGGCATTGAGGCGGAGGAAGGCGTTGCTTTCGAACGCATGGACCATATAAGGCCCGGTGCCGATCGGCTTCTGGTTGAAGGCTTCGGCGCCCACTTCCTCGAAATAGGCTTTCGGCAGCACATAGCCGGTAAGGAATGCCATCCACTTGAACACGGTCGGGTCGAACGCGACGACGTCGCCATCGATGCGATTGCCATCGATGGTGAAGTTGCCGATCGAAGCCCAGACGCTGGAAACCGGATTGCCGTTTGCCGGGTCGCCGGCACGCTCGATCGACCATACGACGTCTTCGGGCGTTAACGGCGAACCGTCATGCCAGAGCACGCCCTCGCGCACGGTCATTGAGACCTTAGTCTTGTCTTCGTTAAAGCCCCATTCGGTCAGGATCCCCGGCTCGAACGAGAGATCAGGCTTTTGGCCGATATACTGGTCGAACACGGTGCGGTAGATCGCCTGGATCGTCGGATTGACCGCCGAGGCGCCACTCGTCGGGTCGAAACTGGGCAGGTTGACGTTGAAGGCAATGGTCAGCGTATCGGCATCCTGCGCCAGCGACGGCAAGGTGCCGGCCAGAGCTGCAGCGACGACGCTGGCCGAGCCAGCGGCCAAAAAGGCGCGACGTGTAATCATGATGGCAAAGTTCCCTCTCTGCGTTCCCTCTTGCCCGACGAGCTCCTACCCCCGGCAGACAATAGTTTATACCTAAACATATCGTCCGACATGTATCTAGTGGGATTTCACGTTTGTCATGCGACGGAACTTTCGCCCAAATAATACGCAGTGCGCCTATAGAGGTGGCGCCACTTTGCCGAACAAAAGTGGTGCGCGGCAAACCGTTCACGATTGTTACCGAGGCCTGCCACGCGCCGTTTGACAGCGCACCGGCTTTGGATAAATATGCAAATGCATATATATTGCCGACCAGTTCACTCAGGTTTTTGGGAGATGGTCGCAGGGAGGAGTAACCCATGGCCGAACGTTCCTTTGCCCGCGAGGTGGAAGACCTCAAGCTCGGCGCCGGCGAGATTTTTCGCGGCGAAGGAATCTTGGCCATCACCAAGGCCTTGCTGCAATCGGGCGTCGCCTATGTCGGCGGCTACCAGGGCTCCCCGATATCGCACCTCATGGACGTTCTCGCCGACGCCAAGCCGGTGCTCGACGAACTGGGCGTCCACTTCGAATCGTCGGCCTCCGAAGCGACGGCAGCGGCCATGCTTGCCGCCTCGGTCAATTATCCCCTGCGCGGCGCCGTCACCTGGAAATCCACTGCCGGTACCAATGTCGCCTCCGACGCCCTCACCAATCTTGCCTCTAGCGGCGTCAAGGGTGGCGCGCTGATCATCCTCGGCGAGGATTACGGCGAAGGCTCCTCCATCCCCCAGGAACGCAGCCATGCTTTTGCGATGAAGTCGCAGATGTGGCTGCTTGATCCACGCCCCAATCTCGAATCCATCGTAAAGTCGGTCGAGGACGGATTTGCCCTCTCCGAAGCGTCTAACACCCCCGTCATGCTGCAGGTCCGCATCCGCGCCTGTCACGTCCACGGCCAGTTCGTCGCCAAGGACAACAAGCCACCTGCCTATTCGATGAAGGAAGCGCTGGAAAACCCGGTGCGCGATATCAGCCGCATCGTCCTGCCGCCTATGTCGATTACCATCCACGACAAGGAAAAGCTCAACAAGCGCTGGCCGGCCGCCGTCGATTTTATCCGTGACAACAAGCTCAACGAGTTCTTCGGCCCCGAGAAGGGTCCGGTGGGCATTGTACTGCAGGGCGGCATGTACAATTCGGTCATCCGCGGTCTGCAGCTGCTGGGCCTCGCCGACAGCTATGGCAACACGGCCGTCCCGCTCTATGTGCTCAACGTCACCTACCCGCTGGTGGATGACGAACTTGCGCGCTTCTGCCAGGGCAAGAGCGCCGTGCTGATGGTCGAGGAAGGCCACCCGGACTACCTCGAACAGGCTGTCAACACCGCCCTGCGCCGCCGTGACATTCAGACCCGCGTCGCCGGCAAGGACCGGCTGCCGATGGGCGGCGATTACACCGCCTCCGTGCTGATGAACGGAATTCAGTCGTTCCTCGCCGAGTTTGCCCCGCCGCTTCTCGGCAATCGCCCGCCCGTCCCGAGCGCCGATGCCATTCTAGCCACCCCCGAGGTTGCAGCGCTGGCCGACGTCGTCCCTGCCCGCCCCGCCGGCTTCTGCACCGGCTGCCCCGAGCGCCCGATCTTTGCCGCCATGAAGCTCGTGGAAAAGGAGCTGGGCACCCACCACATCTCGGCCGATATCGGCTGCCATCTCTTCTCCATCCTGCCGCCCTTCAACATCGGCGGCAGCACAATGGGCTACGGCCTTGGCCCGGCTTCCGCTTCGGCCTTCAATGTCGATGCTGCAAAGCGCCCAATCTCGGTGATGGGCGATGGCGGTTTCTGGCACAACGGCCTGTCGTCGAGTGTCGGCAACGCCGTCTACAACAAGCACGACGGCGTCATCATGATCGTCGACAATCACTATTCGGCAGCAACCGGCGGTCAGGATATCCTGTCATCCCGCGCCGAAAACCCGCTGCGCTCCACCAACAATTCGATCGCCAAGGCGGTCAAGGGCATCGGTGCCAACTGGGTCCGCCAGATCGATCGCACCTATGACGTCGGCAAGATGCGCGACACGCTCAAAGCGGCGCTGACCTCGAATGAGGAAGGGCCCAGGGTCATCGTCGCGTCGTCCGAATGCATGCTCAACAAGCAGCGCCGTGAAAAGCCGCTGTTCTCCAAGTCGGTCAAGGACGGCAAACGCATGGTCCGCGAACGCTTCGGCGTCGACGAAGATACCTGCACCGGGGACCACGCCTGCATTCGCCTGTCGGGCTGCCCCTCGCTCTCGCTCAAGCACCTCGACGATCCGCTGCGCGACGACCCCGTGGTCGCGATCGACAATTCCTGCGTCGGTTGCGGCAATTGCGGTGAGGTTTCGGAAGCGGCAGTGCTCTGCCCGTCGTTCTATCGCGCCGACATTATCTACAATCCGTCCGCCACCGATCGCTTCATGGCGCGCGTCCGTTCCGCCATTATCGGTTTCTTCCAGCAGCGCCGCCAGGCGCGTCGCGTAAGTTTTGGTTGATCCCGTCATGAGCACTTACGAACGTCCTATCACGCTTGCGATCCTAGCCATGGGCGGCCAGGGCGGTGGCGTCCTTGCCGATTGGGTCGTGTCGATGGCCGAAGCCCAGGGCTGGGTTGCTCAGTCGACCTCGGTGCCCGGCGTTGCCCAACGCACCGGCGCCACAATCTATTACGTCGAGATGCTGATGCCGAGCGAAGGCCGGCACCCCGTGCTTTCGCTGATGCCAACACCGGGCGATGTCGATATCGTTCTCGCGGCCGAGTTCATGGAAGCCGGCCGCTCCATGCTGCGCGGCATCGTCACCCCGGATCGCACGACGCTCATCGCCTCGACCCACCGGTCTTATGCCGTTGGCGAAAAGGAAGTGCCGGGCGACGGCATCGGCGATCCGCAGGTCGTCGTCACCGCCGCCGGCATCGCCGCGCGCCACACGATCGCTTTCGACATGCAAGAGCTCGCCGAAAAGAACGGCAGCGTGATTTCCTCGGCCCTGTTCGGCGCCTTGGCCGGCTCTGAAGTCCTGCCCTTCCCGCGCTCCGCCTTTGAAGACGCTATTCGCGCAGGCGGCAAAGGCATCGAGGCAAGCCTTCGCGCCTTCGGCGCCGCCTACGAGCGCGCCCAGAGCGGCCATACCGAACCGGTCGTCCGGCGCGCCGAAAACACCCTCGACATGCCGCCCCGGTCCGTTGGACAGCCGCAGCTCGACAAGCTGCTCACCCGCCTTCATGCGAACTTGCCCGAAGCATTGCGCCCTATGGCCTATGCAGGCCTCCGCAAGGTGGTCGATTTCCAGGACGCCCGCTACGGCGACGAATATCTCGACCAGCTCGAAGCCCTTTACAGCCTAGATCTGGGTGCCAACGGCCTCGCGCACGATCTGGCGTTCACCGAAACGGCCGCCAAATACCTCGCCAACGCCATGGCTTATGACGACGTGGTGCGCGTCGCCGATCTCAAGACGCGTGCCAGCCGCTTCGAGCGCGTGCGCAAGGAAGTCGGCGCCCGTCAAGAACAGCTGGTCTACACCACCGAATACATGCACCCGCGCATGGAAGAAGTCGTCGGCACCATGCCTGAGCGCATGGGTAAATGGGTCCTTGGCAACAAGAAGCTCTACGATGGCCTCGATCGCTTCGTGAACAAGGGACGCCGCGTGCGCACCGGCACCGTATTTTGGTTCATGGGCCTTTACGTCGTGTCCGCCCTCAAGCCGATGCGCCGCGGCATGCTGCGCCATCGCATAGAAATGGACCACATCGCCGCCTGGCTTGATCTGGCGAAAAGCCATCTCTCGGCCAACTACGATCTGGCAGTGCAGGTTCTGGCGACACGGCGTCTGGTGAAGGGGTACTCCGATACCCATAGCCGCGGCGAAGCTAAATTCGATCGGGTGCTTTCCGCTGTGCCCATGCTGGCTGATCGCCCCGACGGCGGCGCCTGGCTGAGCCGGCTGGTTCAGGCAGCTCTGGCGGACGAAGCCGGCAAGGCTCTGGAAGGCGCACTCAGCACCGTTCGCACCCTCCAGGCTTAGTCCGCGGGGTCGTCGGCCGTGGTTTCGCTGCCCAGGCGCTTGTCCATGTTGCGCAGGACTTTATGCAGCGTATCGACAAAGCGATCGTATTCGTCTGCTTCCACGCCTTCGAAGAGGTCGGCGTAAAGGCCGTACAGCAGCGGCCAGGCTTCGGCGAAGGCTGTCCGGCCCACCTCGGTAATATAGAGCTCGCGCACCCGCATGTCGTCGCTGCGCGACTGCCGCCGCACGAATCCCTGCCCCTCGAGCGCATCAAGCGTGCGGCTCATGGTCGATTGCTCCACCACCGCCAGATAGGCGAGTTCGTTCACCGTCAGCCCGGGCGAGATGGTCAGGATCGACAGCGCCCGCATCTTGGCTGTCGTCAGGCCGCTGTTTTTCAACACCTCCTGCAGGTGCGCGCTATAGCTCGCGGAAAGCCGATTTATGAGGTATGGCGCAAACTGATTGAGCCCGATCTCGCCCAGGCTGGGCAGCCGGCTGTCACTGCTCTGCCGCAAGGAGCCAATCAGATACTTCGCCACTGTGCGGGACCTTCTTTACGTTCTTGAGGCCAGCCTAGCGCAGGGCTTTGGCGAGGAGGAAGCCGGAACCGCCACCAAGACCGGGGCCGGGATGGCTGGCCGCACCGATGTGGTAGAGATTGCGCACATGAGTAGTGTGGTTGACCGAGGTCTTCAAGGGACGCCAGACGAAGAACTGGTCGATGCCGCAATAGCCGCCATAGGGATCGCCACCGACAAGATTGATGTTCATCCGCTCGAGATTGGCCGGCGAATAGCAGGTTCGTTTGATGACTGCCGTGTCGAAATTAGCAATGTGTTGGCGCAATATGGCCTCGATGCGATCGGCGTAAGATTCCCGGATCGCCTCGGTCCATTTCCCGTCCGCCCCGATGTCGATTTCACCTGCCGCATCGCCCTTGATGTGTCGCGGCGCCTCCGGCAGTTGCAGCCAAAGAATTGCCTGCCCTTCCGGGGCCCGGCTCGGGTCGAGTGCCGTCGGCTGCCCCACGCAGATCGTCGGCACTGCCGGCAGCATGCCGCGTTCCGCCTCGTTGGATGCCTTGGATACCCCATCGAGCCCAGGCGTTAGGTGGATCAACGCGGCCTTTTCGAGCCCCTGCGCGATCCACTGCGGCGGCTCACGCAGCGCATAGTGGATCTGCATATCGCCCTTGCCATAGCGGAAATTTGCGACGCCCTCGCTGACCTCTGCCGGCTTGGGTTGCCCCGCCAAAAACCGATCGTATAGCTGGCCCGGCGCCACGGAACAGATGACACCCTTTCTTGCCCTAAGCGTCGTGCCATCCGCCAGCGTCACGCCCGTGGCGTTGCCCTTGCCGTCGAGAACGACCGAAGCCACGTCGGAACCGGTTCGGATTTCGCCGCGCTGCTCGGCAATCAATCCGGAAAAGGCCTTGACCGCATTGGCCGCGCCGCCCTTGACGATCGGCGCCCCGGCCGCTTCCAGCGCAAAGCCGATGACCTTTAGCATCTGCCCCGAATAGGTGCTGTCGGGATTGAGCCCGCAATGCAGCACCCATGGCGCAAAAAGCGCCCGCATCGCCTCGGAGCGGTAGCGGGTTTCAAGGTATGCTCGCGCTGGCGTCAGCGCCTCACCAGCAAAGTTGGCAAGCCCGCGCGGCCCTCGCTTCCAAAGCTCCTTACCGATCATCCTTAGGGTATCGACCGACCAGAGACGACCGCCCAAAAGCCCGAACACGAAGCCCATATCGCCGCCGAAGCGATCCATCTCGCGCTGGAACGCAGGACCATCCATTGCATCGGTGGCTCCGAACGTCTTGAGATTGCGCGCACGATCCGTACTGAGCACGAGGCTGGTATTGTCCGGAAGCACCACGGCCGTCGGCGCATCGGTGTGGCAGAATTCGAGCCCGTGCCGCGCCAGATCCGGGCCGAGCGCGGCATAGGCTGGCGAGGTGATAAACAACACAAAGGTCGTCGCCATTACGTCATGGCGGAAACCCGGAACGGTAATCTCTTCCGTGCGCAGGCAGCCGCCAGCCACTGCCTCGCGCTCTAGGACAAGCGCCTTGTTGCCCTTCTTGCCCAGCATGGCGGCCGCGACCAGCGCATTGATGCCGCTTCCGACAACGATGTAGTCCGCGTCCGCCATGGTGAGCTCCGATCAGTTGCGCGGGACGATGGCGAAGGCGCGAACCGGGCTGCCGGTGCCGCCCACGATCTTGAGTGGTGCCACGACCAGCATGGCGCCGGTGGGCGGCAGCTTGTCGAGATTGGTCAGGCTGGCAAGGCCATAGCTGCCGACACCGAGAAGAAGGTTGTGCGCCGGGAACGGCGGATCAAACGTCGCAGCAGCACCGGCATCAGTACCGACGCATTCGCTGCCAAAGCCGATGGCCTTCTTCTCGACCAGATACTGCACGCAATCGACGCTCGGTCCCGGCGTGTGCGGGCCGTTTTCGTCGGCATTGAGGAATGTCTCGGTGCTCCTGTTACGCGGGTACCAGTCCGAGCGCAGGCAGACCCATGTGCCCGGCTTGATCTCGCCATGCTCGGCTTCCCAGGCCCTGACGCCATCGGCGGTGAGGAGGAAATCCGGGTTCTCCGCCACTTCCTTGGAGCAATCGATCACGGCGACTGGCGCCACGAAGTTCTTGACCGGTACGGTATCGGTGGTGTTCTCGGCTAGATCCTTGCCCGAGACCCAGTGCGAGGGCGCGTCGAAATGGGTGCCGGTGTGCTCGCCCAGTTCCATCCAGCCCCAGGCCCACCAGGGACCATTTTTGTCATAGGCCGAGATTTCGTGCATCTTGAACTTGGGCGTGTTCTTGGCAAAATCGGGCGGCAGATACAGCACCGGCGTGTCTGGCCCAAGGGGGGCGGTGAGGTCGACGATTTCGATGCTGCCGTCCAAAAGGGCCGTGCCAAGATTGGCCAGTGTCTGTTGCGCGCTCATGCTTTTCTCCTGCACATAAACTGTTGCGGCATTGTCTGCCGGCGTTCCACTCCAAGCGGAATGCTACGGCATATGCATGGACATGCAAGGCCCTAAATCCCCCAATCCCGGCCATTAGAAAGATATTTTAGGTTCAAAATATTGGCAGCTGCATATTCTTGCGGCACGATCGGCTGCAATGACCATGAGGGACTGGCATGAGCGAATTCGACGCAATCGTTGTGGGTGCCGGGGTCAACGGACTGGCGGCGGGGGTCCATCTGAGCCAGCGTGGCTGGCGCGTTCTGGTGCTCGAAAAAGCGAGCGCCCCCGGCGGCGCCGTCCGAACGGAAGAGATCACGCTTCCCGGTTTTCGGCATGATCTTTACGCGATGAATCTCTCGATGTTCGCTGGCTCCGCATTTTACGCCGAACACAAGACCGCGCTCGATGCTCAGGGCCTTGCCTTTGTCCCGGTCGCCAACAGCTTTGCCAGCCCCTTCCCCATCGGCAATTGGCTGGGCGTCAGCACCGACCTCGACAAAACCACCGCCCGCATCGAAGACCTCTCACCCGCCGATGCCGCGACCTGGCGCCGGATGGCTCAGGACTTCGCCACCGAAGCCCCCTTCGTCGGCGGCATCATGGGCCAGCCGATGCCTTCATTCGGCGCCGTAAAACTGCTGATCAAGGCCTGGCGGAAAAAGGGCTTGCCTTGGGTCCGCGACATGGTCCGCTTGCTGCTCGCTTCGCCCCGCAACTATCTCGACCCGCGCTTCGAAAGTCCCGAAGTCCGTGCCCTCATGGCCGCATGGGGCTTGCACCTCGATTTTGGCCCTGATGTCGCTGGCGGCGCGGTTTTCCCCTATCTCGAATCCATGGCCAACCAGAATTTCGGCATGGTTATTGGCCAGGGCGGTGCCGACACGATCATCAAGGCCATGGTCGGCGTCATCGAGGCATCGAACGGCGAAGTGCGCCCCAATGCTGAAGTGGCACAGATCCTTCAGTCCGGCGGCAGGGCGACGGGCGTTCGGCTTCTAGACGGTACCGAAATTGCGGCCAAGCGCGCCGTCATTGCCAATACCCACCCTTCGATCCTGGCCAGGACGCTGGTGCCCGGCATCGACAAGAGCTTCGCCGCGGCAGCTGGCAAGTTCCGCCCCGGCCCCGGCGCGATGATGATCCACCTCGCCATGGACGGGCTGCCCGACTGGTCCGCCAGCCCGGAACTCAAGACCTTCGCCTATGTCCATCTGGCTCCCAGCTACGACGTGATGAGCGCCGTCTATCACGAGGCAATGTCGGGTCTCCTGCCGCGCGAACCGGTGCTGGTGGTCGGCCAGCCCACCGCCATCGACCCGAGCCGCGCGCCAGATGGCAAGCACGTCCTCTGGGTTCAGGTTCGCGTCGTCCCCTATGAGATCAAGGGCGATGCTTCAGGCAGCATTGCCGCCCGCCATTGGGACGAAGCCAAGCAGCCCTATGCCGATCGCGTCCTCGATCTCATCGAGCGTTACGCTCCCGGCATGCGCAACAAGATCATCGCCTCGGCCGTATTGTCACCGCTCGATCTCGAACGTGCCAACCCCAACCTCGTCCGGGGCGACTCGCTTTCCGGCAGCCATCACCTCGACCAGAACTTCCTGTTCCGCCCCGCTGGCGGCTGGTCGCGCTATCGTACGCCGGTCAAGGATCTTTACATGGTCGGCGCCAGCACCTGGCCTGGCGCCGGTACAGGCGTTGGTTCAGGCTACATGCTGGCGAAAATGCTGGCGCGTTAGCGCGCCAGTATTTCACCCAACGCCTCATCGAACTGCGCGATTTCATCGAGCGTATTGTAGTGCACAAGCGACACGCGCACCGCGCCGCTGTTCATGGCCAGCCCTAGCCGCGCCATCAGCCGCGGCGCAAACATGTGCCCGTCGCGAACGCCGATATCCCGCTCCGCCATTCCCTGCGCTACTTCACCGGGCCCAATATTTGGCACATTGAAGCTGATCGTCGGCACCCTTCCCGCAGCCCGGTCGGCAATGCCATAGATCGTGGCTCCGCGCCGGCGCAGCACATCGAGCATCGCCTCTGACAGCGTCAGTTCATACTGCTGGACCGCCGACATCGCTGCTGCAATTGCGGCGCGACGCGACAGTCCACCTCCGCCGAACCCCTGCCCCAGCTCTTCAAGATAGCGCACCGACCCATCCATCCCGGCAACGTTCTCATAAACGAACGTCCCTACCTCGATCTTGAACGGCGGCTCGTTCGGGATGAAATCCTCGCGGAAGGTCGGCAACGCTCGCAGCAGCTCCAGCCGCCCCCACAAAAAACCCATATGCGGCGAAAACGTCTTGTACCCCGAGCACACGAGGTAATCGCAGTCCCAGGCCTGCACGTCGACCAGCGCATGCGGCGTATAGTGTACGCAATCGACGAACAGCTCGGCGCCTACTTCATGCGTCATCGCCGCCACCGATGCGATGTCCACCAGTGTCCCCAGCGCATGCGACGCGGCGGTGCACGCCACGAGCCGCGTCCGCTCGCTGAGCAGCGGCGCCAAATCCTCGACATGCAGCGTGCCATTGTCGCGCATGCGCCAAATTACGCATTTGGCGCCGATTTGCTCGAGCGCGAGCCAAGTCGAGACATTGGCGTCATGGTCGAGATCGGTCACCACTATTTCCGGACGATCGCCTAGCGTCTGCCCAATGCCGAGACTCACCAGCCGGATAAACGAGGTCGCGTTCATGCCGAACGAAATTTCGGCCGGATCGTAGGCATTGACCAGAAGCGCCACGCTCTCCCGCGCCGCCGCTACGCCGGCATCAACAGTCCGGCTGAGGCCATAACGCCCACCCCGCTGCACATTGTGCATGAGGAGGTGATCGCGCACCGCATTGAGCGACAGGTCAGGCAGCTGCGCCCCGGCGGCATTGTCGAAGTATAGGTGCCCGCTATTGTGCGCGAGCGCAGGAAAGCGCGCCCGAACCGCGCTGATCGGGAACGAGTGGTCGATTGCCACGATATGAATTTCCTAGTGGATGAGCTGGCTGAGGAAAGTGCGCGCCCGCTCGTTCTGGGGTGAGTTGAAGAAGTCGTCGGGCTTCGCCGTTTCGCAGATCGCCCCACGATCCATGAAGATCACCCGGTCGGCAACCTTGCGCGCAAAACCCATCTCGTGGGTTACGACCAGCATGGTCATGCCGTCGCGCGCGAGCGACACCATGGTTTCAAGCACTTCAGCCACCATTTCCGGGTCGAGCGCCGAAGTCGGCTCATCGAACAGCATCAGGTTTGGCTGCATGCAGAGGGATCGCGCAATGGCAACACGTTGCTGCTGGCCGCCCGAAAGCTGGCTTGGAAATTTCTCGGCTTGCTCGGCAATATGGATACGCGAAAGATAGTGCATCGCCATTTCTTCAGCTTCCTTGCGTGGCGTCTTGCGCACCGTCATCGGCGCGATGACGCAGTTCTCGAGCACGCTGAGATGCGGAAACAGATTGAAGTGCTGGAACACCATTCCGACATCCTGGCGGATGCGATTAAGCTGCTTGGCGTCATCGGTAATGGTTGCGCCATTGACCTTGATCGTGCCGTTGTCGTGCTTTTCCAGCTGGTTGATGCAGCGGATCATCGTCGACTTGCCCGAACCCGACGGTCCACACACGACGATACGTTCGCCGCGTGCCACCTCAAGGTTAATCGAGCGCAGGGCATGGTACTTGTTATACCACTTGTTGACGTCGCTCATTTGCGCGGCAAGCGCTTCATTGCCTGAAGTCATGATCCGATCCCTCTTCTAGCGCGCTAGCGCCCGTTGATTGCGCGCTTCGAGATATCCGACCACGCGCACCATCGGCCAAAGGATGATCAGGTAGATGACCGCGGCAACAATCAGCGGTGATGGATTGGCCATCATCGCCTGAGCATCGTTGGCCTGCTTCAACAGGTCAGGCATGGCGACAACCGAGGCGAGCGCCGTATCCTTGAATACAGAGATGGAGTTGCTGGTCAGCGGCGGGATGATGACGCGAATGGCCTGCGGCAGGATGATCTTGCGCATCGATTGCCAGAACGGCATGCCAAGGCTGGCCGCCGCTTCGAACTGCCCTTTGGGCACGTTCTGGATGCCGGCGCGGCACACCTCGGCGGTGAAAGCGGCAAGCACCATCGATAGGGCCACTGTCGCGGACGTAAAGCTGTCAAAACGGATGCCGACAAATGGCAGCGCATAATAGACGAGGATCAGTAGCACCAGGATCGGCAGCGCGCGAAACACGTCGATATAGATGATGGCGAGCAGTTGGATCGGCCGAATGGCGTAAAGCCGCACGAGGCAAAGCAGCAGACCGGCCATCGTGCCGATGACAATGGTCACGATGCCCAGCAACAGCGTATTGCCGAGGCCGCGCATCAGGATCGGGAACGCCCGGACCATCACGTCCCAGTTGAAGAAGGTATCGATCAGTTCCATGACGGTCCGGCTGCTGGGTGCACTCCGAAGCGCACTCTAAGAGACAAGAAGGTCCGGCGACGTAGTCACCGGACCACAGAGACAAGGTTATTCGATCGTCGGGATCGGCATCGTCGTGACGGTGCTGGTGCCTTCATCGGGGGCGACGCCGAACCACTTTTCGTGAATGGCAGCCATGGTGCCGTCTTCCTTCATGGCCGAAATCGCATCGTTGACTTCGCCGAGGATCGGCAGGTCCTTCTTGGCCATCATCGCAAAGCGTTCGCCGGTCGGGATACGAACCAGGATCGAAAGGCTGGGGATCTTGGTAATGGCATACTGGAAGCCTGCCAATTCACCCGCACCGCCTTCGATGCGGCCGTTCTGCACGTCGAGCAGCAGATCCTGCTGGGCGGCATAGCTGCGCACTTCGGCAATGCCGAGCGCTTCGGCGTTTTCGTTGGCCCAGGCCTCGCCAGTGGTAGCCGCGACGACGCCGATGACCTTGCCTTCGAGGTCTTCCAGCGTCTTCACCTCGGACGTACCGAGGCCAACGATGGTGCCGTCGCTGTCATAATACGGCTGGGTGAAAGACTGGCTTTCGAGACGCTCGTTGTTGACCGAGATCGAGGAGATGGCGAAGTCGATGCGACCCGAGCTCGTTGCGGCAAACAGCGCCTGGAAGCCCAGTTCCTGGAATTCGACTTCGCGGCCGATGCGCTTGGCCGCTTCCGTCGCAACGTCAACCTCGAAACCCTCGAAGGTGCCGGCATCGTTCTTGAATTCCCAAGGCGGGTTGGCGGCATAGGCGCCGACAATGATCTTGTCCTGCGCAATGGCGGGCGTCGCCATTGCGGCAATGGCTGCAAGCGCCAGCATTGCAATCTGCTTTTTCATGATGGTCTCCTTTACGCCTTTCGGCATACTCCCTGAGAGAATGGCCGCCCCTCGGCGGTCCTGTTATCCAGCCTAGGCCGGAATACGTCGATCGAGCTCGGTGCACAGCCGGGCAATATCATCTGCTCCCGTCACCGCCCCCGGCGAGAGCCGAAGCGTTGTGCCACGCGCGTCACAAAAAAGCTTGAGCGAGCGCAACTGCCCGACGATCTCGCTTGGCACCACGCCTGATGGCAAGACAATCATCACGCTTCCGCCGCGCTGCTCCGGAGCCTCGGGCGAAGCGAGACGCAGTCCGCGCCCGAGCGCCCATGACACCATTGTCTCGGTCATGCTGCGATTTTGCGCGGCGATGGCATTTACACCGGTCTTTTCGACCCATTGGAGGCCAGGCAACGAGGCGATGCTCGCAAGAATTGCCGGTGTTCCGTGGTCGAACCGCCTTGCGTCGGGGGCGTAGGAAAATGCATTCAGATCCCACGAGAAAGGGTTCGGCTGACTGAACCAGCCCCGCAACTCCGGCCTGCACTGCTCCAGCAGATCCGGCCGCACGTAAAGCATGCCGGCACCCGAGGTGCCGCACAGCCACTTCAGCGAGGTCGAAACAACGAAGTCCGGATCGAGCTCGGCAACCGAGAACGGCACAACGCCTACGCCCTGCGTGATGTCGATGCCGACGAGCGACCCCATTTGGCGCCCATGCTCGAGCAGTTTGCGGAGGTCCGACCGGTGCGAAGTCGTCGAGGTCACTTGCGTCAGAAGCGCCAACGCCACATCGGCCTGCCAGCGATCGAGCATGTCCTCTTCACGCACCCAGGTCTCGCCCGCTCGCAGCGGAACCGTATCAAGAGTGAATCCGAAGCGCTCGGCTAACCCCGCCAGGAGGAAGTGAAGACTCGGGAAGCAATCGGCCGCTACCAGCACGCGCTTGCCCTTGAGCAGGTTCTCCGGCAGCGCACCGATGACGCTGTAGAGCCCGCTGGTAACATTTTCCGTGGTTGTCAGCGTGCCTGGCTGCGCCGCAATCAACCGCTCCCAGGCAGAGATAAACTCTTGGCGCTGCGACAGTGCCGCGGGCCACTGACCATCGTCTTCGGCTGACCAGACTTGTGCGAAATCGCTCAGCGCGCTGGTGACAGCTTCAGCCTTGCCAGGGAAAGTGCCAATCGAGTGATAAAGGAAATAACCGCTCATCTAAGTCCGAATGCCAAGCTGTTCGACGTATTAGTTTAGATTTAAACCGTATGCACGCAAGCGCTTTTTGCGGATGCTACACAGTGGACCGGGCTGGGAGGATCATAGGAAATCCCACCTTGGAGCGCGAAGCCATCTTGACCCTGACGCGCAGCATTCGGGCGACGCGCGGACGCTTGGCCGATACCCTCGATGCGGCCGGGCAGAGATTGCTCGTCCAACCACGTACGATCTTCGTTCATCTCCAAGCTCCCTTGCGAGCGAACAGCACCTGTTCAAACAACACTTGATACCTGAAGTTGACGTTTGATCAAATGCTCAGTTTGTCTTAGAGCATTGTCAACGACCACGCCGCGAGCGGCGGCACCACCACGAAGAGAGAAACCCATGCCACGCTTTGCCAGACGCATCACGCACACTTCGGAAAAGAGCTATGGCATGTTCCAGAAGGCTGCGGCCAAGGCAGCGATAGGCGCAGACCTCATCCACCTGGAACTGGGCAAGCCGTGCCATGACACGCCCGATCACATCAAGCAGGCAACCATCAACGCGCTGCTAGCCGGCAAGGTGCATTACAGCGACCTGCGAGGCGAATTGAGCCTGCGCAAGGCGCTCAAAACCAAGCTTGCCGAACACAACAATATCGATGTCAGCGCCGACGAAATTCTCGTCACCAATGGGCTGACCCAAGCCTCTTACGCTGCCTTCATGGCGTTGCTCGATGACGGCGACGAAGCGATCCTGCTGGAGCCCTTCTACCCCCAGCACGTCAACAAGATCGAGATGACCGGAGCCAAGGTTGTGCTGGCCCCGCTCGATGCTGCCGCAGGTTTCCGTATTCGCAAGGACCTGATCGAGGCCAAGATCACGCCGCGCACGCGCATGATCGTCCTCGTTAATCCGTGCAATCCCACCGGCCGCGTCTATTCGCGAGACGAACTTCAGGATCTGGCCGATCTGGCCGTCGAGCATGATCTCGTCATCGTTTCGGACGAAGTCTATGAGCAGATCCTGTTCGACGGCGTCGAGCATATCAGCATCGCCTCGCTCCCCGGCATGAAGGAGCGCACGGTCACCATGTTCGCCTTCACCAAGGCCTACGCCATGGATGGTTGGCGCTTGGGCTATCTCGCGGCCGACGCCTCGCTCATGCCTGGCCTCATGAAGATCACCATGAACGAGGTCACCCACGTCAATACCTTCATCCAGGATGGTGCTCTGGCGGCCGTTACGGGTCCGGCCTCGGTGCTCCAGGACATGGTCGATGACGACCAGAAGAAGCGCAATCTCGTCGTGCAGCGCCTCAACCAGATGCCCGGCGTCACCTGCGCCATGCCAGAAGGCACCATCTACGCTTTCCCCGACATCAGTGGAACCGGCATGAAATCGCAAGAGGTCGCCGACGCCCTCCTCGAACAAGCAGGTGTCGTTGTCGAATCCGGCGGTTTCTACGGCGCGTCGGGCGACAACCACATCCGCGTCTGCTTCGGATCCCAGAGCTACGAACGCCTTGAGGAAGGCATGGACCGTATGGCCAAGTTCTTCAACGGCATCTGAATTTTGGGGAACGTTAAAACCGCACGCACTTTAGCCCGGAAGAGGATAATCCTGGGCTCTCTCACCTTCCTGAAGACATCGAAAGGTAGTGGGTCGCCGCGCGCCATATAGGGCACTTGCGCCTTCCTGGTGACCAGCCGGTTTCAACACTTGCGCTAACCGCCACGCCATTGACCTAGTCCGTCGCGCCGAATCCGCACACTCTTGCCGTCCCTGCGGTGGCAAATGCGGGCTCAGCCCATCTGACCGTGCAACGAAGAAAGGGCGTAAGCTTTCGAGCGAAGAACACAACGAGTTCAAAAAGTTGGAACTCGTTACTATCGAAAGTTGAAACTAGGGGTAAGTAACGCGCAAACCCTAGGAAAGGGTGGCGCGAGAGACGGGGCTCGAACCCGCGACCTCCGGCGTGACAGGCCGGCGCTCTAACCAACTGAGCTACTCCCGCAGCGCTTGCGAACTGGTCGTTCACGCAACGTGTGGTCCATGTACTGGCCCCTCAGGGGGAAGTCAAGCGATGGAACACGACAATTTTGCGAAACGCGTCTTGGCTGTGGAAAACCCAAAGTTTGCAGGCACTAAGGCTGATCTTTTGATGCGCCACGCCAGCTTCGCAGCTGAAGCGAACTGGTTAGCTATCTCACAACATTTCGAAGGAAAGAAGAGAATGGTGGGCGATGACGGGCTCGAACCGCCGACATCTTCGGTGTAAACGAAGCGCTCTACCAACTGAGCTAATCGCCCGTCCGCTTGGCGGATCGGAATGGTGCCTGATTAGGGGCCCGGCACCGGCCCGTCAACAGCGATCTAAAACAAATCGGCCCCGGCGCATTTCGCTCGAGGCCGATTGTTCAGAACGGGCGCGGCAGATTAGCCGTTGATCGCGTCCTTGAGGCCCTTGCCGGGCTTGAACTTGGCCTGGTTGGAGGCCGGGATCTGGATCTCGGCGCCAGTGGCAGGGTTGCGGCCGGTGGAGGCCTTGCGCTGGGAGACGGCAAAGGTGCCGAAGCCAACCAGGCGCACTTCTTCGCCGGCCTTCATGGCATCGGAGATGGCCTCGAACACTGCGTCAACCGCTTCAGCGGCCTGAGCCTTGGTGATCGTAGCCTTGTCGGCAACGACGCCAACCAGATCGTTTTTGTTCATAGCGTTTCCTCACAGTGAATGCCCGCCATCACTGGCGAACCCAAAACGACGACATTCCTTTTGCGATTCTGCGCAAGACGCAAGGAATTCCGGGGTTTTCAGGCCGCTGGGCGGTGTAAAGCTGTTAATGAACCGGAAAAATCGTGATCGCAACCCCGCTTCGGCGGAAAAGCCCGGTTCTCTGGGGAAAGCTCGGGCCTATGCCGTAGGCGTGGTGGCCACAGAAGGACGTTCGCGACCCATGCCAACGAGGAGCGGCACGACCAGGATATAGATGCCGATTGCCACCAGCCAAATCGCGCCGGGCCAGCTTGGCCGAAAGGCGTGGTAGGTGATGCTGAAGAAAAGCGGGCCGAAGACGGCAGCAAGGCTCACAAGGCTGGCAAGCACACCTTGAAGCTGTCCCTGCCGGTCTTCATCGACCTGGCGGGTGGTGAGCGATTGCAGCGCCGGAATGCCGATGCCGCCGAGCGCAAAGATCGGCGCCATGAGGAAGAGGACATAGCCCTGCGTCGCAAAGGCCATGGTCAGCATGGCGCCAACTTCGAACAGGACGCCGACGATCAGTGCCCAACGCTCGCCCAGCCTTGCAACGGCCGGACCGGTGACAAAGGCCTGCGCAAGAGCATGGCAGAGGCCCCATGCGGCCAGCGACAGACCAATGACCGTGCCATTCCAGGCAAAGACGTCTTCCGAAAAGATTGCCCAGTTGGTCGGGTAAACGGTGCCGACGAAATTGAGAATCAGGAAAATGCCGATCAGCGGCAGCAGCGGCTTGAAGCTTAGCGCCCAAAGCAGTGGCTTGAAGGGGTTAAGACTGGCGAGGCTGAAACTTGCTTCGCGCTGACCAGGCCGCGATTCTGGAAGAACGAAAAGCGCCAAGGCGAAGTTGAGGCCATTGAGTAGCGCGGCGCAGAGGAATGGGGCGCGCACCCACAGGTCGCCAAGAACGCCGCCGAGCACCGGGCCGATGATGAAGCCGATGCCGAACATGGCATGGAAGTAACCAAAGCGTCTGGCGCGCTGATCTTCGTCCGAAATGTCGGTGATATAGGCGGTGGCCACGGCCATGTTGGCGCTGGTGATGCCGGCGATGGCACGGCCGATGACAAGGAGCCAGAGCTGCGGCGCAAAGGCCATGACAATATAGTCGATGGCGGCGCCAGCCAGCGAGACGAGCAGGACCGGGCGACGGCCAAATCGATCGCTCAAGACGCCGAGAATGGGCGAAAACAGAAACTGGCAAGCAGCATAAAGCGCCAGCATGATGCCAAGGAGAGTGGCGATGTCGCTGGTGTGACCGACCTCCCGCAGCAGCGCCGGCAGGATCGGAAAGACCAGGCCGATGCCGATCGCGTCCAGCATGACCGCGGCGAGGATGACGATCAGGGCCTTGTTCATCGTAAGCTCCGCAAGTGGGGGATGTGATCTAGGCTGATCGGCAGGAGGCAGCAAGGCTCGTTTAGGTGGGGTTGCTGACGGAGAGTGGCAGGAGAACGCTACGACACTGCCGTCGTACGAAGAAGGAGGCTCATATTTGACCGTGGCACCCCCTCCACCCTGAAAGGAAGGAAGGATCAGAGCTCCTTAAGCACCCCTGGAATGAGATTTGGAAGGTCTTCGCTCAGCATGCCGGGGCCGCCAAAGGCCTGGGCGGCTTCGGCGTGGAGGTAGACGGCGGCACAGGCAGCTTCGAAGCCTGGCATGCCTTGGGCGAGGCCCGCGGTGATGCCAGCAAGAACGTCCCCTGCCCCAGCCGTGCCGAGCCATGGGGGCGCGTTGTCGTTGATGGCGGCGCGACCGTCCGGCGCGGCAATAACGGTGTCGCTGCCCTTGAGGATAACAGTGGCGCCGGATTGGCGGGCCGCAGCGCGGGCGCGGGTCAGCTTGTCACCGGTGAGGTCTCCGAAGAGCCGCTTGAACTCGCCTTCATGCGGCGTCAGGACAACGGGTTTAGCAGCGGACTTGATGGCGGCGAAAAGGGTTTTGGGCTCATCGGCGAAGCTGGTAAGGGCGTCGGCGTCGAGCACCAGGGTGGCGCTCGATTGAAGCGCTGCGTGAACTTTCTTAGCCGTTTCGGGCCCAATACCAGCGGCAGGTCCTATGACCACTGCGCCGATTTTTTTTTCGTAAAGAAAACCGGCGAGATCGGCAGAAGTGGCGATCTCCCGGAGCATGATGGCAGTGACGTGAGCCGCGTGCACCAGAAGCGCATCGCGGGCGCCCGCCAGTGTGACGAGGCCTGCGCCCGTTCGGAAGGCGCCCAGAGCGGCGAGGCGGCTGGCGCCAGTTTGAAGCGCAGTGCCGGAAACGACGACAACATGGCCCCGATCGAACTTGTGGGCGTCTTCGCTGAGGACCGGGAGCGACCACAGGCCCGGGCGATTGCGCCATGTCTGGGCGGCGATTGTGTTGAGGACCGTCGCGGGCAGACCGATGTCGGCAAGGATGAGGTTGCCACAATGGGAACGGCCAGGCAGAAGGAGATGACCTGGCTTGCGGCGGAAGAAGGTGACCGTCATTGAGGCTTTGACCGCAGCGCCGCGCACCGCTCCGGTGGCGCCATCGATGCCGCTTGGGATGTCGATGCTGACGACCGGACGACCGGACCGGTTTGTGGCTTCTATAACCCCGGCAAAACGGCCGGACACATCGCGATCCAAGCCGGCGCCAAGAAGAGCATCGACGATCAGGTCATAGTTGCAAACGTCGACGTTCTCGCCGTTCCCTACGCTGCCCACATACCGCGCAGCCACAGTGGCAGCGTCGCCTTCGAGAGCTTTGGCATCGCCGAGAAGGTGCAGGTCGGCTTGCCATCCCTGAGCGGTGAGAAGGCGGGCCACGACGAAGCCATCGCCACCATTGTTGCCCGGACCGCAAAGGATCAGCGCCCTGCCCGGCTCGAAGCGGGCCACGATCGCCTCCGCCACGGCCTCTCCTGCACGTTCCATCAAGTCGATCGAGGCCACGCCATGCTCGACGGCGAGGCGATCGGCTTGGGCCATCTGACTTGGGGTGAGCAGGATTTCAGCTTCGGCATTCGCTTGGGTCATGAGCGCACCATACCTTCGTGCAAACAAAATGCACGGGGACTGCAATCGTCACGCCAAAGAACGTCCTTATGGAGATTTTTACCTAAACGCGTTCTTACTAAGGATATCGGGGAATGTCCGAGCAGATCAGCCAGGCAAACTGGCGGGTGCGAAGACGGTGAGGAGCTCGTGCCTTGGTCACCGGGTTGGACAAAGAGGAAAGCAGACCGAACTACGAGTGGCATGACGTGCGCTTTATCGGCGCACTCATCGGCCGCTATGCCCTGCCCTCACGGCGGCAGCCGGAGGACGACAAGCTGCCGGTCTATGCTTGCCGGCTTTGCTCGATCTCGACCCGCATGCTGGTAGCCATGGGCCCGGTTGTCGGCAAGGAAGGCGAGACAATCTCCGCCCATTTCGACGAGTTCGGCATCCTGCGCGGCCGTATCGCCCGGCGGTTGCCGCAGGGTTTTGTGATGGATATCGCCATGTCGGAAGGCGAACGGGACAAGCTGGGCGCAAAGATCGCGTGGCAGAAGAAGCGCATTCACTCCCAGGTGCCGGATAAGCGCGAGCACAAGCGCTTCCAACCCCGAGATCCGCGAACCACGATCGTCACCGCTGATGGTACGCGGATGTCGTGCTTCATCATCGACGTTTCGCGATCGGGCGTTGCGGTTTCGGCGCATATCTGGCCAGAACTCGGGACGCCCATGGCCGTCGGCCGTCTAGTGGGACGCGTGGTGCGGCACCTGACGGTGGGCTTTGCCGTGGAGTTCGTCGACGTGCAGGCACAGGACGAGCTGGAAACATTGTTGCAGCCGCTAACCGACTAAGTCCGGTTACCAAGCAGTTACTGGTTTTCGTGGCTTTCGCACCGTATGCGCAAGCCGATGTTGAGACGCGTGCGCCATTCTGCTTGTGACCCAAGGAGGCAGTTTTGGCCGAAGTTTTGGAACACGTCGACGTCGCAGTGCATGGGATCAGGACAGTTTCGGGCCGTTACGCCATTGGTGGTGACGAGGGTTACCCGGGCATCAATCTCTTCGCCTGCCGGCTTCGAATGATGTCGAGCGATGCGTTCCGAGTTACGGCTCCGGTGATTCCTGCCCCGGGGGAATCAATCCTTGCCTCTCTGGGACCGTTCGGCGCGCTGCGCGGCCATGTCGAGCGGCAGTTCGAGGACGGGTTCGTGGTCGGCATCGAACACCAGGGCTCAAGCCGCGAAGACCTTAACCGCGCCATCAAGCAGTTTACGGAAACGCTCTGGACCGAGGCGGGCGAACGGCGCGGCGCCAAGCGCTTGCTGCCGCGTAACCCGCGAACAGTATTCGCGCGGCCCGATAACTGGTCGCAGCCCTGCCTGGTGATGGATTATTCCGTCACCGGCGCGGCCATCTCCTCAGCCTTCCAGCCCGCCGTGGGCGAAGTCGTCACGGTTGGCACGATTACAGCCGAAGTGGTGCGCTTGTTCGATGTCGGTTTTGCCGTGCGCTTCTTCGAGCAGCAAAGCGAAGACGACGTCGAAGCCGGTCTGCAGGCGCCCAATGATTGGGAACAGATGCTGCGGCGAGCTTTCGAAGGTCGCTAAGCGCAGAAACCCAAGCTGATAAAAAAGGGGCCCCGCAGGGCCCCTTCTCTTTTCTGCTCCGGCGATTAGGCCGAGTAGTACATTTCGTATTCGACCGGATGCGGGGTCATTTCGACGCGAAGAACTTCCTGCATCTTGAGCTCGATATAGGCATCGATAAAATCGTCGTCCATGACGCCGCCGACCTTGAGGAAGTCGCGGTTCTTGTCGAGGTTTTCCAGCGCTTCGCGAAGTGAGCCGGAAACGGTCGGGATTTCCTTGAGCTCGTCCTTGGGCAGCTCGTAGAGATCCTTGTCCATCGGGTCGCCCGGGTGGATCTTGTTCTTGATGCCGTCAAGACCAGCCATCAGCAGCGCGGTGTAGGCGAGATAGGGGTTCGCCAGCGGATCGGGGAAACGAACTTCGACGCGCTTGGACTTCGGCGACTGGCCGAAGGGAATACGGCAGGAAGCCGAACGGTTACGAGCCGAATAGGCCAGCAGAACCGGAGCTTCGAAGCCTGGCACCAGGCGCTTGTACGAGTTGGTGGTCGGGTTGGTGAAGGCGTTGATTGCCTTGGCATGCTTGATGACGCCGCCGATATAGTAAAGGCAGTCCATCGAGAGGCCGGCATACTGGTCGCCGGCGAAGAGCGGCTTGCCGTCCTTCCAGATCGACATGTGACAGTGCATGCCCGAGCCGTTGTCGCCGAAGACGGGCTTGGGCAGGAAGGTCGCAGTCTTGCCATAGGAGTTGGCGACCTGCTGAACGGCGTACTTGTAGATCAGCACGTCGTCGGCCGAAGCGATCATCTGCTTGTACTTGAGGCCGAGCTCGTGCTGGGCCGACGCCACTTCATGGTGGTGCTTTTCGATGATCACGCCCATCTGGCCCATGGCCTCGAGCATTTCACCGCGCATGTCCTGGGCAGAGTCCAGCGGCGGAACCGGGAAGTAGCCCTTCTTGATGCCGATGTGGTGGCCGTTATTGCCGCCTTCATAATCGGCGTCGTTATTGGTTGGCAGTTCCGACGAATCAATCTGAAAGCCGACCTTGTAGGTGGTGGTCGAGTACTTGACGTCGTCGAAGATGAAGAATTCGGGCTCAGGGCCGAACACCACGGTGTCGCCGATACCGGAGGACTTGACCAGGCCTTCAGCCTTCTTGGCGATCGAGCGCGGGTCGCGGTTATAGGGCTGGTAGGTGGCGGGCTCGAGAATGTCGCAGTTGATGGCGAGGGTCGAGGCGGCAAAGAACGGGTCGATATAGACCGAAGTCGGATCGGGCATCAGCACCATGTCCGACTCGTTGATGGCCTTCCAGCCGGCGATCGAGGAGCCGTCGAACATCACGCCGTCTTCGAACATGTCGGCATCGACAACCGAGGCGTCCATGGTGACGTGCTGCAGCTTGCCGCGCAGGTCGGTGAAGCGGATGTCGAGATACTTGATGTTCTCGTCCTTGATACGAGCAATGATGTCGGCGCCAGTCGTCATAGGTGTTTCCCCTGGATTTAGACGGAATGCGTTATTGTTGGTGGCGCGGCGCTTAAAGCGCGTCGTCGCCGAATTCACCCGTACGGATACGGATCGCCTGCTCGATGGAGTAGACGAAGATCTTGCCGTCGCCGATGCGACCGGTCTGCGCGGCATTGCGGATGGCTTCGATGGCCTTCTCGGCGAGATCGTCGGGGCACACAACCTCGACCTTCACCTTGGGCAGGAAATCCACCACATATTCGGCACCGCGATAGAGTTCGGTATGGCCCTTCTGGCGGCCAAAACCCTTGGCTTCGGTGACGGTGATGCCCTGAAGGCCCACTTCCTGCAGCGCTTCTTTGACTTCGTCGAGCTTGAACGGCTTAACGATCGCCTCAATTTTCTTCATTGCGTGCCTCCGCTGGCCGTTTTCGGCAGTTACCGCACAGAAGTATGCATGGGCTGTGCCAGAGGCTGGAGGCACAGATTAGGATAGCCTTCTCAACCACTTAACGCTTGAGACCTTGATCGTCCCACGCCGCCGTCATTTGTCGTTTGCGCAACTTACAGGCAGATTGCCCAAGAACTAGGCACACGTTGCTCCGTCGACGCTCATCCCTTCCCCGCGCCTGATGAAATAAGCGCCACCCCTTGTTGCGCCATTTCGCAAGACAAGGCTTTGACTGCCCTACTCTCTTCCTATAGATGCAACGCCAACCCGGCCACGGGGACCTTTGCGGGTGTGGCGGAATTGGTAGACGCACTGGATTTAGGTTCCAGCGCCGCAAGGCGTGGAGGTTCGAGTCCTCTCACCCGCACCATACGGCCCCGGCCGAACGAGATGAACCAATACGGGATCAACCCCAATGCAGGTAACTGAAACCCTCAACGAAGGCCTGAAGCGCAAGCTCAGCGTCACCATTCCGGCTGCGGACCTCAACACGCGCCTTGACGCCAAGCTGCAAGAACTCAAGGGCCAGGCCAACATCAAGGGCTTCCGTCCCGGCAAGGTGCCGACCGCCCATCTCAAGAAGGTCTATGGCCGCTCCGCCATGAGCGAAGTGATGACCGACGCGATCAATTCGACCGTCAGCGAAACGCTGGACGAGCGCAAGGAACGCGCCGCCGCCCAGCCCAAGGTCGATCTGCCGCAGGACCAGACCATCATCAACGACGTGCTCGATGGCAAGTCCGACCTCGCCTTCGAAGTCGAATATGAAGTGCTGCCGCCCGTCGCGCTGATGGACTTCAATGGCATCAAGCTTTCCAAGCCCGTGATCGAAGTCACCGACGAGGAAGTCGATGCCGAGGTCAAGCGCGTGTTCAACCAGAACCGCGGCTTCACCAACAAGGGCGACGAAGGCGTTGTCGAAAACGGCGACTACCTCGGTCTTTCGTTTGTCGGTAAGATCGACGGCGAAGCCTTTGAGGGCGGCACCTCCGACCATGCGCATCTGACGGTTGGTTCGGGCGAGTTCATCCCCGGCTTCGAAGAGCAGCTGATCGGCGCCAAGAAGGGCGAGACCCGCGAGGTCAAGGTGACCTTCCCGGCCGACTACCAGAACAAGGAACTGGCCGGCAAGGACGCGACTTTCGAGGTCAACGTGCTCCATGTCGACGGTCCGAACGATGGCGAGCTCGACGACGATTTCGCCAAGCGCCTTGGTCTTGAAGACGTTGCCGGCCTCCGCAAGGCTGTTCGCGACCAGATGGAAAATGCTTTGGCCTCCATGGGCCGCCAGCACATGAAGCGTCAGGTTCTGGACGCGCTGGACGATGGTCACAAGTTCGACGTTCCGGCCCAGCTGGTGGAAGCTGAATTCAACACCATCTGGCAGCGTGTCGAACACGAAATCCAGAGCCACGGCCGTAGCTTCGAAGACGAAGGCACGACCGAAGAAGAAGCTCGCGAACAGTATCGCCGCATTGCCGAGCGCCGCGTGCGCCTCGGTCTGGTGGTCGCCGAAATCGGCAACACCACCGACGTTCAGGTGACCGACGAAGAGCACCAGCAGGCGCTGATCGCCGAGGTTCGCCGCTTCCAGGGCCAGGAACAGCAGGTCTACGACTACTACCGCAAGAACCCGACCGCGCTGGCCTCGCTGCGCGCGCCGATCTTCGAGAACAAGGTCGTCGACCACATCATCAGCCTCGGTGAAGTCACCGACCAGCCGATGTCGCGCGACGAGCTCGCCAAGCTGATCGAAGCCGGCGAAGAAGACGTGCCGGAAGAGCATCACCACTAAGGGTGGTTGGCTATAACTTTAAGAGGCCGCCTTTCGGGGCGGCCTTTTTGTTTTTGGGACCGGAGCCCTCATGGTGAGGTGCGGAGCGCAGCGCAGCCTCGAACCACGAGGGCGGGCACACCGGCATCTTGCCACGACCTCGTCCTTCGAGGCTGCGCTTCGCTGCGCACCTCAGGATGAGGTCTACTAGCAGCCTTGCTAGCCCAAATTGAACCTTTTCGCCCCTGCCCGCTTCTCCCAACACCAACGAGGAGATGCGTCATGCCGAAATACACTGCCGATGCGCCACTGCAGCCCAAGGGGGCGCATAACCGGCGTTTGTCTCTGGGCCTCGAGCCCGAAGCGATGGCGGCCGAAGCTGGGGTGACCACGGAGCAGTTGCGCGATTACGAGCGTACCAGCCCCGACCACGACTACGACATCGAAGTTGCGCAGCTGGTCTACTCAGCGCTTGACCGCCTGGAACGGGTCAATCCCAATCTGCAGACCGGTCGTGGCGACGACGGCCAGCCCAATGCCCCGGTGTTGAAGGACCATGCTAATCACGTCCGGCTGGAACCGGCGGAGTTGAGCTCCAAGATTCTGGAAGGCGCCCCTATCTACGACGCGCACAATGCCGAAATCGGCAAGGTGTCCCACCTTCATGGCAACGGGCCTAATGCCGAAGTCATCGTGGATGTGGGCGGCTTCCTGGGGCTCGGTGCAAAGACGGTCGCTGTTAGCATGACCCAGCTCGATTTTATGCGCGACGAAAATGGCCATGTGCATGCATTGACCCGCTTCAGCAAGCAGGACCTCGAGCATATGCCGCAGCATAGTCACCATCACTAAGCTACTGGATGGAGCCAAATTTGTGCCGCGTCGGGATGCATTTTCCGGCGCGGATTAATATTGGGTTATGCAATGACGCCGTAGATTGCCGTCCGTAACAACGGGTTCGGGCGAAAGATGGCAGGTCAGGTATACCTATCCCTGCTCAACCCTTCTATCGCCTTTAGTTTCGCAGGCCTTGTTGCCCTGTTGTGGCGCCGCTGGCCAAGCCAAACCCACCTCTTCCCGCTCAGCGTCTCTTTTCTTTATCTTGGCATCGGCTTCATCACGCATGAATGGCCCCTGCTGTCGCGTCCGGGCTCCATAAACTATTCCAGCAATGCCCTGTTTTTCGCGGCGGTCGTACTCGCCTGCAGCAGTGCACTGGTTCGCGCCCGTGTCGGCGTGCCGGTGCTGCTGTTCGGGTTGATCACTGCGACTGCGGTGGCTGGTTTCGCCTGGTTCACCGTGGTCACGCCCTCGACCTTGTCGCGCATCTATTTCCTCAATGGGTGCTTTGCCGTCCTGGCGCTCGTCACGTCCTCACGCCTGCTGCAGGCGGGTGCGCATTCCCTTGCCGACCGGTTGTTCGTGGCAGGGGTAGCCATGGGTGGATTGCTGGCAGCCGGACGGCCGCTGCTGATGGTCACGGGCGTTCTCAAGCTCAATGACAGCGGCGAGCTTTCCCAATCTGCCTATTGGGACTCGGTGCTTGGCCTGACGCCGCTCTTGTCGGTGATGGTCATTTCGCTTTTCGTATTCGCATTGGTGCTGGACCTGATGACTGGCCTTCGGCGCGAGGCGGATCAGGATTACCTAACCGGGCTCCTCAACCGGCGCGGATTTGAAATCGGTGCCGAGACTCGCTTGGCAGGCGTAGCCGGGCGCCAAGCACCAGCGGCTCTGCTCGTTGCTGATATTGATGATTTCAAGCAGATCAACGACCGCTTCGGTCACGCCGTCGGCGACAAGGTCATCGCCGCTGTCGGCCAGGTATTGGCCCAGCATGGACAGGCGGACCTCGTTGGCCGCACTGGTGGCGAAGAATATGCCCTCTTTTACGAGACAGGGTCGCGCCACACCCTCGAAACCTGCGCCGAAGCCGTCCGCACCGCCATGACCACGCTGCACCTTGCGGGCCTGCCCGCAGGATACCGCCTGACCATCAGCATCGGCCTCCATCTTCGCGATGGGCTTGAAAGTCTCGACGACATGATGCGCCGTGCCGACCGCGCGCTTTACGAAGCCAAGTCCGCCGGCAAGAACCGAGCGGTGCTCGCGCCGGTGAGACTGCGGTCGGTTTAGCGCAGCATGGTGCCACGCCCTCGTGGTTCGAGGCTTCGCAAGTGGCTCGCACCTCACCATGAGAGCTACTGGTTCAGTAGCCTCATCCTGAGGTGCGTAGCGCAGCGAGCCTCGAAGGACGAGGCGTGGCACCGACGGTAGAACGTCCTACCCCTCCGCCATCTCCGCCAGAAACTCTTCCGGCCCATCGACCTCCACCAGCTTGCGGCGCTCGATCAGCAGGAACCTCGTGCCAATCGCCCGCAGGAATGCGCGGTCGTGGGTGACGAGGATGGTGGTGGCGCCCTGCTCCCTGATGTCGTCCTCGAGTTGTTCCTGGCCGGGAATGTCGAGGTGATTGGTTGGCTCATCCAGGAGATAGAAGTTGGGCTTGGCGAGGCGCAGCGCCAGCAGTGCCAGGCGAGCGCGTTGCCCAAGTGACATGGTCCGGATCGGCTTTGATTGCCGGTCGGGCGGAAAGCCGGCGCCCGCCAACAGCGCGATCGTGCGGCGGTCGCCTTCGTCGAAGCGGTGCAAGATGTAATCGAGCGGTGACGGATCGAGCGGCAGCCAGGCCAACGCCTGATCGAGATAGCCAGAAGCGATCTGTGGGCTGAGCTTGAGGCCCGGCACCGGTTTGCCGCCGAGGGCTTCGGTGACGATGCGCATGAATTGCGATTTTCCAGTGCCGTTGCGGCCGAGCAGCACGATTCGGTCACCTTGGAAGATGTGCAGCTTCTCGATCGTGAAGAGCGGCTTGCCATCGGGCGTCGAGACGGGAAGGTTCTCGAACCCCATCATGACGCGGGCATCGGCGCCAGAATTGCCGAGCTTCACAAGGCCGGTGCGGTCGCGATGCACTTCTTGCACCTGCGTCTCGATCTTTTCGGCGCGCTCACGCAACTGCTTGGATTTGACTACCAGGAGATCACTGCCCGAGTTGATGCCGACATTGGTGAGCTTTGCCGCCTGTTTGCGGAGCTGGTTGGCATATTTCAGATCGCGTTCGCGCTGCGCTTCGGCGGCGGCATCGACCTGGTCGAGCTCGGCGCGCGCCGCAGAATACGCGAGCGGCAGATAGACCTGTTCGCTGGGGCGCAGGAACAGCGTTCGGTTGGTCGTGGTGTCGAGAAAGGCACGGTCGTGGCTGGCGATGATCACCGGCAGGTTTTTGGCTGCGTAAGACAGCCACTGCTCGAGCATGGCGATGCGGCCAAGATCGAGGTGGTTGGTGGGCTCGTCCATGAGCAGCGCATCGGGCTGCGTCACCCAACAGCGCGCGAGAAGCGCCATCCGCTGCCAGCCGCCACTGAGTTCGCCCAAAAACTTGTCGCGCAGGTCATGCGGGATGCTGAACTCTTCCATGACCACATCGACCCGCCAGCCTTCGCTGTCGAGGGCCGCTGCGTCCAAGGCCGAGCCGACAAATTCGGTCAGGGTCTGGCGCAGGCCAGCTTCGGGCACTTCTTGCGGCACATAGCCGATGGCGAGGCCGCGAGACCGGGTGATCTCCCCCTCGCTGAGCTCGGTCAGCCCTGCCATGGCGCGCAGCAGCGTGGTCTTGCCACGCCCGTTTGGCGCAACAAGGCCGACATGGTCGCCATCGCCGATGACGAGATTGAGGTTGGAGAACAAAAGGTCGCCAGCACGGTGGCCGGCATTGCGGAGGCTGATCATGCCCATGGGATAAACTCACTGGATCGGCGCGATCTCGGATCGAGCGCCATTGCCATTAACGTGGGCAGGCCAGTGGTGTCGGAGGTGTCAGAACGTCCGGACCAGAACTGGTCAGCCCTGCAGCGGAAGCCACAGGGCGTGGACGGGTCCACGGGAACGATGCGTATAAAGAATAGTCATGCAGCCCTCCCCAGTCCTCGTGTTAACGACGCCCCAATACCTAACTCACGCTGCCGAAGCAACGCAAGAGAGGTTTTAGGCGAAAAAGAAGAGCACGCTGGTGGCCAACAAGGCACCGAGGCGAGAGACGCGAAACGTGGCCAGCCGGTACGCAAAACTAGATCCGACATCAGGCCCGAAACACTTCGAGACAACCTTATCCGCTTGGTACGCAAAACTCGGAAGGTCGGCTCGCATACGGCAACTCCAGACAAAAACCGTATGTGCACTGGTATAGCGGATGGCACTTAAGAAAGTGCTTTCGAGATACTTACAGGAGGTAAACCGGACGCCTTATCTTGGGACGCCGGCATGCCTACATGGAAGATGAACCGATGTTCATATCTCGTTCATCTTGACGGTCCAGGACGCGCCTCAACTGTGGAAAGCGCGTTCGGGCCCAATCCCGCGGAAACCGCTGGGTTATGCTAGAAATCAGCCTTGCCCGATTCGGGCACAAGCATTGGAATGTGCATGTCTGATCTTTTCGGAAGCGCCGCGGCGCCCAAGCCCAAGAGCAAGCCGGAGGCCCCTGCCCCGGCGCAATCAAGCTATGGCGCGGCAGATATCGAGATCCTGGAAGGACTTGAGCCGGTTCGGCGGCGTCCGGGTATGTATATCGGCGGCACCGATACCAATGCCTATCACCACCTTTTCGCCGAGGTGATCGACAACTCGATGGACGAAGCCATTGCCGGCCACGCCAACCGCATCGAGGTGCACCTGGGCGCGGACGGATACATAACGGTTACCGATAACGGCCGCGGCATTCCCGTCGAGAAGCACCCAAAATTCCCAAATAGATCAACGCTCGAGATCGTCCACACCGTGCTTCACGCCGGTGGAAAGTTCGACAGCAAGGCCTATGAAACCTCCGGCGGCCTGCACGGCGTGGGCGTCTCGGTCGTCAATGCGCTCAGCGATGACATGGTGGTCGAGGTGGCGCGCGACCAGCAGCTGCACCGGATCATTTTTTCCCGCGGCAAGGTGGTGCAGGACGTCGAGAATGTCGGCCGTGTAAACAACCGGCGCGGAACGACGACGCGCTTTCATCCCGATCCCGAAATCTTCGGTGCCACGGCGCATTTTTCGGCTGGCCGCATCTTCCGCATGACGCGCGCCAAGGCCTACCTCTTCGGCGGCGTAGAGCTGCGCTGGAGCTGTGACGAAAGCCTTGCCAGCGACGACGTACCAGCCAAGGCGGTGTTCCACTATCCCGATGGCCTCAAGGATTTCATGGCCGCCCGGATCGAGGGCGAGACGCGGATCACCGACGAAATTTTCTCCGGCAAGAGCGGCCGGCCCGGCAGCCATGGCTCGGTGGAATGGGCGATCGCCTGGACGCTGGGCGATGGCAGCGTGCAGAGCTATTGCAACACGGTGCCGACGCCGGACGGTGGCACGCACGAAGCCGGCCTGCGCATGGCGCTGCTACGTGGGCTCAAGAATTATGCCGAGCTGACCAAGAACAAGGCGGCTGCAAACCTGACAGCCGAGGACGTGCTGACGAGCTGCTCGGCAATGCTGTCTGTCTTCGTGCGCGAGCCGGAATTCGTCGGGCAAACCAAGGACAAGCTGGCTTCGGGCGAGGCGACGCGCATCGTCGACACCGCGTTGCGGGATGCGTTTGATCATTGGCTGGGTTCCTCGCCAAACCAGGCGGGCAAGCTGCTCGACTGGGCCCTGGAGCGCGCCGATGAACGGATGCGGCGCCGCAAGGAGAAGGAGATCGACCGGGCGAGCGCGACGCGCAAGCTGCGCCTGCCGGGCAAGCTCGCCGATTGCACGCAGAACGCGGCGCAGGGGGCGGAGCTTTTCATCGTCGAGGGCGACTCGGCAGGTGGCTCGGCCAAGCAAGCGCGCAATCGTGCCAACCAGGCGGTGCTACCGCTGCGGGGCAAGATCCTCAACGTAGCTGGCGCTAGCCGGGAAAAGATGGCTGGCAGCCAGCTGATCGCCGACCTGATCCAGGCGCTTGGTTGCGGCACGCGGGACCGCTACAACGAAGATGATCTGCGCTACGACAAGATCATCATCATGACCGACGCCGACGTGGATGGCGCCCATATCGCATCACTGCTGATCACCTTCTTCTTCCAGGAAATGCCGCGGCTGATCGAAGGCGGGCATCTCTACCTCGCCCTGCCCCCGCTCTATCGCATCAGCCAGGGACCGAAGACACTCTATGCCCGCGACGAGGCTCATAAGACCGAGCTGATGGCAAGCGAGTTCAACGGCCGGTCCAAGACCGACATCACGCGCTTCAAGGGCCTCGGCGAAATGCCTTTCGCGCATCTGCGCGAAACGACGATGTCGCCCAAGTCGCGCACGCTGTTGCAGGTCAAAATTCTCGATGATCGAGATGCGACGCGGACGACGGTCGACCGGCTCATGGGTAGCAAGCCCGAGGCGCGGTTCGACTTTATCCAGGAGAACGCCGCCTTCGTCACCGATCTCGATATCTAGGCGACACCTGGGATCTTCGACGCAGTCTGCTTGATGTCCGATGCGTCGGGAGCATCGACCTGGCGATAGCGCGCCTGCACGCCACTATAGATGCCGAAGGCGATCAGACCGACGGCAGCCAGGGTGTAGAGCACACCGCCATAAGGTAGCGACTGGATCCAGTCGAGGGCGTCGGAGAGGCCTCCGGCCTGTTCTGGGTTCACGGTGAAGGCGGCGTAGATCATGAAGCCGCCGGTAACCGCAAGGAGTAGACCGCGCGCGGCCAGGCCGAAGACGCAGATTGGGTGCAGAACGTTTTCGTGCCCGGCGGGAAGCTTGATGCGCTTCTGGTATTCCTTGGAGAAGCCACGCCATGCTTGAACCAGGCCGCCGATGATCAGGCCGACGCCCACGAGGCCGAGAAGGACGTTGCCGAAAGGTAGCTGCAAGGCGGAGGCAGCAGCTTCGCTTTCTCCGCTGGAGCCAGAACCGGAACTGCCGCCGCCCATTCCCAACGCCATCGTGGCTGCCGTAAAGGCCAAGGCCATGTTGACGACGGCGCTGCCGACGCTTGCGAGACGGCCGACAATGCCCTTGGCATCGTTCTTGACGTGATCGGCGTTTAGGACACCTTGTGCCAGACGCCACAGTACGTGGCCGATGAGACCAATGGCGACGGCGCCTAGCAGGATACGACCGAAAGGCTGCGAAAGCACAGTGGACAAGGCATTTTCTGTGGTGGCGGAAGAGCCGGCGCCCCAGATGGCAAGCGCTCCAAGCACCATGTAAACGATTCCGCGCGCTGCATAACCCCAGCGTGCCAGAAGTTCGAACTTGTTGCCCATAATGTCCTCCGGATTGCGTGAACGGCAACGCGTCTTTGTTGCTGGCTGTTCCCGAAAGCTCCTCGCATTTACCGCTTTTGCGTGTCGAACGGGCAAAACCGTTGACTCGCAAGGGGTTTGCGCTATGGTCCGCGCCGCTGGAGCACTCCGGCTGGCGGATTTCCGCCGGCTCCCAGATGCCTCAGGGCCACGTCCGCAATGCTCCTTGCCGCCCAGTGGCCATTGGTTGCCTACGCTCTTTAGCGGCGCAACGGACCACCCCGACGCACCGTTCGAATTGGTCGAACTGGATCCGGCTTCGGGCACTCATCTGAACGGATAACGCCCTTTGACTGACGACTTTTCCGGACTTGGCCTTTCCAGCAAGGTAGCCGATGCGGTTGCCACAGCCGGCTATACGAAGCCGACCGAAATTCAGGCACAGGCCATTCCTCACCTTCTGCAAAAGAAGGACCTGATCGGTATTGCCCAGACCGGCACCGGCAAGACCGCCTCATTCGTCTTGCCGATGCTGACGCTGCTCGAAAATGGGCGCGCCCGCGCCCGCATGCCGCGCACGTTGATCCTCGAGCCGACGCGCGAGCTGGCGGCCCAGGTCGCCGAGAACTTTGAGAAATACGGCAAGAACCATCGGCTGACGATGGCGCTGATCATTGGCGGCGTGTCCTTTGAAGACCAGAACAAGAAGCTCGATCGTGGCGTCGACGTCCTTATCGCGACACCCGGCCGACTGCTCGATCAGTTCGATCGCGGTAAGATTTTGCTGACCGGGGTCGAGATCCTTGTCATCGACGAAGCCGATCGCATGCTCGACATGGGCTTTATCGACGACATCGAAAAGATTGCCTCGCGCCTGCCGCCCCGCCGGCAGACCATGCTGTTCTCGGCTACGATGGATCCGCAGATCGAGCGGCTGACCAAGAAGTTCCTGAAAGACCCCGTGCATGTGCAGGTGTCGCGCACGGCTTCGACGGCTGACACGATCGACCAAAAGCTGGTCAAGGTCGGGTCCAAGCCCGAGGACAAGCGCGCGACCCTGCGCGACCTTATCCGCGCCTCTGAAGGGCTGACCAACGCCATCATTTTTTGCAACCGCAAGCGCGATGTGGCGACCCTCGCCCGCTCGTTGGAGCGGCACGGCTTTTCGGCCGGAGCGCTGCACGGCGATATGGACCAGAAAAGCCGCATGGAGACGCTGGACGCCTTCAAGGGCAATCGGCTGACGCTCCTGGTAGCCAGTGACGTGGCCGCACGCGGGCTCGATATCCCAGCGGTGAGCCATGTGTTCAACTTCGATGTGCCGGTACATGCCGAAGACTATGTGCACCGCATTGGGCGAACCGGCCGCGCGGGCCGTTCCGGCGTCGCCTATACGCTGGTTGCGCCTGCCGATGGCAAGCATCTCGATGCCATCCTCAAGCTGATCCAGAAGCCCATCGACTATCTCGAGGTAGACTCGAAGGCGGCACCGGCCTCCGAAGAAGCGTCAGGTGAAGAGGCCGAAGCCAAGCCGAGCCGGGGGCGCCGTGGGCGTGCCGGCAAACCTGACAGGCAGCGCACCCGACCGGTGGAAGCCGTTGAGGCAAAAGCAACAGAAGACGTCGCAACCGAGGACGAGGGCAAGGCCGAGCGTCCTGCGCGAGCCAAGTCGCAGAACAACCGTCGTCGGCCGGAAAAGTCGAACGAGCAAGCAACGACGTCGGATAATGTTGATGCGGTCAGCTCGGAACGCCCAACCCGCGTAGAGAATCGCCGACGCCGACCAAGTGAACGACCGGTCGAGGAAGAGACTTCCGACACGCCGTTTGGCGATGCGGGGCCGATTCCGGCCTTTTTGTTGCGGCCAACACGAATATCGCAATAATCGGAACGGAATATTAGCGGACATCTGTCGAAACTGGGCCTGCTGAGGTTGGCGCCTGTTTTTGATGGCGCTATCAAGGGCAGACGACTCGGGTCCGGCTTACGCCGGGCCGGGCGCAACGAAGCGCGGGGTGGGCGGTGTCGGATCAGGAATTTACGCGAGCGCTGGGCTATGCCAATGCGGCGTTCGATCTTCTGAAGCGCAGCGGCATCCCGCCCTATCCGCAGTTCTATGAATTGCTCTACACCTATGCGACAGGCGTCAACCCGTCGCTAAACACCCGGCTCAACTCGATCTTTCGTGGTGGCGAGAAGCCCTCGTCGGAGCTGGCGGAAACGCTCTTCAACGAGTTTCTAAAGTCGGACATGACCGAGCGCATGTCGAGCGTTTCCGAACGAATGCATGCCCGCATCGAAGCGGTGCATGATGCGATCGACACAGCGATGTCGACGGCAAGTTCTTATTCCGGATCGCTGCAATCGGCTACCGGTGACCTAGAGGGCGATCTTTCCGACGAAGACATGAAGGCGCTAGCGGCGCGGCTTCTCAGCGAAACCCGCCGAATGCAGAAGACCAACCTTGAACTCGAAAAAAGGCTCGAGGCGTCGCGCGACGATATTTCCTTGCTTCAACGCGACCTCGACGATGTGCGCCGCGAGTCGATGCTGGATCCGCTGACCAAAATCGCCAACCGCAAAAGCTTCGACGAAGGTCTTGCAGACGCCCTGGTGGAAGCGCGTGACACCAACACTCCGGTCAGCCTGATCATGGCCGACATCGATCACTTCAAGACATTCAATGATACCTATGGTCACCAGACGGGCGACCAGGTGCTTCGCCTCGTGGCGATGACGCTCAAGTCGAACATCAAGGGCAAGGACCTAGCGGCGCGCTACGGTGGCGAGGAGTTTGTCGCCGTGCTTCCCTATACGGACCTGCATGGCGCAGTGATCGTTGCCGAAAACGTTCGCAAGGCGATCCAAGCCAAGGAATTGCTCAAGCGCTCGACCAACGAAAAGCTCGGCCGCATTACAGCGTCCTTCGGTGTGGCAAGCTTCAACCCGAACGATAACGCCGTGTCGCTGATCGAACGGGCAGATCGCTGCCTTTATGCGGCGAAGCATGCCGGGCGAAACCGCGTGGTGAGCGAGAGCGAGCTGGTGGATATCGTCGAAGCGCCCAAGGATGCTTCGGCAGCCTAGCGAAGTTCTCTGCCGCAGCAAACCTCATCCTGAGCTTGTCGAAGGACGAGGTCGTGGCACGTGCGGTGCGCCCGACCTCGTGGTTCGACAGGCTCACCATGAGGTCTCAGTTGGACGGCGTCAGCTCGACGCCAAGGTTTTCCAACATGTCCCAGTATTCCGGGTAGGTCTTACCGCTGCAAGCAGGGTCGAGGATCGTAATCCCTCTGATCTTTAGACCGGCGAGAGCAAAGCTCATGGCGATGCGGTGATCGTGGTAGGTCTCGATGCGGGCCGGCATAGTCTGGCCCGCGAGCGCGGGGTCGGAGGCGACAAGGAGGTCGTCGCCTTCTTCCATGGCGAGACCTGGACGAATGCGGTTGAGCTCGTTGGCAACCGCGCGAATGCGGTCGGTTTCCTTGACGCGAAGATTGGCGATGCCGACGAAGCGGACCGGAGTGTTGTTGAAGGCGGCGACTACCGCAAGGGTCGGCACCGCGTCCTGCATTTGCGAACCATCGATGACGGCAGGCATGTCGGGGAATTTGGCGATGACGGCCTGCGCTGCGGCGTCGGGCTGCGTGAAGGCATCGGCCGCGACACCGAGGTCGATCGTGCCGCCGGTAAGCGCTTCAATACCCCAGAGGTAGGTCGCGGCCGAGGCGTCGGGTTCTACGTGGAAGTCGGTGGCGCGGTAGCCAGTGGGCTGCACCAGCCATGCGCCGTCACCAGCTTCGGTGACATCGGCGCCAAAGGCGCGCATGGCGGCCAAGGTCAGATCGACGTAACCCCGGGCGCCGATGTCCTTGCCGGCGAGGGCAACTTCGATGGGCCCGTCACCAAACGGCGCCGCCATCAGCAAGGCCGAGACATATTGGCTGGAAAGCGAAGCGTCGATTTCAACGCGGCCCTTTCCGAAGCGGCCCATGCCGTGGATGGTCACTGGCGGACAGCCGCTGGGCGCGACGGCAGATATGCCAAGGGCGTTGAGCGCGTCTACCAGCGGCCTGATGGGGCGCAGCCGCATTTCGTCATCGCCGTCGACGATGACCGTGCCGTCCAGAGTTGCGACCGCCGCGGTGAGAAAGCGGGTGGCCGTGCCGGCGTTGCCTAGGAAGAGCGGTGCCGCTGGCGTGCGAAGCTTGCCGTGGCTCGTAACAAGGAAAGTCGTCGCGTCCGGCTCCTCGACCGTAACGCCCATCTCGCGGAGCGCACGCGCCATAAGGGTCGTATCCTTGCTCTTGAGCGCGCCGGTAAGGCGGCTCGTACCGTTTGCCAGCGCTGCGAGCAGGAGGACGCGATTGGTGATCGACTTCGATCCGGGCGGTGCAACGCGGCCGGAAAGCGGGCGATCTGGCGGGGTGATCGTGAGGGCGGGTGGGAGCGGGTGCATGGGGCGGGTATGCATCAGCCACAGGGGCTGTGCAACCAAGAAAGACCCCTCATCCGGCGCTGCGCGCCACCTTCGCCGGCGAGGGGAGAAGGGAGCTCCGAGTGTGGGACAGTGTCCTGCCTTCCTTCTCCCCTTGCGGGAGAAGGTGGCTCGCCCAGCGAGACGGATGAGGGGTGTCAGGCCCCTGCCCTTGCCTCTGCCAGCGCCTTCAAATCCGCGGGGGCGAGCGTGACGCTTTCGCCGCAGCCGCAGGCGCCGGTCTGGTTCGGGTTCTTGAATGTGAAGCTTGAGCCCATCTTGGACTCTTCGAAATCCATGACCGTGCCCAGGAGATACATCGTCGCCTTGGGGTCGACCCAAACGTTGACGCCGTGATCTTCCACATGGTCGTCGCCAGCGATGGGCGCTTCGACATAGTCCATGGTGTAGCTCACACCAGCGCAGCCAGCATTCTTGATGCCGACGCGCAGTCCGACGACGGGCTTATCGCTATCTTCGATGATCTCGGTGATGCGCTCGGCAGCGGCATCGCTCAGGGACATGATCTTGAAGGGCATCGGTCGACCTTTATCGGCGTTTCACGATATATAAGACCAAACGCGCCGCATTACCACCAGTTCAACGCGACTTGCGCTTCTTCGCTCATGCGGGACGCATCCCAGGGCGGATCGAAGACCATGTTGACCTGAACGTCCTGAATGCCTTCGACTGAACGCGCAGCATTTTCCACCCAGCCCGGCATTTCACCGGCGACCGGGCAGCCTGGCGCCGTTAGCGTCATATCGATGGTGAGATTGCGGTTGTCATCCAGGTCCACACGATAAACCAAGCCGAGCTCATAGATGTCGACCGGAATTTCCGGGTCGTAGACGGTTTTCAGCGCGCCGATCAGGTCGGTGGTGATGCGCTCGACTTCGCCTTCCGGCAGAGTGGTCGGCATGGTCGGCTGAATGCGGGTATCGATAACGTCTTCGGTCATGTGCCAACCTCTAAGCGAAAAATTTCAGGGCGCGCTCGATGCCGTCAACCAGCGCATCCACGTCGTCCTTGCCATTATATAGGGCGAAGGAGGCGCGGCAGGTAGAGGTGACGCCGAAGCGTTTCAGCAGCGGCTGAGCGCAATGCGTGCCGGCGCGAACGGCGATGCCGTAGCGGTCGAGAATCGTCGCTACGTCGTGGGCGTGGGCCGTCCCAAGCTCGAATGCAAAAATGCCACCCTTGCCGGGTGCAGTGCCGATCAGGCGAAGCGAGTTGATGCGGCTGAGGCGCTCCTGGGCGTATTCGGCGACAGCGTGTTCGTGTTGGGCAATAGCATCGCGGCCTAGCGCATCCATGTAGTCCAGCGCGGCGCCGAGGCCCATGCCCTGGACTATCGGCGGGGTGCCGGCTTCGAAGCGATGGGGTGGCTCGTTGTAGGTGATGTCGTCGAGGGTGACGGTTTCGATCATTTCGCCACCGCCCTGGTAGGGCTGCATCTGGGCGAGAAGGTCGAACTTGCCATAGAGAACGCCGATGCCGGTGGGGCCATAGAGCTTGTGGCCGGTCATGATGTAGAAGTCGGCGTCGAGGTCCTGCACGTCAACCTTGGTGTGGACGGCGCCCTGAGAGCCATCCACCATCACCGGAATGCCGCGGGCATGGGCGATCTCGATGACCTGCTTGATCGGCGTAATGGTGCCCAGGACGTTTGACATGTGGGTGATTGCAACGATGCGGGTGCGGTCGCTGAGCGCCTTTTCGAAAGCGTCGATGTCGAAGCTGCCGTCGTCGCCGACGTCTACCCAACGGAGGACGGCACCGTTGCGCTCGCGGTGAAAGTGCCAGGGGACGATGTTTGAGTGGTGCTCCATCGTCGTCAGCACGATTTCGTCGCCTTCGCCGATGCGCGGTCCGGCAAAGGAAGACGCGACTAGGTTGATCGCTTCGGTTGCCGACTTGGTGAAGATGATTTCTTCGATGCGATCGGCATTGAGGAAACGGCGCACGCTTTCGCGGCCGGCTTCGTAGCCCTCAGTGGCGCGGTTTGCGAGCGTGTGAAGGCCGCGGTGGACGTTGGCATATTCGTGCCGATAGCCGCGATCCATGCGATCAAGCACCTGCACCGGCTTTTGTGCCGAAGCGCCGGAGTCCAGATAGACAAGGCGCTTGCCGTGGATCTGCTCGGACAGAATTGGGAAATCGGCGCGGACTTTTTCGAGGTCGAAGGTCATGGGGTCAGCCTCTGCTTTACCTCTCCCTCTGGGGGAGAGGTCGACCGTCTTCGGTCGGGTGAGGGGGCCTTCCTCCGCACCGTGATTGTAAAGGCCCCCTCACCCGGCGCTTCGCGCCGACCTCTCCCCCAGAAGGAGAGGTGAAGAGGCTTCGGTTCATTTTCCCAGCAGCCAGGTGTCGATAATGCCGTTCAGGGCGTCCGCCAAGGCTTCGTCTTCGATCGGGTCGACGAGTTCGGCGATGAAGCCGCGGACCAGCATGGTTTCGGCTTCGGCCTTCGGGATGCCGCGGCTGAGGAGGTAGAACAGGCTATCCTCGTCGAGCTTGCCGCAGGTGGAGCCGTGGCCGCAGACGACGTCGTCGGCGTAGATTTCGAGCTCGGGCTTGCTCAGGATTTCGGCGTCGTCGGACAGCATCAGGCCCTGATGCATGAATTTTGCGTCGGTCTTCTGCGCGTCGCGAGCGACCACAAGCTTGCCCTGCACCACGGCCTTGGAACGGCCGCGCGTGATGGACTTGAACAGCGGCTGCGAAGAGGTGTTCGGCACCGCGTGATTGGTTTCCATGGTGATGTCGGCGTGCTGGCCCTCGGAAACGAGGTTGAGTCCGGTGACATCGGCATGTGCACCCTGCCCCGACATGCGCGGGAAGAGGTGGGTGCGGGCCAGATCGGAGCCGGCGTGGATGATCAGCGTGCGCAGCTTGGCGCCATCGGCAAGGTGGTATTCGTTGGTCGCAAAGTGCGAAGTTTCGCGGCCGCTGAGATCGACGGTGACGTGGGTCACCACGGCATCCTTGCCGAGTGCGAGATAGGTCGCGTGATTACCGACATGAGCCGCGTCGGAGCCGGTGAAGGTTTCGACGATGGTCACGGTGGCGCCGTCGGCGGCGAAGATCTTGAGCGCATCCGCAACGTGGGCAGCTTCGCCTTCGATCCGCCGCGCGATCTGGATGATCTGGTCGACGCCGGCCGCGATTTCGAGCGACATGGCTTCGCGCACGAGACCGTTGTTGATGTGGATCAACGTGTCGTCACGCGTGGTCAATACGCCGCCACGGACTGTTGCGACGCTGACTCCGGCAGGGGCGGTTCCCTGCTGGGAAGCGACGCCGTTGACGATCGTCAGGTTGTAGGAGCCTGGCAGATCAAGTGCAGGCACATCGACCTGGTTTGCCGGCTTGCCCATGGGTGGGACAGCGCGCAGCAGGGTCTTAAGGTCGGTGTAGTGATAGCTCTCGACGCGGCGGGTGGGAAGGCCGGCGACGGTGATGCGCTCGGCAGCCTGGTCGGCACCGGCAGACTTGAGCTGGCTGATCAGCGCTTCCTCGGCGGCGCCGAGGCGGACGGGAAAGTTGGGGCGGACCATCAGGCGGCCTCGCCGCCGTAATTGGCATAGCCTTCGGCTTCGAGCTTGAGCGCCAGCGACTTGTCGCCGCTTTCGACGATGCGGCCGTCCGAGAAGACGTGCACGACGTCGGGCACGATGTGGTTGAGGAGGCGCTGGTAGTGGGTGATCACCAGCATCGAGCGCTGGCCGTCGCGGAGCGAATTGACGCCGCGCGACACGACCTGCAGCGCATCGATGTCAAGACCGGAGTCGGTCTCGTCGAGCACGGCAAGCGAGGGCTTGAGCAGGGCCATCTGCATGATCTCCGCGCGCTTCTTTTCGCCGCCGGAGAAGCCGACATTGAGCGGGCGCTTGAGCATATCGCTATCGACATTGAGCTGGGAACCGGCTTCCTTGACCAGCCGCATGAACTCGGGGGTCTTGAGCTCGTCCTCGCCGCGCGCCTTGCGCTGGGCGTTGAGCGCGGCCTTAAGGAAGGTCATGGTGGCGACGCCAGGGATCTCGATCGGGTATTGGAAGGCGAGGAAGATGCCGGCCACAGCACGCTCGTCGGCTTCCATCTCGATAATGGACTGACCGTTGAGCAGAATATCGCCCTCGGTGATCTCGTAGTCTTCCTTGCCGGCAAGGACGTAGCTCAGCGTCGACTTGCCCGAGCCGTTACGGCCCATGATGGCGTGAACTTCCCCTGGCGGAATGATGAGGTTCACGCCCTTGAGGATTTCACGCTCTTCGATGCGGGCGTGAAGATTGCGGATTTCGAGGATGGGAGTGGTCATTTTGTGCTCCGGTCGGCTGCCATCTCGGCGCCGATGATTGTGGAAGGCCCCCTCACCCGCCGCTTTGCGGCGACCTCTCCCCGGAGGGGCGAGGTAAGGGGCTACGAGTTCCTTAGCCGACACTGCCTTCTAGGCTGATCGAGATCAGTTTTTGCGTTTCGACCATGAATTCCATGGGCAGGTGCTGCAGCACGTCGCGAACGAAGCCATTGACGATCAGCGCCACCGCTTCTTCTTCCGAAAGGCCACGGGCCTGACAATAGAACATCTGATCGTCGGAGATCTTGGACGTGGTCGCTTCGTGCTCGAACACCGCAGTGCCGTTGCGGCTCTCGATATAGGGCACGGTGTGGGCGCCGCACTTATCACCGATCAGCAGTGAGTCGCATTGGGTGAAATTGCGCGCATTCTTGGCCCTGGCGTGGGCCGAGACCTGGCCGCGATAGGTGTTGTCGGAGAAGCCGGCGGCGATGCCCTTGGAGATGATGCGGCTGGACGTGTTCTTGCCCAGATGGATCATCTTGGTGCCGCTATCGACCTGCTGGTAGCCATTGGAGATAGCGATCGAGTAGAACTCGCCACGCGAGCCGTCACCGCGGAGGATGCAGCTGGGATATTTCCAGGTAATGGCCGAGCCGGTTTCGACCTGAGTCCAGGAAATGTGCGAGTTGACGCCGCGGCAGTCGCCACGCTTGGTGACAAAATTGTAGATGCCGCCCTTGCCGTTCTTGTCGCCGGGATACCAGTTCTGGACCGTCGAGTACTTGATTTCGGCATTGTCGAGGGCGACGAGTTCGACCACAGCGGCGTGGAGCTGATGCTCGTCGCGCATGGGGGCGGTGCAGCCTTCGAGGTAGGAGACGTAGCTGTCGTCATCGGCGATGATCAGCGTGCGCTCGAACTGGCCGGTCTTCTTTTCGTTGATGCGGAAATAGGTCGACAGCTCCATCGGGCAGCGAACGCCTTTGGGGATGTAGACGAAGGAGCCATCGGTAAAGACAGCGGAATTAAGCGTCGCATAATAGTTGTCAGTGACCGGGACGACGGTGCCCAGATATTGCTGGACGAGTTCGGGATGCTCGCGCACGGCTTCCGAGATCGAGCAGAAGATGATGCCCTGCTTGGCCAGCTCTTTGCGGAAGGTGGTGACGACGGATACGCTATCGAACACAGCGTCAACGGCGACATTGGCCCCAAAGGGCGTGCCGACGCTCTCGGCAGCGCCTTCAACGCCAGCCAAAATCGCCTGTTCCTTGAGCGGGATGCCAAGCTTGGCGTAAGTGGCCAGAAGCTCCGGATCGACTTCGTCGAGGCTCTTCGGACCCTTGAAGCTCTTGGGCGCGGAATAGTAGCTGATCGCCTGGAAGTCGATCTTGGGATAGTGGACCTTGGCCCAGTTGGGCTCTTCCATGGTCTGCCAGCGGCGGAAAGCCTCCAGACGCCAATCCAGCATCCATTGCGGCTCATCTTTCTTGGCGGAGATCATGCGCACGGTGTCTTCGGTCAGGCCGACCGGCGCGACGTCGGATTCGATATCGGATTCAAAGCCGTACTTATATTTGTCGACGTCAAGCGCGAGCACTTGCTCGACGGTTTCCCGATCGATCTCTTCCTTGAGCGTGGGAATTCCGTAGTCCGTCATCAGGCTCTCCTTATGTCCATCGACGGTTAAAGGCCGTCGCGAACGCTTAGTCTTAGTCTATGGCGACTAGGCCGCCTGCCCCGCGCGCCGCTGGCGCGAGACGATCGATTGGTAACCGGCAAGGAACGCGTCGGCGTCCACGACGGTCGAATTCCAGCCAAAGCTGACGCGTAAGCCGCACTCAGCCAGAGATTTTTCGACGCCCATGGCGGCGAGTACGTGGCTGGCACCGACCTTGCCCGACGAGCAAGCAGAGCCGGAAGACACCGAGATGCCAGACAGATCGAGCGACATCATCGCGGTGGCATTGCGGATGCCGGGCACGGCGAAGTTGACGACGTTGCCGATGCGTTGAGCGGCTTCGCCGAAGATCTTGACGTCCGGCGCCATGGTACGCAGGCCAAGCTCGACGTGGCGCGTCAACGCCCTCATCACTTCCGCATCATAGTTCGTGGCCTCGGCCGCAGCGCCAAAGGCCGCGATCAGGGCCGCAGATTCCGTACCACCGCGACGACCTTGTTCCTGGCCACCGCCGGGGATCAGACGCACCAGATCGGCATGGCTCTTCACCAGCAGCGCACCAATGCCGGCTGGGGCGCCGATCTTGTGGCCGCTGATTGCCATCATATCGGGTGCGGAGGCGGAAAATTCGAGAGGCAGCCTGCCGAAAGCCTGGACGGCATCGATGAACAGTGTGTGACGCGTAGGGCCGACAAGGGCGCTGATGCGATCGATGGGCTGAATAACACCGGTCTCGTTGTTAACCCAATGAAAGGCAGCGAGAAACGTGACGTGTTCGGCATCGGCGCGAACAAGAGCTGCGGCGAGCTGATCGAGGTCGATCCGGCCTTGGGCATCAAGACCGATGGTCCAGACCGGAAGGCCAGTGGCTTCGGCAGCCTTGGAGACGGCAGCGTGCTCGCCGGCGCTGATGACGATGGCGCCGGAAGCGAATGTCTTGGCGCCGCCGACGATGGCCTGGGTGATGGCTTCAGTGGCCGAGCCGGTGAAGACGACCTGCTTGGATTCGGCGCCGGCGAGGCGTGCGACCTGGCGGCGACCGGTTTCGATCGTGTCGCGCAGCGCGCGACCGTGGGCGTGGACGGAGGACGGGTTTCCGACCAGATCGAGCGCGGCAACGAGCGCTGCCCGCGCTTCGGGTCGAAGCGGGGACGCGGCATTATGATCAAGATAGATCGCCGGTCTCGTCATTGCGCCTTCCGGGCGATGCACGCCCAACATAGCTATAATGCTTGATCCGGGACGCTCGGGCGCCCTCTTGACCAAACACTTCTTGAATTTTCGCGCCCAACTTCATTACAAGGGGCGCACCTGATGGCCGGATCCGGCCAGAAACCACTTTTTGAACAATTCTAAAGTGACTTTCGGAGCCATGTTTTAGGGTTCGACCCGCAGTTAGTCAAGCTGCGCAAGGGCGTTCCCCAGCTACCGAAAGCGCGCTGCCACAGAGCCGGAAAGGCCGGAACATTCCATGCCAGAAGTGATCTTCAACGGTCCCGAGGGACGCCTCGAAGGCCGTTACCAGCCAGGCAAGGAGCCTAACGCTCCGATCGCCATCGTGCTGCACCCGCACCCGCAGTTCGGCGGGACGATGAACAACCAGATCGTCTATAATCTCTTCTACATGTTTGCCGAGCGCGGCTTTTCGGTGTTGCGCTTCAACTCGCGCGGCGTCGGCCGCTCGCAGGGCATGTTCGACCATGGCATCGGCGAGCTTTCCGATGCTGCGGCGGCGCTCGACTGGCTGCAGATCATCAATCGCGAGTCGCGTGGGTGCTGGATCGCCGGTTTCTCGTTCGGCGCCTGGATCGGTATGCAGTTGCTGATGCGCCGTCCTGAGGTGGAAGGGTTCATTTCGGTATCGCCGCCGGAAAACCTTTACGACTTCTCGTTCCTGGCCCCCTGCCCGTCCTCGGGCCTCATCATCCATGGCGACAAGGACCGCGTGGCGCCGCCAAGCTCGGTGCAAAAGCTCGTCGATAAGCTCAAGACGCAGAAGGGCATCACCATCGAGCAGCAGATCGTGGAGGGTGCGAACCATTTCTACGAAGGCAAGATCGATGAACTGACCGCGGCCTGCGCCGAGTATCTCGACCGTCGCCGTCAGGAGATCGCGGACGGCGGCGGGCGCTAACAAGAGCGCAATACTGCGATTGTTGGGTGGTCTCGCCTTGCGGCGGGGCCTGCAATGCACCGACCTCGTGGTTCGACAGGCTCACCATGAGGTCTCATAGGCTTCAGTGATTCAACATGACCAAGTTTAGATCCGAATTTCTCCAGACGCTTTTCGAGCGCGGCTTCATACATCAGGTTTCCGACGAGACCGGGCTCGATGAGCTTTTCGCCACCGAGACGGTCACGGCCTATATCGGCTTCGACCCGACGGCATCGTCACTGCATGTGGGCAGCTTGATCCAGATCATGATGCTGCATTGGCTGGAAAAGACCGGCCACCGTGCCGTTGCCCTGATGGGCGGCGGCACTGGCATGGTGGGCGATCCCTCGTTCAAGGACGAAGCCCGCAAGCTGATGACGGTGGATACGATCCAGTCCAACATCGACGGCATCAAGCAGGTGTTTTCGAACTACCTTGATTTCGGCGATGGCAAGTCGCTGATGCTCAACAATGCCGAATGGCTTTTACCGCTCAACTACCTCGAATTCCTGCGCGACGTGGGCCAGCATTTTTCGGTCAACCGCATGCTGAGCTTTGATTCGGTGAAGCAGCGGCTCGATCGCGAGCAGTCGCTGAGCTTTCTCGAATTCAACTACATGATCCTCCAGGCTTACGACTTCGTCGAGCTCAACAAGCGCTATGGCGTGCGGTTGCAGATGGGCGGTTCGGATCAGTGGGGCAATATCGTCAACGGCATCGACCTCGGCCATCGCATGGGTACGCCGCAGCTTTACGCGCTGACGACGCCGCTCTTGACGACCGCATCCGGCCAGAAGATGGGCAAGTCGATGAACGGCGCCATCTGGCTCAATCCGGACCTCCTTTCGGCCTACGATTTCTGGCAGTACTGGCGGAACACCGAGGATGCGGACGTCGAGCGGTTCCTCAAGCTTTATACGACGCTTCCTCTGGACGAGGTCGCCCGGATCGTTGCCGGTGATATCAACGAAGCCAAAAAGCGGCTGGCGACCGAAGTCACCGCAATGATCCGCGGCCGCGCTGCGGCGGAAGAAGCCGCCGAAACGGCGCGTGCGACATTCGAGACCGGAAAGCTCGATCTGTCGCTGCCGACCGCCGAAGTCACGCATGCGGAGCTTGCGACCGGAATTGGCGTGCTGGCGGCCTTGGTCAAGGCTGGTCTTGCCGCGTCGAACGGCGAAGCGCGTCGGCATGTGCAGTCCGGCGCGGTCAGGGTCAACGATGCCGTTATCGAGGACGAAAAGCTCAGCCTTGCGGACAATGCCTTGTTGCCGGAAGGCGTGATCAAGCTCTCCGTCGGCAAGAAGCGGCATGCCCTGATCAAGCCGGTGTAAAGGCCCCTCACCCGGCCCTGCGGGCCGACCTTTCCCCGGAGGGGCGAGGTAAAGAGGCGTCGCGAGAGCGGCGCCTTTTTATTGCGCGGCGGGTGTGGTGCCCTGCCGGAACTGGAAGAGTTCGCGCAGGAAACCGGGGGCGAGGATGGAGAGTGGGTTGACGAAGAATTGCGGCTGACCGAGCGGGCCGCGGACGGCAAAGGTGACGCCGACCAGGCCTTCGCTGTCGCGGCCGCCGAGCAAGGGTCCGAGCAGAGGGATTTGCGCAAAGGCGTTGTTGAGGCCAAAGAGCGGGACGAAAGTGCCGGTGAGGTCATACTGGCCGCTATCGGTATAAATGAAGCCGCGCATGTTGCCGCCGACGGTGGCCCCCGCGACCACGGCATTGGTGACTTCAACGCTTTTGTCGCGGCGGACAAAGGTGACCTCGCCGGCGGTGAAATCGAGGCGATTGTTTCTGGCGATAGCGTCACGCGAGTCGGCGTGGTTGCCGACTATCTGGGCGACGTTGCTCTCGTCGACAATGGCAAAGTTGCGCAGCGCAAGCTGGCCGACTTCGACATCCTGCTTACGGTCGGTGGTCATCACCAAGCTGCCGGAACCACCGGCCAGCTGCGAGTAGACGCCGAGAAGGCGTAGAATTGTGCCGGCATCGTTGAAGGCGACCGAGAGCGAGCGGCCGTTGGGGGCCGGATTGGTGGTGACGGAGATGGCATTGCCTTCGTCGAACTGGGCGGAAAGTGTTGCGCGCGAAAGCTCGCCATTTCGTAGGGCCAGATCGAGATCGAGGTTAAAGGCGGTCGTGGCGTAAAAGCCGATCGCTCGATCGAGCTGCACATCGAGGTTTATGGATTGGTCGAGCTGAGTTGTCTCGATGCCGCCGCTGCCGGTGTCGAGGCTGAAGAAGCGACCAAGCATTGGTTTGAGATCGAGCTGCGCACCGCGAATGGTGACGTCGAAGCCGCCCTCGAGCGGGGCAAGCGCCACCTGCGCGCTATCGCCCTTGCTCAAGGCGAAGGTGTCGAATTTTGCCGAAACGAGGCCATCGGTGGCGTGGAAGTCGAGACCTCCAGCAAGGCGGACATCGCCAAAGGTCAGCGAAATGTCTTCGAGGTGGGTCACCTCGCCGTCCGGCCGAATGATTGCTTCGAGCGTGCCGGGCGTGCCGAGGGCTTTAGAAATGCCCAAGTCCCTTATGTCGAGGCCGGCGCCTTCCAGATCGACGGACATCTGGAGATCTCCATCCGTCGTGGGCTGCGCGACGAACTGCACTTGGCCGCTCAAGAACTCGGACGCGTCAAAGCCCATGGCCGCGAGGTCGTCGACTGCGACCGTCGATGCAATGCGCAGAGCGGGATCGGTGGTGGGCGTGCCTTCCACCGAGATTTCCGCGACCATGCCGTCGATGTCTGCGGTGCCACCGAGTTGATAGCCGGCCTGATTGGCCGAAAAGGACAGCTGACCGTTGCTGATGGTGCGGCCCTCGATCGGCTCTGCGCTGCCGAAATTGGCGACGGTGCCGTTGGCGACATAATCGATCTTCATCGGTCGCCCCTGCTCTTCGTCGGCAAGGGCGATGGTCGCAACGAGCCCAAGGTCGAGAGTGCCGCTGAGGCTTTGAAGATCGATCGGCAGTTCGACGGCGCTCAAGGCGTCAGGCTGCTGTTCCTGGGCGAGCGCGATCAGGGCTGGAATCGGCGCATTGACGTCGCCCGAAATCTCGACGATCGGCTCCTGCGGATTGGTGTTGTCCATGACCAAAGCCGGGTTCTGGACTTGGATGGCGCCGCCGGCTGTCTCGATCCTGCCGCCGCCGCCTGAAACCGAAAAATTGCCGTCATAGGCGATGCGGGTTTCGCCGAGTATCTGGATCGGCGGCATGGCTTCGGTCGCCGTGATGGCAACACCTTCGCCAATGATCTCGATGTCCATGCTGTCTGGCGGCAAAGGCTGATCGCTGCCGCCGGTGAGGTCCATGGCGCCAACCGGAAAATTGAACTCCATGCGGGCGTTCTTCACCGTCCCTTGCGGGACATTGGCAACAAACCAGTCACGGCTTTCGCCGCCCATGATGTAGGGCCAGAGGCGCTTGAAATCGTCGGCGGTGATGCCCTGCCCGGCCACGGACATGTCGATGCCGATGCCGTCCTGCACAAGGTCGATCCGCCCTGCGGTGGCCACCGAAGCATCGCCGCGTCGGGCAACGAGACGGTCGATGCCGAGCGCGCCATAAAGCGGAGCCGACCAGCCGGAAAACTCCACCGTGTCGAAGGGGACGGCGGGCGTGGCCAAATCGTTGGGGTTGATGCTGACCTCGCGCGCGTCGATCGACATGCCGACCGTGGGGCCATATTTCTGGTCGAGGCCCATGGCGAAGACGCCGGCTATGATGGCGCGGCTGTTGCCGATCTGGAGCGTTCCTTCGGCCAGGGAGAATTGTCCGAGCTCAGGATACCAGGAGATGTCGAGGATCGAGCTGGCGATGGGGAAATAGTCGTCCTCGAGGCGCAGATCGAGGCCGGTCAGGTCGATCTTGAACTCGCCATCGATCAGTTTGCCGGTGTCGCCGGTGAAGGTCACGTCGATCGAAACCGCACCGGCGCCGCGCATGGCCGCGACGGCGTCGCGATCATCGACGAAGGGCATGAGGGCGGAAAAGTCGAGATTGGTGATATCGGCCTGAAGGCGGCGCGTGCCGTCTTCGTCAAGGGATCGCTCGATGCTGCCGACGACGGTGCGGCCGCCGATCAGGGCGGAAAACTCGCCAACGGTCGTGCCCGTCCCGGCATCAAGCCCGATGTCGAGATTGGCATAGCCAATCTCGCGATAGATGCCATAGACCGGATCGGTCATGTCGATCTGGGCTTCCCGCACGACAAGCCGCGAAAAACGGCCTAATTCTGTCTGCTGGACAAGATCGTTCAGGGCCAGTTCGCTGGCTTCGAGGTTATAGATCAGCCAATCATTGTCCGAGCGCATGGGCGGCGCCTCGCCGGCGCTATTGGCTATGCCAGAGGGGGAAATCTCTATCGGCGGAAAAGCGTCTTCGCCTTCGAGGACACGGATGGTGTAGATGGCGCCATTTTCGCCTTCCACCACCTCGAAGCGGCCGGGGCGCGGACCGTAAAGATCCTGGATGATCTGCACATGTGGGGCCACAACGGTGATGGTCGTGCCCGGTTGGCCAAAAAGGGCGCGGGCGGGCGAAAAGCCGACCTCAAGCGCCTCCATGGCGATGAAGGCGCCGCTCTTGCTGTCGCGATATTGCACCGGCGCGAAGCGGATCACTGGCCAGACGCCGCCCTCGAGCGCGAGCGCCATGTCGCCCATGGTGAGATCGGCCGATGGCGGGATGAAGGATTGCACGAAGCCGCGGATCGCGGGGCCGGTAAACGGCAGGCGGATCGGGGTGATCAGCAGCGTAATGTAGAGCAGGATGAGGATGGCGCAAGGAACGCCGAGAAGCCAGACCGCAACCTTGAAGGCCCGGCGCGATTTCGACCTTTGCCGCGGCTTGGCGGTTGGCGCAGGATCAAGAGGATGGTCTGGACTAGATGCTTGGTTCACTGCCGCCATACCAGGTGAGCCGGGCCGCCACCCTGCTCGCAGAATCATCCGCCCGCAGGCGGTCCAATGCCCAATGATACCGGCTGGAATGTGGCGCCAACAGCCCTATCGCGATGACTTAACAAGGGGATAGACGATGACGCATCTGAACGAGGGCGACCCTGCCCCCGACTTTTCGCTGGCGCTCGACGATGGCAGCACGGTTCGGGCAGCGGACCTGCTCGGCAAGCCAGCGGTGTTGTTCTTTTATCCGAAAGACGATTCGGGCGGCTGCACAGACGAAAACCAGGAGTTTTCCGCTCTGGCGCCGGAATTTGCCAAGCGCGGGGCGCGGCTGATCGGGGTGTCGCCGGATACGGTGGAAAGCCACAAAAAGTTCCGCAGCAAGCGCGCGCTGGTGCTGCCCTTGGGGTCGGACCCGGAGCGGCAGACGATCGAGGCGTTTGGCTTGTGGCAGATGAAAAAGCTTTATGGTCGCGAGTTCATGGGGCTGGTGCGCACGAGCTTCATCATCGACCAGAATGGGAGGATCGCACGCATCATCCGGGCGACGCGGATCAAGGGTCATGCCGCCAAGATGCTGGAGGCGCTGGACGAGGTGATTGCCGGCGAGGTCGGCGCCTGACGTTTTCGGCTTTTTAACCAAGGGCGCTCATAATCGGTTCACCATGTGGGTGCGTGAGGTGGTGCGGTGTTCAGACGGGTTGAGCAGGGGCAAAGAGCTATCCGCGCCGGCATCCACCCGGCCTTGTTCTACGGCATGTTCGCGCTGTTGCTCGGCGGCAACGCTCTTTCCGGCACGGCGCTGTTGATGGCGCCGGACATTGCACGGCTGATGGGCGGGCAGAACGAGTTGGTCGTGGCGGCCTATGAGGATCGGCTGGCGCAGATGCGGGTCGAGATCGACCGCCTCCATTCGCGATCCTATGCGCAGGCCGGCGACATCAACTTGCAGCTCCAGGAGCTGTCGCAGCAGCAGGACGTGCTGCTCGAGCAGCATCAGCTGGTCAAGGCGCTGGTCGACAAGGCGGATCAGCTGGGCATTGCCTCGATCGAGCTTACAGGAGCGCCGCCTGCTGTCGCGCCAACGGTTTCGGGGAACCCGGATGTTGCTGCGACCGCGGCATCGGTGAACCAGATGATGACCGAAACGCAGCAGGCGATGGTGGGTATCGCCAGCACGGCCAATGAGCGAACCGACGGCATTGTCAGCGAGATGGACCGGCTCGGGATTGCGCTGGAGCTACCGGAGGCGGGGCTCAACGGCGTCGGCGGACCGCTGCTGGAGGCTTCTGACGGCGAGGGTTCGCCGATGATCGATGATGCCAATTCGGTCATGGATGCGCTGATGCGCTACAAGGCAGCACGCGACGGGGTCAACTCAGCGCCGGTGCATATGCCGATCTCCGGCAATTTCCGGCAGAGCTCGACCTTCGGCAATCGGAGCGATCCGTTCACCGGTCGCAAGGCGTTTCATTCGGGGCTCGATTTTGCAGCCGCTTCGGGAACGACGGTATTCAGCGCGGCCGACGGGGTGGTCAGCTTTGTCGGTGACCGCTCGGGCTATGGCAAGGTGGTGGAAGTGCGCCACGCCAATGGGCTCGTGAGCCGCTATGCCCATCTTAGCGCACAGCTGGCTCGCGAGGGGCAGAAGGTGACAACGGGGACGCCGATCGCCAAGGTCGGATCGACGGGGCGTTCGACCGGTCCACATCTTCATTTCGAGGTGCGGCGGGGCGAGAATGCGCTTGATCCCAAGCCGTTCCTCGATGCCGGGAAACGGCTTGGGGCTATGCTGGGCCAGGGTTAGTCGGCAGCCACGTCGGTAGCGACGCCGACGCGCTGGGCTAAGGCCGCTTCCATGAACTCGTCGAGATCGCCATCCAGCACCACGGAGGGCTGGCCGCTTTCGACGCCGGTGCGCAGGTCCTTGACCATCTGATAGGGCTGCAGCACGTACGAACGGATCTGGTGGCCCCAGCCGATATCGGTCTTGCTGGCGGCCTGGGCGTTTGCCGCTTCTTCCCGCTTCTGCAGTTCCTGCTCGTAGAGACGAGCCTTGAGCATGTTCATGGCCGTTGCACGGTTCTTGTGCTGGCTGCGTTCCTGCTGGCAGGCCACGATGATGCCGGAAGGCACGTGGGTGATGCGGATGGCCGAGTCGGTGGTGTTGACGTGCTGGCCGCCGGCGCCGGATGCGCGATAAGTGTCGACCTTGAGGTCGGCTTCGCGGATCTCGATATCGATGGAGTCGTCGACCACCGGGTAAACCCAGCAGCTCGAAAAGCTGGTATGGCGACGAGCAGCCGAGTCGTACGGGCTGATGCGGACGAGGCGATGGACGCCGCTTTCGGTTTTCAGCCAGCCATAGGCATTGTGGCCCTTGATCTGGATGGTCGCCGACTTGATGCCGGCTTCTTCGCCGTCGTGCATTTCGAGCACTTCGACCTTCATCTTCCGGCGCTCGGCCCAACGGGTATACATGCGCAAAAGCATGTTGGCCCAATCCTGGCTCTCGGTGCCGCCAGCGCCGGAGTGGATTTCCACATAACAGTCGTTGCTGTCGACTTCGCCGGACAGCAAAGTTTCGATCTGACGGCGGCGGGCGCCGGACTTGAGCTCGATCAGCGCTGCTTCGGCATCGCGCACGATCTCGGCGTCGCCCTCGGCTTCACCGAGTTTGATCAGTTCGACATTGTCGGCGATGCCGGTTTCAAGCTCGCGCACGGACTTAACCGCGACATCGAGTTCGTCGCGCTCGCGCATGGTGACGCGAGCTTTGTCCGGATCGTTCCAAAAGTCGGGAGATTCGGTTTGCGCATTCAGCGCGTCGAGACGGACTTGTGCAGTATCCCAGTCAAAGATGCCTCCTCAGCAGGGTCAGAACCTGCTCGATTTCGGCAACGGTCTTTTCGATTTCCGCGCGCATTTCATGTTCCTTGTTCGGCGCCCCGTTTAGCGGAGAGGACTGGGAGGATCAACCGCCGCTTGAAAATGAAGGTGCCCGCTGGTACTCCCGAACATGGCTGGTCTCGTAGCTCAGCAGGATAGAGCACCGGATTCCTAATCCGGGGGTCATGGGTTCGAATCCCGTCGAGATCACCAACATGCCTGAGTCAGCTGACGGTGATCCTCCTGAGTTGCGGGACGTAATGTTCCCCAAATGCTGGAACCAAGATCCGGCCTGCGCCTTTAGGACCCAGTTGGGGATAAATCTATGTCTATCATGAAGCTTTTGGCTGGCGTTGTTGCTGGTGCCGCCTTGCTGACCAGCGCCGCTTCGGCGCAGGTGGTCGTTTCGTCCAAGATCGATACGGAAGGTGCGCTCTTGGGGAACATCATTCTCCAGGTGCTTGACGCCAAAGGCATCGAGGTGACGGACCGAACCTCTCTCGGCGCCACGCCGATCGTGCGCGCGGCAATAGAAGCGGGCGAGATCGACATTTATCCCGAATACACGTCCAATGTCGGCTTTGCCTACAATGTGTCTGACGATCCGGCCTGGAAGGATGCCAAGGCGGCCTACGCTTTTGCCAAGGTCCTCGACTATGACAATGCCAATCTTGTTTGGCTGCAACCGGCGCCAGCGAACAACACCTGGGCGGTGGCGATCACTCAGAAGGTGGCTGATGAGAATGGTATCTCCACGTTTTCCGACTTCGGAAAGTTTGTTGCCGAAGGCGGCAATGTGAAGCTGGCGGCCTCCGCTGAATTCGTAAATTCGGCGTCTGCTCTGCCAGCGTTTCAACAGGCATATGGGTTTTCGATGAAGCCCAACCAGATGGTGGTCCTGTCCGGCGGTGACACGGCTGCGACGATTGCCGCTGCGGGGCAAGGCACAGCTGGCGTCAACGCCGCCATGGTCTACGGCACGGATGGGGCGATCGCTGCCGCGGGTCTCGTTGTGCTCCAAGATGACAAGGGCGTTCAGCCGGTCTACGAGCCGGCGCCGCTCGTGCGCGAGGAAGTCCTGCTCGCCCATCCGGAGATCAAGACCGCGCTCGAGCCAGTGTTTGAAAAGCTCGATCTTGTAACCCTGCAGACGCTCAATGGCCGCATCCAGGTGGATGGCGAAGCTGCAGCCGATGTGGCGCGGGACTGGCTGACCGACAACGGGTTCCTCAGCTGACCTCAGGGAGCCGCTTCGGCGTTTCCGCTGCCATGTCTCAGGTCCAACAATCTTTCGCTTCGGTTTCAAGAGTGCCGCGCCTCGACAAGCTTGGCGTGCTCGTGGCTCTTGTTGTGGGCGGCGCATCGGCATTCTTGCCATTCGTGATCTCCAAGCCAAACCGTATCGTCCTGGGTGAGGCGCTGCCCATTCACACCGCCTTGCCCGCAGAAATGGCTGCGCTGCTGCTGGCAATCGTCGCTATCGGTACGTTCGTCGCCCTGTTACGCACGCCGACGCTGTGGCGGTTGATCGCCGGCTTTGTTCTGGTGGGGGTGCTGACGGTGATGCTGGGGGCATCGGCGGACTGGCTAATTCCGGAGGGAAACACGGTCGCGCGAGTTTCACCCGGTGCGGGCTTTTGGCTCTTGTCCTTTGCTTTCGCCCTGGTTGCCGCCGATGCATTGGTGCGTTTGCGGCTGGGACCGCTGGTAAGGCTTGCCACTCTGGCAGTCGTGGCCGTTGTTTTCGGCGCTATCCTTTGGGGTGGGCTTTGGGACGATGCCTCGGTGCTGCGAGAATATGCCAATCGTGGCGATACATTCTGGGCTGAGGCTCGGACACACCTGTTCCTGGCGTTTGGATCGCTCGGCGCTGCTACGCTGGTTGGCGTGCCGCTCGGCGTCTGGGCTTATCGCTTCCGAAGGCTGCGGGTCGGCTTGCTGAACACATTGAACGTCGTCCAGACAGTGCCTTCGATAGCACTTTTTGGCCTATTGATCGCGCCGCTCGCATGGGTGGCAGCAAATGTGCCGGGAGCGTCTGCAGCGGGAGTTTCCGGCATCGGAGTAGCCCCGGCAATGGTGGCTCTTTTCGCCTATTCGCTGCTGCCGATCGTTGCCAACACGGTTTCCGGCCTGCAGTCGGTGCCAGCGGCGGTCAAAGAGGCTGCCCGCGGCATGGGGATGACGCGCTGGCAGATGCTGTTCGGAGCGGAAGTGCCACTAGCGCTGCCAATTATCCTTACCGGCATCAGGGTGGTTCTGGTGCAAAACATCGGTCTTGCAACAATTGCGGCGCTGATCGGTGGCGGCGGCTTTGGCGTCTTTGTGTTCCAAGGCATCGGACAAACGGCCATGGACCTGGTGCTGCTTGGGGCCATTCCAACCGTGGCTCTCGCATTTGCAAGTGCAATTGTCATGGATGCCTTAGTCGACATCGCTTCACCCGGAAAGGCGCGCAGCGCATGATCGAAATCAATGGGCTGAGTAAGGTCTTCGACGGCGCCACGGTGGTGGACAATGTTTCGCTAACGGTGGCGAGCGGCGAGATCTGCGCGGTGGTGGGAACATCGGGATCGGGCAAGACGACGCTGTTGCGGATGATCAACCGCTTGGTTGAGCCGAGCGGTGGCAGCGTCTTGATCGATGGGCGCAATACACGTGATTTTGCGGGCTACGAGTTGCGGCGGCAGATCGGCTACGCGATCCAGGGCAATGGGCTCTTTCCGCACCGGACGGTTGGCCAGAACATCGCCACCGTTCCAAGGTTGCTCAAGTGGGACCGGGCACGGAGACGGGCGCGTGTCGATGAACTGCTGACGCTGTTTCAGCTCGATCCAGCGCAATATAGAAACCGCCTGCCGCGCGAACTGTCGGGCGGTGAACAACAGCGGGTCGGCGTGGCGCGGGCTTTGGCGGCTGGACCGAAAATCCTCTTGATGGACGAGCCATTCGGGGCGCTTGACCCTATCATCCGCGGCAAGGCGCAATCCGATCTCCTTGCCATCCAACGGCGGCTGGGCACGACTATTGTTCTTGTGACCCACGACATGAACGAAGCCATCGCGCTGGGCAGCCGTATCGCCGTGATGGACAAGGGCCACCTGCTGCAATACGCCACGCCCGCCGAAATCATCGCTCATCCAGCCAATGATTTCGTGGGCGAGCTGATTGGCAGTGGGGAGCGGCCGTTCCGTCTTCTGTCGCTCGACATCGTGCTTAACCATGTTGAGCCGGGCGACGCGGCCGGCGAAAGCATCGACTGCTATGCGAGCCTCCGTGACGCTTACGCGGAATGCCTGTGGTCGGGCCGGGATGTACTGCCGGTGACGCAGAACGGCGCCCTGATCGGCCGCGTTACGCAGGATCGGCTGAGCCAGCTTGCGGCACGGCCGCTATGACACCGGGCCTCATGCTGCGCACGCTCTTGTTGGTGGTGCTGCTGGCTTTCCTTGTCAGCCCCGATAGCTTCGCGCCGCTGCTGCAGCCGCTGGTCAAATATGGCGGGCCTCCGATTTACCACCAGGGCAATCTGCTCGATATCACGCTCAACCACTTGTGGATCACCTTCGCCGCAACGTTTGTCGCTACGGTCTTTGCCGTCGGATTAGCCATCGTCGTGACACGGCCGTTCGGCGCCGAGTTTCTGCCACTCAGCCGCAGCATCGCCAATGTGGGCCAGACCATCCCGCCGGTGGCTGTGCTGGCGCTGGCGATTCCGCTGCTGGGTTTTGGAACGGAGCCGATCCTCATGGCGCTGTTTCTATATGGCCTTCTGCCGATCTTCGAGAACGCGCTGGCGGGGTTGGCCAATGTTCCGCGCGAGGTCGAAGAGGCGGCTCGCGGCATGGGACTGACGCCATGGCAGCGGCTGGTGCAAATCGAACTGCCACTGGCCTTGCCGGTGATGCTGACGGGCATCCGCATCGCGGCGGTGATTTCGTTATCGACCGCCACCATCGGTTCGACCGTTGCGGCGAAAACCCTTGGTGAGGTGATCATCGCCGGGTTGACCACGAACAACACGGCCTTTGTGCTTCAGGGCGGGTTGATCGTCGGCGCATGTGCCGTTCTGATCAATGATGGCCTTCTGGCGCTGGAGCGGGTGTTGGCGCGGCGCACGGGCAAGGCCCGTAACGCCTAATTCCGCCTGGCCTCAGCCAAGACGCCGAACTGCGCCTGGTGCAGGTTCGCATAGGCGCCGGCTCGAGCCAAAAGCTCATCATGCGGGCCTTCTTCGACGATCCCTGTTTCGTCGACAACGACAATGCGGTCGGCATGCTGGATGGTTGCGAGCCGGTGAGCGATCACCAGCGTGGTACGGCCGCGCGAGAGTTCGCTTAGTGATTGCTGGATTGCCAGTTCGGTCGCGGTGTCGAGCGCCGATGTGGCCTCATCGAGAATGAGGATCGGCGGGTTCTTGAGGAATATGCGGGCGATAGCGACGCGCTGCTTCTGGCCGCCGGAGAGTTTGACGCCGCGCTCTCCAACCATGGTGTCGAGACCATCGGGCAGCCGGGCGATAACGTTGTCGAGGCGGGCCTGCCGGGCGGCAGCGAGGATGTCCTCGTCGCTGGCGCCGAGGCGGCCATAGGCGATGTTTTCGCGCAGCGTGCCGCCAAACAGAAACACGTCCTGCTGTACGATGCCGATCTGGTTGCGCAGGCTGACCTGCGTCAAATCGCGAATATCGATGCCGTCGATGCTGATGGAGCCGCTATCGATCTCGTAAAAGCGCGGGAGTAAGGCGCAGAGCGTCGTCTTTCCGGCGCCAGATGGGCCGACGATGGCGAGGGTTTCGCCGGCTGCGACCTTGAGGTTGAGGCTGGAAAGGATCGGGCGGTTTGGTTCGTAGGAGAAGCTGACATCGGTGAAGGCGATGTCGCCGTGCAGGTGTGACACGGCTTTCGCGCCGGGCCGGTCGGCAATGTCCGGATCGGTGTCGATGAGCCTGGTGAAGCGGGTGAAGCCGGCGATGCCCTTGGGGTAGCTTTCGAGCACGCCGGTGATCTTGTCGATGGGGCGCATGAAGACGTCCACCAACAGCAAGAAGCTGACGAAGCCGCCATAGGTCATCTCCCCTTCCACCACGAGCCAAGCCCCCATGAGCATAACCGTGAGCTGTGTCAGGCGGGTGGACAGATAGGTGATGGTGATGCTCGCCGTCATGATGGCGTAGGCTTTGAGCTTGGTGGTGCGGTAGGCCTGATTGTTGCCCTCGAACAGGCGCGACTCGTGACCCTCATTTGCGAAGGCTTTGACCACGCGAATGCCGCCGATGGAGTCCTCAACGCGGGTATTGAACTCCCCTACCCGGCCGAAAAGCTCACGCCAGTTCTGCGTCATGCGCGAGCCGTAGCGGCTGACGAGCCAGGTCATGATCGGGACCATGACGACGGTGACCGAGGCAAGCTGCCAATTGGTCAGGAACATGAGGATGAACGCGCCGATAAAGGTCATGATCGCAAGGAACATGTCCTCGGGGCCATGGTGGGCGACCTCGCCGACGTCTTCGAGATCCTTGGTCACGTGGGTGATCAGATGACCGGTCTTGTGATTGTCGAAGAAGCGGAAGCTGAGCTTTTGCAGGTGATCGAAGACCTGGCGACGCATGTCGGTCTCGATCGAGACGCCGAGCACATGGCCGAAATAGTTGACGACGGCATGCAGCACAGCGTTGAGCGCGTAAATGGCGAGAAGGCCCGCGCCAGCCGCAATGATCAGGCTGAAATTGGACTGCGGCAGCAAGGAATCAATGAAATAGGCGACGGCCAGGGGGAAGGCTAGTTCCAGAAGGCCGGCCACAACGGCGCTACCGAAATCGAGGGCGAAGAGGCGCTTGTAGGGCGCGTAATAGGAGAAGAAGCGCTTGATCATAATCGGCCGGTCTTGAAAATCGGCCTACGCCTTGCCCGATGCCGGCACCGGTCTCAAGCTCTAATTACGCTGGACTGGCCACCGGCTTGGACTGCGGGGCATGGTGGCCACCGCTGGCGAGCGCCAGATCGGCCTCAAAGCGCGTCCCATTGTCGTTGACGAACTCATAGGTGCCCCCCATCTGCGAGACGACACCGCGGATCAGACGCAGGCCCATGCTGGTGGGCATTTCCGGCAGCGCGCCAAAGCCGACGCCATTGTCCGAAACGCTTAGCGAGCAGCGGCCGTGCCCCTGGTCGCGAACGGCGACGGTGATGATGCCTTCGCGGCCGTCGGAGAAGGCGTATTTGAGAGCATTGGTCACCAGTTCGCTCAGCAGCAGCGAGAGCGGCGTGATGTGGTCGCGGTCAACGGCAACGTGGTCGACGTCGTAGCGCACCTCGGTATTGGTGCCGTAGGCGTGGACGACCTCGTTAACCACGACCGGGATCAGGTCGTGAGCGTCGATGTCCTCGTATCTGTCGTGACGGTAGATGTGCTCGTGCATGGCAGCCATGGCGCTCAGCCGGCTCTGCAGATCGATCTTGGCGTTGCGCGGCATGTCCTGCATGCGGACCAGTGACTGCACCGATTGGAGATTGTTCTTCACGCGGTGGTGGATCTCGCGAAACAGCATGACATTGGTTTCGTTAGCCGCCTCCAGTTCGGCCCGACGCTTGGCGTCCCGCCGCAACAGCCGGATGACGTAAAGACCTGCCGCGGCCAAGGCCAGGATGATCGGCGCAACGATGATGAACACCGCCACGATGGCGTTCTTGAGCGATGACCAGGTGGAGTTTGTCGCGATCGATGCGAGAGCGACGATGTCCGTACCCGGCACAGCCCTATAGCCGACAACGCGGGAAAGGCCATCGATAGGCGAGGTGTCGGAAAAATAGGCGCCAAAGTCTGCTTGAGGCAAATGTTCGGTGATGAGCGGATGCTCGGACAAGTCAACGGGGCCATCCGGCGCTGGATAACGGGCCATCAGGGCTCCGTCGCGACGGATGAGACTGACCGTCGAGCCCTCTTCGAATTCGAGAGCTTCGAAGAATTCCTTGGTTACCGCCCCGTTGAACGAGACCATGACGGCACCGGCGAACTCACCCTGCCGCTGCACGCGTCGGGAAAACACGAAGATCTGCTCGCCGGTAATGCGGCTGATCAACAGGCCCGACGTGTAGAAGGTTAGCCCGGCTTGCGCAGCCTTGAAATAGTCACGGTCGGAAACGTCGACCCGTTCCGCGTCACCGACAGTCGAAAAGATCGTGTGGGCCGTTTGGTCGATGATGTAGACGTTGACCTCTGCAGGCAGGCCGCGGACTGCGGCTTCAAGGGTCTCACGGTTGAAATCGAGCTCAGAGCCGAGCACGGCATCCATGCGGCGCAGGGTTTGTTCGGCAACCTGCGCCATCCACACGGCATTGGTGGCGACAACGCGCGCGCTAGATTCGGCGCGCTCCTCCAGGCGTTGCCCGGTCTGTTCAATAGCCGTCACGACGAAGTAAGCAAAGACGCCGGCAAAGGCGAAGAAACACAGCAGCAGCAAGGCGATAGCCACCGTTGCAGCGCGCACTTCGCGCACCGGCTTGTGTTCCTCGGCCAAGTCTTGCTCCCCCACAATGCTGCCCAGTTTTGGGCGCTTCGTGCACCCCTAATGGTCAAAGAAGCAGGGCACCTGTCAACAAGTGCTTTTGATCCGCTGTTAACGTCGCGGCAGGCCGCCACTGATATGTGCGAAGGCCTTTGGCAAAGAGTAGGAAATTCATGTCTCATCGCGCATTCAGAGCGGCTGCCGCCGTGTTGTCCCTCGGCGCCGTGGTTGCGATCGCCGGCTGCTCGTCCTTTGGGGGAAGCACACCTTCCTCAGCGACGGCCCTCGCGCCGGCGCTCTCGGCCCGCATGGACCAGCCCAACGCCGTTCTGGATTCGCAGCAGGCGATCGGGCTGATCAACGCCTATCGCGCGACCAACAACCTGCCGCCGCTGGTAGCCGATGCAGGGCTCAACGGGACTGCTCAGGCGCTAGCCAGCCAATATGCGCAGACCAATGTTGCCCCGACAAAGCCGCAGGCTTTGGCACAGATGAAGCTCAGCGCTGGCTATGCCACCTTTGCTGAGACTTTTTCGGGCTGGCGCAACAACCCCGCAGATGCAGTGGGACTGCTAGCCTCGGCCAGCAAAGCTGGCGTTGCCGTGGCCTTCAACCCATCGTCGAGCTACGGAATCTACTGGGTGCTGGTTCTTGGCAACTGAGCCGCCGACCATCGACGCCATGGGACTCAAATGCCCCCTGCCCGTGCTGAAGATGGAGAAGGCCCTGGCCGGTTTACCGCCGGGCTCAACATTAACGGTGCTGGCCACCGACCCGATGGCCAAGGTGGATATTCCGCTTTATTGCCGGCAGAACGCGCATGCCTATGTTCTCGACGAAGCCGACGGCGTGCTCAGCTTTCTGATCACCAAACCAGCCTAAAGATCGGCTGGGCGCGGCCGCGGCATCGGGATGTCGAGAGCTGCCGCAGCAGCGACCGATGGGCTAACCGGTCCCTTCAGCGCCGCGCTTTCCAGCGGTGTGCTAAAGGTGGGCGTGTGCGGCGGCCGAGGCCGCGGCATGGCGATGTTGTTGCGGACCCGGCCCAGATCAACCGCCGTGTATTCGTGAACGGCGACCTGGTCGGTGAGGAAGCTTGGCTGGCCTTCCATGCCAATCGGGAACAAAGCCTGCTGCGCCTTCACATAGGCCTCAGATTCCTTGCCGCAAATCCTCGAGCGCATATCGACCGGAGCGGCACCGACGGAATTACTAAGCGCAAGGACGTTTTGCCCGGTTGGCTGGCGTTGGCCGTTCAAGGCTTCGAGCACCAGTTCGGCAGCGCGTTCATTGCGTTCGCGGGCAGACGAGCCGCCCAAAACGACGGCAAGGAGCTTGCGGCCGCCGCGATCCACCGTTGCAACGATGTTGAGGCCCGAGGCACAGACGTAGCCCGTCTTCATGCCAGTGGTTCCGGCAAAGCCTTCAAGCAGGCCATTGTTGGATTCGAGACGCGCATTGCCGAGGCGGACAACGCCGGTGCCGAACATCGGCATGAATTGGGGGAAGGTCTGCTCGATATAGAGCGAGAGCACGGCGAGGTCGCGGGCTGTGGTCACCTGCGCCGGATTGTGAAGACCGTGCGGATTTACGAAGTGCGTGCCGGACAAGCCCATGCGCTGGGCAACATCGTTCATCTTGGCGACAAAGGCGGCTTCATTGCCGGCCACGGTTTCGGCCAAGGCCACAGCCACGTCGTTGGCGGACTTTACCACCAGAATATAAAGCGCGTCCTTAAGCGAGATAGAGCTATCGACCTTGAGACCGGATTTGCTCGGCGCCTGATTCCAGGCGTTCTTCGAAATGGTCACTGGCGTGTCGAGAGTGACAGTCCCCTTCCCCAACTCCTCGAAAACCACATAAGCGGTCATCAGCTTGGTCAGCGACGCTGGATGCCAGGGCTGTCCGGCATCTTCCGCATACAGGACCGCAAGGTTGCTGCGATCGACCAGCAGCATCGGATTGGCCCAGGCAGGCACCAGTGCGGCCAAGGAAAATGCAACGGCAAGGACTATGCGGCGGACAAACAAGGGCGCGCTCCGGACGAACTTTCGAGAACGCGCCCCTCTTAGCAGCCGCTTCCCGCCATCTCAAGAAAGGCGCGGGTGGCTGACAGGCATTTGAAAGTGACCGGTAGCATGGCACTAGGCACAAGAAGTAACTGCGTCTATATTTGTGCCTAAGCACCACCACTGGAGGCAACAATGTCGCTGCAAGACACGTCGCAGGTATCGAACTGCTCGGCCATGTCCGATGTGCTCAACCGCATCGGCGACAAGTGGAGCGTGATGGTGGTGGGCATGCTCGGCCGCAACGGGACGCTGCGCTTCAATGAGCTCAAGCGCATGATCAATGGCGTGTCGCAGCGCATGCTGACGCTGACGCTGCGCAATCTGGAGCGCGATGGGCTGGTGACCCGGACCATCTATCCGGAAGTACCGCCGCGGGTCGAATACAGCCTCACCGAACTGGGCAAGACGCTGCAGGGTCCAATCAGCGCCCTTTGGGATTGGTCAGCCGAAAACCACTTTGCCATTGTCGAAGCGCGGGCAATCTATGACCTGCGCCAGGATGCCGTGGCAGCGGCAGAGCCCCGCAAGATTGCTTACGCGCGAGGCTGAGGCCTAGCTTTCGCTGCGGGCTGCCATGTGGGCAAAACGGTTCACGTCGGTTGGCTGACTGGCCAGCACTTCGCGACGCGCTTCGGCGCGGCGGCTGGCTGGAAGATTGAGGGCCGTTACAAGCGCGCGATATTCCTGCCGCGCACTCATATGCGACATGGACGGCATGCCGCCCAGAAGTTCCTCGTCCAGGGGGTCGAACACTGTCATTCCGGTGGCGAACAGCGAGCGGAAAATAACGCGCTCGGCGATACCGTCTGCCACGCGGCAACCCAGGCGCGTTGCGATGCGATCGAGCATGGTCTGCACCTGGCGCATGTTGCGCGAAGACAGCATCGAGATGCGATTGCGGACCAGAATCCAGTCTATGTTCTTGCCATCAACGGCTAATCTCTCTGAGCGGGCGCGCTGAACGAGACGGGCATAGTGGCTGAGTTCCCGCGGTTCGCCGGTGACCGGATCGACCTGGGCCATGACGCTGAGATCAATGAGGCTGTCGTTGACCGGGGTGATCAGAGTATCGGCGAGCGAATGCGCCAGACGGGTCAGGTTGGTGTCGAAGCCGGGCGTGTCCACGACGATGTAATCGGTATTTGCCTCAACCTCGCCAATGGCTTGGCGGAACAGGTCAAACTCGATGCGGTGGTTTTCCTTCAAGGAATCACCGCGGGCGAGAGGCAGGTGGAAGTGGGTGGTGTGCGGCAGGCTCAGCCCCTTCGAACGCGCCCAGTCGCGGCGGTTTCGGACATAGTGGGTGAGGGTCTGCTGACGGCTGTCGACATCGATCGACGCAACCTTATGCCCTTGATACAGCAGAAAAATAGCCAGATGGAAGGCAGTGGTGGACTTCCCCGACCCGCCCTTTTCATTGCCCACTACGATGACATGCGCGCCTTGCCGCACTGTCGCTCCCCCAAATCAGTTCGGCTGGAGTTTCTGTTCTCATCTGGCGACGCACAAGCGAAAACATGGTGAACTGGGATCAAAGCTTGCGTCATGACGCCCGTGCGACCGTTCGATGAAATTGGCATGCGCCTGGCGCATGCGGCCGTTGACGTAAGGGGCATGGCGCGGACCGGTAAATGGCGCCATGGTCAGCATTGCCGATGCCATCCACAAGGACTATGCCGATGTTTGTACGAGCCGTCTGGCGCCTCAAGCGCCTCGTCGACATCAAGCAAACGTTGCGGGAAATGGACGTTCCTGCGACGCGAGATGCCGATATCCTCGGGCTTTCGGGTCCGGACTTTCCCAAGATGACGCGGTCCCTGTTCGACCGCTGAGAGCTCTACCAGAACTGCATGACAAGGCCGCCTGGCGCCCGTCCGGCGGCCTTTGCTTTTCTGGAAATCTTAACCTAAGCTGAATCCGAAATCACAATGCCATGTCGAAAGTGCATAGCTTGATTGATCAATATCAGACTGCTCGTTTTCAAACGGGTTGGCTATATATCGCCCTGTAAACGACAGGAGACTTCAAATGGACATTCGCAAAACCTTCCAGAAGTGGGCCGCGTACCAGCAGACGGTTCGTGAACTTGCTTCGCTCGACAATCGTCAGCTCAACGATCTGGGCATTGCTCGCACCGACATCAGCCGTGTTGCTCGCGACCATGCCAACAATCTCTAAGATCGCTGGCTCAAATACTTCAATGCGAACACCCGCTTCTCTCTGAGACGCGGGTGTTTTGCTTTTCGACTATACGCCATAGCAATTGAGGCACTCTAGCACATGCGAGGCAGATGCTGTTGGCAGGCTTGATCGGCGATATCGTTTATCCGTGAATGTGACGGCGATTGCGTGCCCAGGTGGCGCTTGCTATCTCCCCGCCATGTCAAACCAACCACTTCATATCATCGGCGGCGGTCTCGCTGGATCCGAAGCTGCCTGGCAGGCCGCCGAAGCGGGCGCTCAGGTCGTCGTTCACGAGATGCGCGGCGTCAAAGCGACCGATGCGCATTCGACCGACAATTTTGCCGAGCTCGTCTGCTCCAACAGTTTTCGCTCCGACGATCATGAGCAAAATGCTGTCGGGCTCCTCCATGAGGAGATGCGCCGCTGCGGCTCGCTGATCATGCGGGCGGCGGACCAGCATAAGCTGCCGGCCGGTGGAGCGCTGGCGGTGGATCGCGACGGGTTTTCGCTGGCGGTCACCGAGGCGATCCACAATCATCCCAATATTACGGTTGTGCGCGAGGAAATCGCGGGCTGGCCGGACGCCGACTGGCAACATGTGATTATCGCCACCGGGCCACTCACCTCCCCTGCCCTTGCAGCCGCGGTTCTGGAAAAGACCGGCGAAGATTCGCTGGCCTTTTTCGACGCGATTGCGCCGATCATCCACTATGACAGCATCGACCATGACATCGCCTGGAAGCAGTCGCGCTATGACAAGGCGGGGCCAGGCGGCACCGGGGCGGATTATCTCAACCTGCCGATGGATCGCGATCAGTATTATGCCTTCGTCGAGGCGCTGATCACGGCCCCGCTGCATGAGTTCAAGGATTGGGAGAAGGTGCCATATTTCGATGGCTGCTTGCCGATCGAGGTGATGGCGGAGCGTGGGCCGGAGACGCTTCGGCACGGACCGATGAAGCCGGTGGGTCTGACCAATCCGCGCAATCCGACGGTCAAGCCATATGCCATCGTGCAGCTGCGGCAGGACAATGCGCTGGGCACGCTTTGGAACATGGTCGGCTTCCAGACTAAGATGCGCTACGGCATCCAAGCCGAAATCTTCCGGATGATCCCGGGGCTGCAGAATGCGCAGTTCGCACGCTTGGGTGGCTTGCATCGCAACACATTCATCAACTCGCCCAAGGTGTTGTCGGCCGACCTCAAGCTCAAGGTCGATCCGCGGATCCGCTTTGCCGGCCAGGTGACCGGCGTCGAGGGCTATGTGGAAAGCGCTGCCTGTGGGTTGATCACGGGGCGGCTGACCGCCGCGGAGGCGCTGGGTGGCAGCATGGATGTGCCGCCGGTAACGACGGCGCTCGGCGCTTTGATCGGGCATATCACCGGCGGGCATGTCGAGGCGGAGAGCTATAGCGGTGCTCGCAGCTTTCAGCCGATGAATGTCAACTTTGGGTTGTTCCCCGAGGTGACGGTGGAGAAACCGGAAGGCGTGAAGCGCTGGCGGGGGCCGGAGAAGACAATGGCGAAGCGTCGGGCGATCACCGGGCGGGCGCTGGAGGATTTGAAGGCTTGGGCTTGAGGCGCTGAGCCTGCGGATGATCCCCGAACCCCTCATCCGCCCTTCGGGCACCTTCTCCCGCAAGGGGAGAAGGCGATGAACATGGGCATTTGTGCAACTTAGCGGTTGCGGAGCGACCACAAGGTCAGGCGGGCGATTTTTTGCCAGTCTGGTTGGTCGCGTGGCGGTGCGAAGTGGTTGGTGGCGGACCGTTTCCAGTTGGCCAGTTCGCTTTCGAGCAAGGCGATGATGGCAAAGGCTGAGCGCAGTTTGGGCGGAAGCGCGGCGATGGCGGTGCGAGCCTTGGCGAGGTGCGCGTCGGCGAGTTCGGCAACCTGGCTGAGGGCTGCGTGTAGGCCTTCCGAGTCTTGACCGGTGAACAGCTCGGACTCGATGACGCCGTTAGCTTCGAGGATCGACCAGGGCAGCATGATGCGGCCTTGGGACGATATGTAGCCCAAGGCGCGGAGGTGACCGATCATGGCTTGGGCGACGCCCAAGTGGCCAGCGGCGTCGCCGGGTTCGACCGGTTCGCCATTGTTGAGAATCATGGCCGAGAGCTGCAGCAGCGTTGAGGCCGTTTCGCCAGCATAGCCTTCGAAGGTTTCGAGGTCCGGCATGGGATCGTCGTAGAGATCGAAGCGGCGCGCGGCGATCAGGCGGGCGAAGGTGCCGGTTGGAAGATTGTAGCGCTCGATGGTTTGAAGCAGCGCATCGGCGAGCGGGTTCTGGCGGATAGCACCGTGTCCGCTGCCGGTGATGGCATCGGCCCACCATTGCAGGCGAATTTCCCCCGGTGCCGGGCCGGAGACACGGTCGCGGATGGCGGCGATGTCGGCGTTGAAGGCGTAGAGCGCCGTGATGGCTGCGCGGTGTTCGACCGGGAGGACCAGGGTTGCAAGGTAGCGGTCGCGGTCGGTGCTGCGCAGAGTTGTGGCGGCGTGGACGAAGGCGTCAGTGGTCATGGGGTGCCACGTCTAGAGCTGGGACTTGAAACGAAGACCCCCACCCGGCCTCCCCCTTGAGGAGGGAGAGGAGTTCGATCGAGTCCAGACCGCCGATGGGGCTCCTCCCCCGACTTACGGGGGAGGTTGGGTGGGGGCTTTCCAACAAGTCAGCGCGCATTCTCGACTGCGATCAGCGCGGCGGCGACGCGGCGGTCTTCCGCGAGAAGGACATTGTAGGTGCGGATGGCGCCGCCGGTCTGGGTGGCTTCCACGATGATCTTGCGGTCGCGAAGGGCGGCACGGATGGCGGGATCGATGGGAAGGATGTCAGTGCCGAGGCCGATCAGCAAAACGTCGATCCGGTCGGCTTGATCGATGATGGGCTGCAGGCTCTCGAGGGTCAGTTCAGCGGGTGAAGTGACGCTCCAGGCGTGCATGCCGGATGGCACGCAGAGGAGCGAGCCTTTGTGGGAGAGCTCGGCAAAGCGGAAGCCGCCATTGCCGTAGGCGGTGAGGCCGGTCTGGTGGGGGTAGTGGCCGGAAAGGGTTTGGGGGTCGGTAATCTGTTCCACCTCCACTGGGTGTCATCCCCGCGCAGGCGGGGATCCATCTTGAGATCGGAGGATGGGCCCCGGCCTTCGCCGGGGTGACATCCGGTGGGTAGCGAGCTCAGGAGAAAGGCCCCCTCACCCGGCCCTTCGGGCCGACCAGCCATTCGAGCACAGCTCTCATGGCCTTCCTCGATACATACGCTCCGCCGGACCGTATTTGCCTTCGGCACTCTCCGAAGTCCCCTGAGGGGCGAGGTAAGAGCCCGCCCTAAACCGAAGCGCCGTCGTTAGCTTTGACTTTCTTTTGCTCGACCGCGGCAACTTCCTCTTCGGACTTCTGCTTGAGGCCGAAGTTGATGAGGATGGGGCCGTTGACGATGACCGAGGAGTACATGCCGACGAGAGAGCCGAAGGTCATGGCGATGGTGAAGCTGCGGAGCGCTTCGCCGCCGAAGAGGACCAGCGGAACGAGGGCCAGCAACACCGTGAACTGGGTCAAGGAGGTGCGGACGATGGTCTGGTTGATCGAAAGGTCGATCAGCTCAGGCAGCGGCATCTTGCGGTATTTCTGGAGGTTCTCTCGAATACGGTCGGAGACAACCACGGTTTCGTTGAGCGAGAGACCCACCAGCGTCAGCACCGCGGCAATGGAGCTGAGGTTGAACTCGAGCCCGGTGATCGAGAACAGGCCGATGGTCATGATGATGTCGTGCGACGTCGTCGTGACCGCGGCGAGCGCGAACTGCCACTCGAAGCGGAACCAGATGTAGATGAGGATACAGGCGAGCGCGATGATGACAGCGATGGTGCCGGTCCAGGCGAGTTCGCCGGAGACGGTGCCGCTCACCGCTTCGACGCGGCGAACCTCGTAATTCTCGCTGGCCAGGGTATCGGTGACCTGCTGCACGGCGACCTGGTCAGCCGACTGTCCACCTTCCTGGGCCTGGACGCGGACCAGAACGTCTTCGGGCGTACCAAAGCCCTGGACCTGGATTTCGCCAAGGTCTAGGCCGCTCAGGAGTTCACGCACCTGGCCGACGTCAGCCGGGCTGCCCTGATGCTGAACTTCGATGGCGGTACCGCCGACGAAGTCGATGCCGAGATTGAAGCCCTTGAAGTAGGCGGCGCCGATCGAGACCACGGACATGATGATCGAAAGCGCAATGACGTAGCGCGAGATCTTCATGAAGGGAATCTTGGTGCCGTCCGGGATGAAGCGGAAGTGCTGGATTTTTAGCACCTTCGGGCGAACGCGCTTGTACCAGAGGTGCACCTGGTAGTTGGTGACCGTGTAGGATGTGAAAAGCGAGGTGAGGATGCCGAGGCCGAGGGTAACGGCAAAGCCCTGCACCGGTCCGGAACCCATGAAGTAAAGCACGACAGCGGCGACAAGCTGCGTCAGGTGCGAGTCGACGATGGTGCCCCAAGCGCGTTCAAAACCGGCATTGATGGCTTGGAGCGGCGTGCGCCCCGCCCGCTGTTCTTCGCGCATGCGTTCGTAGATCAGAACGTTGGCGTCCACGGCCATGCCGATGGTCAAGACGATGCCGGCGATGCCGGGAAGCGTCAGTGTCGCACCGAGCGTGGAAAGCGCGGCAAAGATAAGGATGATGTTGAGGATCAGCGAAACGTTGGCGAAAACGCCCCACAGGCCGTAGGCGACGACCATGAAGGCGACGACGAGCACGGCGGCGACGACACCTGCGGTAAGACCGGCCTGGATCGAGTCGGCGCCAAGGCTGGCATCGACCGTGCGTTCTTCGATGACGTTGAGGCTGGCCGGGAGCGCGCCGGCGCGCAGCAGCACGGCAAGATCGTTGGCCGAGGCAGTGGTGAAGGAGCCGCTGATTTGGCCCGAGCCGCCGGTGATCGGCTGCTGGATCACCGGCGCGGTGATGACGGTGTCGTCGAGGACGATGGCGAAGCGCTGACCCACATTCCGGGCGGTGATTTCAGCGAAGGTGACGGCGCCGCGAGTGTCGAACTTGAAGCTCACCACCGGGATGCCGCGCTGCTGGTCATAGGCGGGCTGGGCATCGATCAGGGATTCGCCGCCGAGCGCTACGTCTTCATAGAGCAGTTCCCGCGAACCATCCTGGCTGTTGAGGATCATGGTGCCGGCAGGCAGGCCCTGGGCCTCGGCCTGTTCTGGGGTCATACCCGGATAGACCATGTGGAAGGTGAGGCGCGCGGTCTGCGAAATGATGTTCTTGAGGCGGGTCGAGTCGCCAAAGCCCGGAACCTGGACAAGAACGCGGGTATCGCCCTGGCGCTGAATGGTTGGCTCGGTGGTGCCGAGTTCGTCGATGCGCGAGCGGATGACTTCGATGGACTGGGCGACCAGCGAACTCATGCGCTGGGTGATGCCTTCAGGGGTCAAGGTGATCGAGAGCTTACCGTCAGCCGTTTCACCGAAAGCCAGCTCGTTGACGCCGCCGCCTGCGGAAAAGAGCGAATTGGAAAGCGTATTCTGGATCGAGTTGATGGCGGTGACGGCTAGCTCGCGCTGGGTCGGATCGGTCAGCTCGATGTAGATGGCGTTGGCGGCCGCATCGGTGGTGATGATGTTGCCAATGCCATTCTGATTGGCGAGGACGTTGCGGGCCTCGCGGCGAACGTCGGACAGGCGCTGCTCGACAATGCCGGCGCGATCGACTTCGAGCAGCAGGTGCGAGCCGCCCTGAAGATCGAGACCGAGAACCAGGCCGGGCTGCGGCAGCCATCCGGGCAGCGCTTGGCGCGCCGACTCGGGAAGGAAATTGGGAGCTGCAAGCAGGATACCCGCGATTGCGACGAAGAGGATCACAAATACGCGGAACGGCGACTGGTTCATGTAAGGCGTCCTAGAAAGGCAGAAAGCCGGGGCATGATGCCCCGGCTGGATCGGTTCGTCTTAAGCGACCGGCTTGTTGTCGTTAACCGGCTCGGACTTGGAACGCACATCGGCAACCATGCCGCGGACCAGCTTGACCTTCACATTGGGCGAAATTTCGACTTCGAGGTCTTCGCCATCGACGGCCTTGGTCACCTTGCCGACGATGCCGCCGGTGGTGACGACGGTGTCGCCGCGGCGGATGGCGGAAAGCATGGCCTGCTGGGCCTTGAGGCGCTTCTGCTGCGGGCGGAAGATCAGCAGCCAGAAAATCAGCACGAGAAGAGCGATCGGCATCAGCTGGATGAAGATGTCAGCCATGCCTCCGGGGGCTCCGACAGCATCCTGGGCATAGGCGGGCGTTACAAACATCAAGCGATCTCCTAATCGTTTCTTCTTGGCGCGTTTTTGGAAAAGGGTCGGCTGGTGCGGGCTGGACGCTATCCAGCGGTCCTGCACTTGCGCCCCAGCCAAAATCGCGCGGACTATACATTTCGGGTTGGCTGATTGCAAAGCCAATAGCGCCACCCATTTCACAAGGACGAGACGGTGAAGACCAAAGACTATCTGAGCAGAATCGCCGATGCGCTGGAGATTCTTGCGCGTGGCTCCGCAGCACCCGAACCGTTTCGGCTGGGCGGGGCTGACGCTTATCACTGGCAGGGAGAATCGGGGACGCTGCTGGCAGTGCCGAAAGTCTCGCGGGTTCCGTTGCGGATGTTGCGCGGTATCGATCAGGTCAAAGGCATTTTGCTCAAGAATACCGAGCAGTTTGCGCGTGGGCATGGCGCGAACAATGCCCTGCTCTGGGGCGCTCGCGGCATGGGTAAGTCATCACTGGTCAAGGCAATTCACGCCGATGTGCTGGAGCGCGAGGGTTTTGAGCGGCTGGTGCTGATCGAAATCGCGCGGGAAGATCTCGAAACGCTGCCGGTTTTGATGCGGGCCATCGCGGGTCAGGATGCGCGGTTTATCGTCTTCTGCGACGACCTCAGCTTTGATAGCGGCGAGACGAGCTACAAATCGCTCAAGACCATTCTGGACGGCGGGCTCGAGGGGCGGCCGGACAATGTGCTATTCTATGCGACGTCGAACCGGCGGCATTTAATGCCGCGGGACATGATCGAGAACGAGCGATCGACGGCGATCAACCCGGGCGAGGCGGTGGAGGAGAAGGTGTCGCTGTCCGACCGGTTCGGGCTGTGGCTGGGCTTCCACAATTCGGACCAGGACAATTACTTGGCAATGGTCAGTGGATATGCCGAATTTTATGGGCTCGCGATCGATGCGGAGACGTTGCGGGCGCGGGCGATCGAGTGGGCGGCGACGCGTGGGGCCCGGTCGGGTCGCGTGGCCATTCAGCTGGTGCGGACGCTGGCGGGGGAAGAGGGCAAGGCGGTTTAGAAAGTAAAGACTCCCTCACCCGCCGCTTTGCGGCGACCTCTCCCCGGAGGGGCGAGGTAAGAATAGAAAAAGGGCCGCGCACCACTGCGGCCCTTTTCTGGAGATCTTGGGCAGGCGTTTAGCTGGCGAGCAGCGGGACCGGGTCGACCGGGGTCGCGCCCTTGCGCAGTTCGAAGTGGAGCTGGGGCTTGGACACCGAGCCGGTCTGGCCGACTGTGCCCAGCGCATCGCCGCGGCTGACGGTGGCGCCCTTGGCGACGCTCATGCCGTCGAGATGGGCATAGGCGGAGACGTAGCCATTGGGGTGACGGACCAGGATCAGGTTGCCGTAGCCTTCAACGCCAGAGCCGACATAGATGACGGTGCCATTTTCAGCGGCCTTGACCGAAGAACCGGCGGGCACATCGATATTGATGCCGGTGCCGCGCGAGGCGGCAAAGTCGGTGATGACGCGACCGGAAACCGGCCAGCGGAACTTGTCGCTGCCCGACATGGCGGGCTCGGCGGCAGGAGCCGGTGCGGCCGCGACCTGGGTCGGCGCGGGGGTAGCGACGGGCGCCGGTGCAGCTGGAGCCGGCGTTGCGGCAGCAGCGGTCGGCGCCTGGAGGGTACCGGCGGCGGGAGCGAGGCCCGGCGTGGTCGGGACGGTGGCAAGGGTCTGCACATTGGCCGCGGCGACCTGAACAGGTGCCGGTGCTTGCGGCGTGGAGTTAACGAGGTCGCTGCGGCCTGGGATGATGACCTTCTGGCCGACGACGATCTTGTCCGGCGAAGACAGGCCATTGGCAAGGACGAGAGCCTGGGTGGTCACATCGTATTTGCGAGCAATGGTATAGAGCGACTCGCCGCCAGCGATGGTGTGCGTATAGGCGCCGTTGCTGTTTGCGGCAGCCGGGGCGGGCGGCATCGGGACGCTGGAATTGACGGGGAGCGAAGAGTTGGCGCCCAGCGCAGCGACCGCAGGAGCAGCCGGCAGCGGGGCAAGGGTCTGCTGTGCGGGCATGGCTTGCGGGGTTCCCATTGGTGACGACGAGTTCAACGAAGGCAAAGTCTGAGACTGCACGGAGGGCATGGCGCCCGCCGGTTGCATCCAACCCGGCGACGAGGCGGGTGCGGGAGGCAATGTGTTGCCGCCACCATTCCAGCCGCCACCGCCGACCTGTGCAGGCGGCAGGTATTGCTGCATGCCAGCAACCTGCACGTTCTGTGCGGCGCCAAGGCTTGCAGGCATGGGCTGATTAAGCGTGGTGGGTGGGCGCGAATTGATCGCGCTGGTGGTCGTATTGTCGCCAAGGGTACGGCTGCCAAGGCTGGAACAGCCGGACAAACCAACCGCTGCCACTATGACACCGGCCACGGCGACTGCACTTCTCGGGGTCCGCAGGGAAACGCGATCACGCATCGGCTTACTCGTACGCAGGATACTCAACAACTGAGTTTGAAACTACGCGGGTAAGGTAAAGACGAGTTTAAAGCCGATGCAGTTTGAGTGGAATTGTGGAGCGTGGATTCAGGGGTGGGTAAGGTTAAGGGGAGATGGCGTGTGGGAGGAAGGCACCCCCTCCCACCTGCGCTACGGCCAAGGGGCCTAGCTTCGGTGCCCTCCCCTCTGAGGGGGAGGGTGAGATCGAGGTTGTCGCACCATGGTGCCAAGCCCACTGGCGTTACCTTCCCCTTAGAGGGGAAGGCAAGCGAAGCTTAGGTGCGCAGCGCCTTAGCGCAGCTCGGAAGGGGGTGACTTAAGGAAGCTTAAGTGAACTCAGCCGGGCAAGAGCACCTTGATGCGTCATCTGCAGGGCCATCGGTGTCACCGTGATCTTGTTGCCTTTGCGCAGCACTTCGAAGTCGGCTTCGGGATCGAGCGGCAAGGGTGTTTCGGGGATGGCCATGAAGAAGCCGCCGGGATTATCGCTGGCGTAGTGACGGATGGGAGAGCGGGAGAAGCGCTGGTGCGGGACGGCGGCGAGGCCGGTGACTTCCGATGTGTCGCAGAAGGGGAAGTTGACGTTGTAGAAGACGTCATCGCCGGCGTGGGCTGCCAGGATCGCCTCAACCGTTCTGGCGCCGAAGTGGACGGCGTTTTCCCAATCGGCCTGACGCGAGCTGTTGTAGTCCATGGACTGGCTCATGGCGATGCCAATGGCGCCCTGAAGGGCCCCTTCCCTGGCGCCGCCTGCCGTGCCGGAGCAGTTGACGATGTCGCCCAGATTCTGGCCGGCGTTTACGCCCGAGAGGACAAGATCGGCGGGCTTATCGCCAAGAAGATGGGTCATGCCGGCGACGACGCAATCGGCGGGGGAGCCGCCGACCACGGCGAAGCGGCGAGGGCCGCGTTCATCGAGCGTCAGTTCACGGCCAAAGGTGAAGCGGTGCCCTGCCCCGGATTGATTGCCGTCGGGTGCGACGATCCACACATCGTCGCTCAATTGGGCGGCGATATCGGCCATCACGGCAAGGCCCGGCGCATCCACGCCATCGTCATTGGTGAGGAGGATGCGCAGGGCCATCAGCGCGAACCGATGGCGGTGAGGCCACCCATATAGGGCTGGAGCGCTTCGGGGATAGCCACCGAGCCGTCTTCCTGCTGGTAGTTTTCGAGCACGGCGATAAGGCAGCGACCGACGGCGGTGCCGGAGCCGTTAAGCGTATGGACATAGCGCGGCGCCTGCTTTTCGCCGGACGGACGATAGCGCGCTTCCATACGGCGGGCCTGGAAATCGCCGCAGACGGAGACCGAGGAAATTTCGCGATAGGTGTTCTGGCCGGGGAGCCAGACTTCCATGTCATAGGTGCGGCGGGCACCAAAGCCCATGTCGCCGGTGCAAAGCTTCATGACGCGGTAATGGAGGCCAAGGCGCTGCAAGACAGTTTCGGCCGCGGACAGCATGCGCTCGTGTTCGTTGAGCGACTCTTCCGGAGTGACGATCGAGACCAGTTCCACCTTGTTGAACTGGTGCTGACGCAGCATGCCGCGCGTGTCGCGGCCGGCAGAGCCGGCTTCGGAGCGGAAGCATGGTGTCAAGGCGGTGAAGCGGAGGGGAAGTTCCTCTTCCGACAGGATGGACTCGCGGACCATGTTGGTCAGCGGAACTTCGGCGGTGGGGATCAGCGCAAGGCGGCTGTCGCCATGTTCGGTGAAGAAGAAATCGCCATCAAACTTCGGCAACTGGCCTGTCCCAAACATGGCCTCGTCACGCACCAGAACCGGGGGCTGGACTTCAGTATAGCCATGCTCTGCCGTGTGCAGGTCGAGCATGAACTGGCCGAGGGCGCGCTCGAGGCGGGCGATCTGGCCCTTGAGGATGACGAAGCGGCTGCCCGAAAGTTTGGCGGCGGTTTCGAAGTCCATATCCTTTTCGGCGACGCCGATGTCGAAGTGCTCCTTGGGCGCAAAGCTCAGATGCGGCTTGGGCGGACGAGCTTTGGCAGCAGTCGCTTGGTTACCGTTGGCGCCGAAATATTCGACATTGTCGCTCTCGTCGTCGCCGGGCGGGACGTCTTCGAGCGGCATGTTGGGGATGGCGGCGAGAGTGTCGCGGAGTTCCTTTTCGACGGCGCGTTCCTGCGCCTCGCCTTCGGGGATGAACTCCTTGAGGCGGCCGACTTCGGCCATCAGCTCTTGCGCTTTGGCTTCGTCCTTTTGCGCCTTGGCCTGGCCGATCTGCTTGGAGAGGCTGTTGCGCTTTTCCTGCGCTTCGTTGAGGCGGACGATGACGGCGCGGCGGCGCTCGTCGATGGCGATGAGATCGGCGGAGCGGACGGAGACATTCTTGCGCACCGACATGGCCTGGTCGAAGGCTTCCGGGTTGTCTCGGATCCACTTGATATCGAACATCGCTGATTTCGGGCCAAAGCCCGCCTCGGTTGTGACGCGGTTTGTTTACGGAGGTGGGGGTGGGGGTGCAAGGGGGAAGGTGCGGGCGCCGGTGGATGGGGAGGTACCCCCACCCGGCCTCCCCCGTCAGACGGGGGAGGAGTTGGGCCGGTGGGAGGTGACACGAGCGGGGTCACTCAGAACAGTAAAGGCCCCCTCACCCGCCGCTTCGCGGCGACCTCTCCCCGGAGGGGCGAGGTAAGCGAGGTTAGGCCTGCTCGGCTTCCTGGGCCGCGAGGGCTGCCTTGCGGCGGCGTTCGACGAGGCGGACGGAGAGGATGGAGAGTTCGTATAGGCCGTACATGGGCAGGGCCAGGCCGATCTGGGAGACCGGATCGGGCGGCGTGATGAAGGCGGCGATGATCAGGATGGCGACAATGGCGTAGCGGCGGCCGTGCTCGAGGGTCTTGACGCCGATGAGGTCGAGTTGGGCCAAGAGCGTGAGCACGACGGGGAGTTGGAAACAGACGCCGAAAGCGAGGATCAGCGTCATGGCCAACGATAGGTATTCAGAGACCTTGGCGAGAAGTTTGATCTCTTCGGTCTGCATGCCGGCGAAAAAGCCAAGCGCCATGGGCAGGACGACGAAATAAACCATGGCCGCGCCAAGCAGGAAAAACACCGGCGTGGCGATGAGATATGGCACCAGCGCCTTGCGCTCGTGCTTGTAGAGACCCGGCGAAACGAAGCCGTAGATCTGCGTCGCAAGGAACGGGAAGCCGATGAAGATGGCGCCGAAAAAGGCGAGGTTGACCTGGGTGAAGAAGAATTCTTGCGGAGCGGTGTAGATCAGCTCCATGTCGCCCGGATTGGGGTAGATGGAACGATAAGGATTGAGCAGCACGTCAAAGATCTGGCCTGCGAAGAGGAAGCAGATCACCATCAGAACGACAATGGCGATGGCACTGGCAATCAGCCGCTTGCGCAGCTCGACCAGATGCTCCATCAGCGGGGCTTCACTGCCGGCGAGTTCGTCTTCGACTTCAGGCTTGGACTTATCTTCGAGCTGCGGGGTGTCGGCCATTATTGGGCGTCTCCAGCCGGATCAGCAGGTTTCTTGCGTGGCGCGCGCGGCTTTTTGGGCGCGGCGGCAGGAGCGTCTTCGGTGGCCACCGGGGTCGGCGGCTTGGCAGCGCGTTTACGGGCTGGCTTGACGACTACGGGTACCGGGCCGGTGTCGGCGACTTCCACGTGTTCGGAGTCGGCGGTCGCGACATGAGCAGGCTTGGTGACGCGCTTGCGCGTGGCTTTGACCGGCGCGAGCTTTTCGATAGGCACGAGGTCGGCAGCCGGCTTCTCAGTGGATTTGAAGCCATATTCCATGGCCAGCTCGGTGCTGCTCTTGGGGGCGGCGGGCATTCCGGCCTTGGCGCGAATCTCGTCGGCGACGCTTTCGACCTTGGGGTCGGAAGGCTTGATGACACCGGACGGGCTTTGCGTGCCGTCCTTGTTCATGGTGTTGAACTCGCGGCGGATTTCGTCCGCCGTCTGCTTCAACGGGGCCGTAATGGAATTGCGCAAGTTGCGCACTTCATCAAGACCGGTGCTCTTGTTGATCTCACGCTGGAACTCGCGTCCCATGCGCTGGATCTGGCCAACCACCTTGCCGACGCGGTTCATGACCACCGGCAGGTCCTTTGGACCGATGAAAATCAGCGCGACCACGCCGATCACCAGCATCTCTGTCCAGCCTAGGCCGAGCATGGCAATAGTCTCCCCATAGCGGCGGGGCCGCTCCTAACTCCCGGCTGGGAGTTGCCGATCAGACGTCGCGCGTGGTCGAAGTCTTTTCGGCTTCGCGGGCCGCTTCGATATCGGCCGTGGTCTGGATGCGCTCAGCGGGGCGATCGTCGTCCTTCATGCCCTTCTGGAAGGCTTTGATGCCGGAGGCGACTTCGCCCATCATGCCGGAAATCTTTCCGCGGCCGAACAGCAGGATGACGACAACGGCGACAACAAGAATACCCCAGATAGACGGCGCGTGCATGGTGGTTCCTCTAGATTCTGGTACGCGTTACACGCGATAGATGACCCGAGAAATAGGTTCAAACGCGGGCAAACACAAGAACGCATCCGTGAAGGCCGCACAAAGGCGCGTGTAGCAGTCTATTCCGCCTCGTCGTCAGGATCGGGGTCGCCGAGGTCGGAGGCGTCGAGCGGGTCTTCGTCGGGGTGGAGCATGCCGTCGAAAGGAAGTGGGATCTGGAGATCGGGCGGCAGGCGGCCGGAAAGGAGGCCGGCGCCCTTGAGCTCATCGAGACCAGGAAGATCGGAAAGCGCCTCGAGGCCAAAGTGGTCGAGGAAGGCGTCAGTGGTTCCATAGGTCACGGGACGGCCGGGGGTGCGGCGGCGGCCACGCATGCGCACCCAGCCTGCTTCCATCAGCAGATCGAGCGTGCCCTTGCCGGTTGCGACGCCTCGGACGTCCTCGATTTCGGCGCGGGTGGCGGGCTGGTGATAGGCGATGATGGAGAGGGTTTCGAGCGCGGCGCGGGAGAGCGGCCGGGTTTCGTTTTGCTCTCGGCGGAGCAGGAAGCCGAGGTCTTCGGCGGTGCGGAAAGCCCAGGCATCGCCGCGGCGGACGAGGTTCACTCCCCTGCCCTCGTATTGCGTCCGAAGGGTTTCGAGCAGCTCGGGGATGTCGGCTCCTTCGAGGAAGGGGGCGATATCGGCGGGACGCAGAGGTTCGGCGGAGGCGAACAGCAGCGCTTCGACGATGCGCAGCTGCCGCCCCACGACGTCGCTCAACTCTTGCTCCGGCGGCGAACGAAAAGGGGGCCGAAGGTCTGGGTCTGGCGGATGTCGATTTCGCCCTGGCGGACGAGTTCGAGGCTCGAGGCAAAGGTCGAGGCGCGAACGGTAACGCGTTCGGCCGGGGTGGCGAGGTAATCGACGAGGTAGGAGTCGAGAGAAATCCAGTCGCCGGAGTCGCCGATCATGCGGGTGAGCATGTCGCGGGCGTCCTGGAGGGACCAGACGGTTCGCAGTTTGGGGCTATATTCGGGCTGAACGCTGCGCTCGCGCTGGCCGGCATAGGCTTTGAGCAGGTCGTAGAGCGTTGCTTCCCAGAGAGGGCGGCGCTTGATCTCGATGGGCTCCGGCTGGCCGCGTGCATGGACCTGGTCGCCAAGACGCGACCGGCTCATCAGGCGGTTTGCGGCGGTGCGCATGGCTTCGAGGCGCTTGAGGCGGAAGGCGAGCATGGCGGCAAGCATTTCGCCCGAAGGTTCCTCGTCGCCGGGCGCCTGAGGCACCATGAGGCGGCTCTTGAGGTAGGCGAGCCAGGCGGCCATGACCAGGTAATCGGCGGCGACCTCGATGCGGCGATCGCGGATGGTGGTGATGAAGGCGAGGTATTGCTCGGCCAGCGCAAGCACGGAAATGGCGGAAAGATCGACCTTCTGCCGGCGGGCGAGATCGAGCAGGAGATCGAGCGGGCCTTCATAGCCGTCGACATCAACATGCAGCACTTCGTCTGCCGGCGGTGGGGCCGGCGTGTCGAACCAGTTGCTTTGCGAAGTGCCCGTCATGGCCCATCCTTGGCCGCGCGGGCGGCCAAGGTCAAGCTGGGGTCAGAGGATCAGGCAGTCGCCGCCGGCGGCTTTGACATTGGTGCAGATGTTGGAGGCACCGGCACGATCGGCGGCGGGCACCAGGACGCGGAAATAGATGCCACGTTCGCCAAGGTCCACACGCTGGATCTCGAGATTGGCACCGCCGAAAAGGACGCCGTAACGCGTGGCGATGGCCTGGGCGGATTCGCGGGCGGCGTCTTCGCTGCGCTGGGAGGAGAGCTGAACATAGGCCGCGGCGGAGCCTCCCGCCGGAACTGCAGCAGTGGCGGCAGCGGCGGGCGTGGTGGTGGTCGGGGTCAGAGGCGTCGGTTCGGGCGTCGTGGCAGCCGGAAGCGCGGCGGGCGACGCAGCGGCGGTCTGAAGATCGGCGGGGCGCTGCAGCGGCGTGGTCACCGTGCGTCCGGCGATCGGCTGGCCTGTGGCGTCCACGACCGGCACCACGGCGCCGGGCTGAACCGGAACAACGGCAGGTGCAGTAGCTTCGGGCAAGGCCGTAACGGGCGCGGTTGAGGGCACGGTCGTTGCGCCGGCCGCGGAAGGGTCAGCGTTCGCAAGAAGGCTTGGGGTCGAGGTGTCGGCGCCCGGAACTTCGGGCACGTTGGGGCGGTCGACGGGAAGGATCGAGGCGCCCGCAAGGCTGTCATCGCCGCTGACGATCGTGCCATCGGGACGAACCGTGACGGTGCGGACCTTGCGGTTGACGAGGCCATCGGCGTTCGGATTGATCGTGCCACCCTCGGCTGGAGGGGCGATGCCGGAACTGCTGTCGAGCGCTGCAGTGGTCGCGGCTTCGGTGACGGCTTCTTCGTCAGCCTGATCGCGCGAAACCAGCTGCTCGTCGGTGCCGTCGTTATTGCCAGCGATTTCGTTGAAGACAACCGATTGCTGCGGGGCGGCCTCTACGGGCTCCGGCACTTCCTTGATGGCAGTTGTGTCAGCGGCGATCAGCGGCGCAGGACCAGTGGGCGCGGCGCTCTGGCCAAGCATGAAATAGAGCCCGACGCCGGCGGCGCCAAGCAGGCCCACGGCAACCAGAGGTCCGGCGACGGCGCGGGATAGCCCGAAAACCGGGCCGCGCGGACGGCGTGGCCGGATCGGCGCCATCTCTTCAGCTTCAACCAGATCGCCTTCTGGATTAACCCACTCGACCCGGGCTCCGGTTGCTGCGGCGGCAGCGAGGATGGCATCGTCCACCGAGCCGGCGCCGCTGGGAGCACGGACGGATGGTTCGCTCCGGCGCTGGGGTTCGGACGCCGGCAATGTGGGGGTCGCGAGGCTGCGCAGCGCAGGGCTCGGTGCGGCGGGCGTCGCAACCGGCTGATTGAGCCGGATGGCGGACCCCACCAGGTTTTCGATGTCGCGAAGCGGATCGGCCTTGGCTTCAGGCTCAGCCGGCACCGCAACGGTCGGCTCCACGCGCGGAGCGACGTTGATGGGCTCAGGGGTCGGAGCGATTTCAGGTTCGACGATGGTGACGGCGGTGGCAGCCGGCTGAGCCGCCTTGGGGGAACCAAAACCGAAAACCGGCGGCACGCCGAAATTGTCTTCAGCGGGTGCCGGGCCGGTCACGACGGGGATGGGTTCAGGCTGCGGGGTGCCTTGATTGGCCTCGCCGGCAAGCTCGGCAGCGATGAGGTCTGCAAGGCTATCGTGATCAAGCGCCTGAGGCTCGACAGATTCCTCGACCACCGGCTTCACCACTGCCGGTTGCGGCGCGGGCTGAACCTGGACGGGAGCGGCCGCAATGGGAGTTACCGGACCGGCGGGCTTGTTGAGCGCGAAATCGAAGTTGAACGGTTCGGCAATGGCCGAGGCCGGCGCCGGGGCTGCCGGTTCGCCGCCTGGTATGCGAACCGGGCTGGCTTGCGGACGAGGCGCGGCACCGGATTGCGGCAGGTCGGCACCGGGAATGCGAACGGGTGCCGACGGCGAGGCCATCGGCGCGGGCTGCGGCTTGGCGGGAGCGTCGGCGCGGGCATCGTCGGCCATCAAGCGAGCAAGCTCAGCGATCAGGTCGTCCGGTGCGTCAGTCTGTGCGGCCATTGAGTTCGGTTTCGCTGACGTCATCTGGCAGCGCCCCTAGAAAGCGGAAGTTTCCATTATGGATTGTACCGCGAATGTTCACACCAATACGCCCGAATTATGAAAGCTCCTCGGGCGCCCCCACCCCCAGAATGCCGAGGCCGTTACGGATCACCTGACGAACCGCATCCACAAGAGCGAGTCGAGCGAGCGTTAGAGTCGGCTCTGTTGGGTTAACAACGCGTAAAGACGGATCATCCTTGCCTTTAGCCCAGAAGCCATGGAAGGCGGCGGCGAGGTCGTGGACGTAAAAGGCGATGCGATGCGGCTCGTGTGCGACCGCTGCTGCAGCCACCGTGCGTGGCCAGGCGCCAAGAAGGCGGATGAGCTCAATATCGGCTGCGGTGTCCAACAATTCGGTCTCAGCGCCCGCCAGCGCTGCGGCGGAGACATCCAGTTCAGGCATGTCGCGGGCGGCGGTGCGGAAGATCGAGCAGGCGCGGGCGTGGGCGTATTGAACGTAGAAGACCGGGTTGTCGCGGGTCTGTTCCTTGACCAGCGCAAAATCGAAATCCATCGCCGCGTCATTGCGCCGGAACAGCAGCATGAAGCGGGTGGCGTCGGCGCCGACCTCGTCGACCAAGTCGGACAGCGTGATCAGGTCGCCGGAGCGCTTGCTCATCTTAAACGGCTCGCCATTCTTGAGCAGGCGGACGAGCTGGCAGATGCGAACGTCGATATCGGCTTCGTTGTGCGAGACAGCTTTGACCGCAGCCTGCAAGCGCTTGACGTACCCAGAGTGGTCCGCGCCCAGCACGTTGACCATGTGATTGAAGCCGCGCAGGTATTTGTTGCGGTGGTAGGCAATGTCGGCGGCAAAATAGGTGTAGGCGCCGTCGGATTTTACCAGGGCGCGATCGGTATCGTCGCCGTAGTCGGTGGCGCGGAACAGGGTCTGTTCGCGGTCTTCCCAGTCTTCGGGGGTCTTGCCCTTGGGCGGGTCGAGACGGCCCTCATAGACCATGCCCTCCTCGCGCAGCCAGGCGAGGGTCTTTTCGATGTCGCCGCCGGCGCCGTGCAGCTGGCGCTCGGAGAAAAAGACGTCGTGGTGGACGTTGAGCTGGGCGAGGTCGGCCTTGATCAACTCCATCATGGCCGCAAGCGCCGTCTCGCGAGCGATCAGCACGGCCTCTTCTTCGGGCATGTCGAGCAAGACGCGACCGTGTTCGGCAGCGAGGGCCTGGCCGACGGGTATGAGGTAGTCGCCAGGGTAGAAGCCGGACGGAATTTCGATGGTTTCGCCCAGCGCCTCGCGATAGCGCAGAAGGGCGGAGCGGCCGAGGATAACTGTCTGGCCGCCGGTGTCGTTGATATAATATTCGCGGGTCACGTCGTAGCCAGACCAAGCCATGAGCGAGGCCAGGGCGTCGCCGAAAACGGCGCCGCGAGTGTGACCAACATGCATGGGGCCGGTGGGGTTGGACGAGACGTATTCGATGTTGACGCGCTCGCCTTGGCCCAGGTCGGAGCGACCATAGTTGGCGCCTTGGGCGCCGACGGCCTTCAGGACCTGGTGCCAGATGCTGTTGGACAGGCGGAAGTTGATGAAGCCGGGGCCGGCGACTTCAACGCTTTCGACATCTGGAGTGCCCTTGAAGCGCTCGACGAGAGCAGCGGCAACTTCGCGCGGGTTCTTGCCCAAAGGCTTTGCGACGACCATGGCCGCATTGGTCGACAGATCGCCATGCGCCGGGTCGCGGGGCGGCTCCACCACGACGCGCGACAGCAGAGCTGCATCGAGCTCGGGATAGTCGGCGCGCAGGGCCTCGGTAACCCGCGTGGTGAAAAGCGCAAAAATGTCCATGTCGAACCTAAGGTTTGGATCGGGTCCGGTTAACGGAATTCCGGTCGAGCGTCAAACAGACGGCCGTGTTCATCGAGCGCGTAGGGGTCGGTCATGCCCGCGATGAAATCGGCGACGATGCGCGCGCGGGCAGCGCCTTCGACCGCCCTGCCCGCTTCGCCCCAGCGGCCTGGCATGTCGGCTGTTTCCATGTAGCGGGAGAACAGCCGCTCGACGACGGCTTCGCTTTCGCGCACCGGCGTCATAACTGCCTCATGGCGGTAAACGCGCGCGAAGAGGAAGGTTTTGAGGCCCTTTTCCGCAGCGGCGGTATCGTCGGAAAAGGTAACCAGTGTTTTACCGGCGAGGCGCACGTCCTCGGCCGAGGTCAAGGCGGCAGCGGCAATGTTGACGCTGCTGGTTCTGATGACATCTTCCACCGCGCGCGTGATCATGCGTCGCTGCACTTCATGGGTCTGCCGCTTGCTGCCGATCCCGGGATAAAGGTCGAGCACTTCGCGCACGATCGAGCCCGCAAGCGGCACGTCTCGGAAGTCATCGAGAACCACGAGGCCGGCTCGTAGGGCGTCGTCGATGTCGTGGGCATTGTAGGCGATATCGTCGGCGATGGCCGCGGCTTGCGCCTCGAGGCTCGCATAGGTGGAGAGGCGCAGATCCGCCGGGGTCTGGATTTCATCGATGCCGGTGGGCAGGCCGTGTTCGCGGTAGCGAGCCGTGGGCTGGCCCTTGTCGTCGACCAGGGGACCGTTGTGCTTGAGAATGCCTTCGAGGGTTTCCCAAGTCAGATTGAGACCGTCGTGCTCGGCGTATCGGTTTTCGAGCAGGGTGACGACGCGGAGCGCTTGGACATTGTGATCGAAGCCGCCGAACCCGGTCATGGCGCGGTCGAGGGCGCGTTCTCCGGCGTGGCCGAATGGCGTGTGGCCGAGATCATGGCTTAGGGCCAGGGCCTCGGCGAGGTCTTCATCGAGGCGCAGGGCACGAGCGATCGAGCGGGCGATCTGACTGACTTCCAGCGTGTGGGTCAGGCGGTTGCGAAAGTGGCGGCCTTCATGGGCAAGAAAGACCTGGGTCTTGTGCTGCAGGCGCCGAAACGCGGTCGAATGGATAATGCGGTCGCGGTCGCGCTGGAATTCTGAGCGGGTTGGGCTCGGCCCGGTGCCATAGAGCCGGCCAAGAGAAAGACTGGGCTTGCTGGCATAGGAAGCGGTTTCGCTCATTGTGGTCTTGGCCCTTTGCAACGGCTCTTCATGCGCCTATCTTAGCGGCAGCGTTATGACATTACGAATGCTGGTAGAACACCCATGACCGCTGCAGCCCTTGCCGACAAGCCCGCCGTGACCCTTTCCGACCGCGCCGCCAAGCGCGTGTCGCGTATCCTCAGCAAGGAAGTGCCCGGCACGGTGTTGCGCATTTCGGTGGCTGGCGGCGGCTGTTCGGGCTTCCAGTACGAGTATAATCTCGTGCAGGAAACCGCGGCGGACGATGACCTCGTGCTGCAGAAGGGCGAGGCAACGGTTTTGATCGACTCGCTGAGCCTTGAATTCATGGGCGGGTCGGAGATCGATTTTTCCGACGATTTGATCGGGCAGTCATTTCAGATAAAGAATCCGAATGCTGTTGCATCCTGCGGATGCGGCACGTCTTTTGCCGTCTAGATCAACTGAGGCTGGCCTGCAAAGTTCAGTTTTCTGCGCTTCCGGTCCTCACGTACGACATGTACGCTTCGGGACGGTTCTCGAAGACCGAACTTTTTCGACTCAGCCTGAGTTGATCTCGGAGTTCTGACATGACGTTGCGCATTGCCACCTGGAACATCAACGGCATCAAGGCGCGGCTCGAGCTACTGCTACGTTGGCTCGAGGAAGAAAAGCCCGACATCGTCGGACTGCAGGAGATCAAGAGCGTTGACGAGGCGTTTCCGCGGGCCGAGATCGAGGCGCTTGGCTACAATGTCGAGACTCATGGCCAGAAGAGCTGGAACGGGGTGGCGCTCCTTTCCAAGATCCGGTTCGATGAGGTGCATCGCGGATTGCCGGGCGAGCCGGAAGACGAGCAGGCCCGCCTGATCGAGGGCGTGTTCTCGGTCGAGGGCGGCATTGTGCGGGTGTGCAATATCTACCTGCCAAACGGCAATCCGGTGGATAGCGAGAAATTCCCGTACAAGCTGCGCTGGATGGACCGGCTGAACCGTTTCGTCGAGGAACGGCTGCTGCTGGAAGAGCCGTTTGTCCTTATGGGCGACTTTAACCTGATCCCGGCGCCGATCGACGCGCGCAATCCGGAAAACTGGTGGGGCGATGCGCTTTACCGGCCCGAGAGCATGGAGCGGTTTCGCAAGCTCAAGAACATGGGCATGACCGATGCGTTGCGCGCCATTACCGGCGAAGAGATGTTCACCTTCTGGGACTTCCAGGCCGGCGCCTGGCGGCGCAATGCGGGGATCCGCATCGACCATCTAATGCTGTCGCCGCAGGCGGCCGACAGGCTCGACGACGTTGTCGTGCATAAGGACGTGCGCGGCTGGGACAAGCCCAGCGATCATGTCCCTGTGGAAGGCGCGTTCAGCTTTTCGGTGGGCGGCGCCTAGAGTTCGTTTTCCGCATCCATGGCGCCGATAGTGGCAAGCGTCACAGCGGCAGCACGATCCTCGGGCGAGGCGATCGAAGTCGCGCGGTTCAACAGCTCGTCGGCCTTGGCCTGGTCGGCGCTGCCCGCACAGGTGATGTGCGCCTGATTGAGCCACATCAGGCCTTCGGCGGCACGAGCGGGATAGGCTTCCATGCCGTTGAACAGGAGGTCGCCCAGGCTCGCCTGAGCCAGGCAATGACCCTTGATTGCCGCCTTTTTGAGCCAGCGAGCGCTCAGCGTCGGGCTCATGCCGAGCCCATCTTCCTGCTGGTAGAGCAGGCCAACGCGATATTGCGCTTCAGCGTCGCCGAAATAGGTAGCGGCGTGGAGCAGCATGCGATGCGACTCGTTGAGGTTCTGCTTGAGGCCGACCTCCGGATCGCCCTGAAGGAAGTAATCGCCCAGTTTGACGAAGGAGCGAGCCACGATATCGGCTTCAAGGCCCCTTGGGGCCGTGTCGGCATGCTGGATGGCGATCTGGGAATAGTAGTTGAAGGCCTTGACCGGGTCCTTATCGACGCCTTCGCCGTTTTCATACATGGTGCCGAGCTGCCAGAGGGCGAGCGGACGGCCGGCCGCAGCGTCACTTTCAAGGGCCGACAGGTAGGTGTCGTCGGACACGATGGTGCCGCCACCATCGAGCGTGCGCGCAAAATCAAAGGCGGCGTCAGCGGCCGTCTGGGCGTGCGCGGGCACGGCAACGCCGAAGGCCAACGCCAGGATTGCGGCGGCACGGGTGGAGAATGTGGCGCAACTGGTGCGCATAGGGCTCCTTTCGCCCGCGGGGCCGCGGACGGGCAAAACAGATGCGGCGCGCGCGAGGGCGGCAGCGCCGGAATGTGACGGCAATTTCGTTGCGCGGCTTTCGCCGGGCAAAGCAAAGTCTAAAAACTTCGTAAACGCATATTGTGACAGCATTCAGCCGCGCCCATGACCAGAGTGCGTCAGACTTGCCGATAATTTTCGCATTGCTGCGCGCATAGTCACCTATCGGCGGATGTCCTCCGCCTTCTATTCAAAATCTCTGGGAGCGGCAGCACATCGTCCAGCAGTCGCCGGACGCAGCAGCTGACACCCGCCCCCGGATGTCTTGGCGTCACGTCTATTGGGAGATTGTGGCGCAAAATATCGCCAAATCGTTGCACGGTGGGACGGCGCGCGGGAATCGGCGACGATGTTGCGGAATCGTCACATGCCTTGAGGCGCCGCAGTGCAGCGCTGGACAATCGGTCCAGTTGAGGGAAGATTTGGGCATCAACACCGGCGCGGGAGCCCGAGATGAAAACGATCGTATCCAGCAGCAAACCTTTTGGATCGCAACAGGACATGATCGTTCATGCAAATTCCCGTTCCGGAGCGCGCACAAAGCCGGCGTAAGGCTCCCCTTCTCTCCCGCACAATTGCGCGACAACGCTTTAGGCGCTTTCTGAGCTACTACCGGCCGCATTTGCCGTTGCTTGCGGCAGACCTTGCTTGTGCCGTGCTGGTTGCCGGCACCGCTATCGCGCTGCCGCTTATCGCCAATCATCTTGTGTCGAGCCTGCCGCAGCTGGCCAAGTCACCGGACGCTTTGGCAAGCATTGCCGCGCTCGGCGCTGTGATGCTGGGCGTGTTCGTGGTGCAGGCGCTTGCCACCTATTTTGTCGACTACCAGGGCCATGCCATGGGCGCCCGGATCGAGGCGCAGGTGCGGCGCGAGCTGTTCGAGCACTGCCAGAAGCTGAGCTTCAGCTTCTATGACCGGCAGCGCACCGGGCAGCTGATGAGCCGCATCACCAATGACTCGCTGTGGCTGGGCGAGCTCTTTCACCATGGGCCGGAGGACATCGCCATCGCCGTGCTGAAATTCGGTGGTGCCACGGTGGTGCTGACCATGATCGATCCCGTCATAGCGCTGCTGATCACCGCTTTGGTTCCGTTTGCAATCGGTTACGCGTTCTATTTCAACCGCCGCATGAATGTGGCGCTCCGTACGAGCAAGGAGCGGATCGGCACGATCAACGAGCGGGTGGAGGATGCCTTGGGCGGCATCCGCGTCGTCCAGTCCTTCGCCAACGAAAGGGACGAGCTGCAGCGGTTCGAGGCCGAGAACCAGCGGTTTCTGGAAAGCCGCAAGGCGGGATATCGCAGCGAGGCGCTGCTATGGGTCGGGATGGACGGCTTCGCGCAGCTGGTGACGATCCTGGTCATTATCGCTGGTGCGATCCGCATCCTTAGTGCGAATCTCACGCCGGCCGACATGCTGACGCTGTTGTTGTGCGTCGGCGTGCTGGTTGATCCGGTGCGGCGGCTCGATAATTTCATCCGGCTCTGGCAGGAGGGCTATACCGGGTTTATCCGGGCGATGGAGTTGCTTGAGGAGGAGCCTGACATTGTCGATCGGCCAGGAGCTGTGCCGCTCAGCACGGTCCAAGGCCAGATCGGGTTCCGCAATGTCAGCTTCGCTTACGAAGGGGCGCCGCGTGTTCTAAGCGGGCTGGACCTCGACATCGAAGCGGGGCAGTTCGTGGCGCTGGTAGGTCCCTCCGGCGTTGGCAAGAGCACGCTCTGCAGTCTTATTCCGCGCTTCTATGATGTCGATGAAGGCGCCGTTCTGTTGGACGGGCGCGATGTTCGCGACGTGACGCTCGACTGCCTGCGCGCCAGTGTCGGGATCGTGCAGCAGGATGTGTATCTTTTCAGCGGCTCCGTGATGGAGAACCTGCGCTATGGCCGGCTCGACGCCAGCGACGACGAAATTCTTGCGGCTGCAAGGGCAGCGAATGCGCATGAATTCATCTTGGCCCTGCCCGACGGCTACAACACCGACATCGGCCAGCGCGGGGTGAAACTCTCTGGCGGGCAGAAGCAGCGGCTGACCATTGCCAGAGCCTTTCTCAAGAACCCGCCTGTGCTGATCTTTGACGAAGCAACCAGCGCGCTCGACAACGAGAGCGAGCGGGCGGTGCAGCAGGCGCTCCTGGGCCTCGCCAAAGGCCGGACAACGATCGTCATTGCACATCGGCTGTCCACCGTCCGGCATGCGGATCGCATTCTGGTGCTGACGCACGACGGGATCGTTGAAGATGGCAAGCACGAGGCGCTGATGGCGGCCGGCGGTGTTTATGCCGCGCTGCACAGCGTTCAGGGGCGAATCTAGAACCAGCGCAACTTGCGCATCCACATGGCGATGCCGCCGCCGATCAGCACAAGGAGGATGCAGACGAACCAGAAGGCCGCGCCATGCTCTGCTAGAGGAATGCCGGAGACGTTCATGCCGAGCAGGCCGGTGATCAGCGTTAGCGGCGAGAAAACGACGGTGACGGCGGCGAGCAGCAGCATGGCCTTGTTCATCTGCTCGGCGCGGTCGTCGATGATTTCTTCGTGGACGAGGACGGCGCGCTCGGAGAGCGCCTGGAGTTCGTCGCCAATACGGGCGGTGCGCATGGCGGCGTCGCGCAGGCGCAGGCGATCACGATCGGAGAAGAAGGAGAGGTTTTCGATCTCGAGCGTCGACAGGGCATCGCGCTGTGGCCAAACAAGACGGCGGAAGCTGATCAGCGTGCGGCGGAGCTGTTCGAGATTGTCCTGCGCCTTTTCCGTGCGGTGGGTGATCAGCGTTTCCTCGATGTCGTCGAGGCGATCGCCCAGCATTTCGATCAGCGGCTCGAGACGATCGGTGGCACGCAGGGCCAGGCGGGCGATAAGGTCGGCGGGGGAGACCGGGGCGTGCTGGGCCTGGTCGACTTTTGCGAGGCCGAGGAAATCGAGGATATTGAGTTCAGAGGCAATGATGACGCGGTGGCGCTCGATCCAGACCGTCAAGAATTGGCGGCCGACATCGTGCGGCGCGGCGCCGGGACGCACGACGCGCAGCATGATGAGCGCGCGATCATCCATAACCGTGCAGCGGGCGCGCGAAGTGGGCGCGGTGATAAGGCCAGAGTTAAATTCGCCCAGTTCATCGCGGAGCCAGAGCTTGAACTCGGGGGCCTTGGAATTGCCGACGATCAGCTTGAACCCGGCAGGCGGCACGATCGGCAGTTCGCTGCCGGTCTCATAGCGGCGCATTCCGCCGGCACCATCGAAGATAAGGACGGCGCCAATGCCGACAAGCCCGTTGCGAAGGGCTCGTTCGGTTGGCTGTCTTGGCGCCTCGTCCATTTCTTAGCTCAGGCGTTTCAACGCTTCGAGGATCTTCTCGCGACGCTCGACGGCGGCCTCGCGGCGGGCCTTCTGCTCCCCGATGACTTCCTCGGGTGCCTTGGCGACGAACTGCTCGTTGCCCAGTTTCTTGTCGATTTGAGCGATTTCGGCGTCGAGCTTGGTCACTTCCTTTTCAAGTCGCGTGCGCTCGACGGCAATGTCGATGACGCCGGCCAGCGGCAGGGCGTAGGTGGCGCTTCCGACGACGAACTGCGCCGACTCGCCGGGCACTTCGTTCTGAGGCGAAATCTCCTCGAGGCGCGCCAGGCGGGTGATGAGCGAGGTGCCGGCGACGAGGCGGGCCAAAGTATCCTCCCCTGCCCCGGTCACGACCATCTGCAGCTTGGCGCTGGCGGGGACGTTCATTTCGGCGCGGACCGAACGGACATTGGAGATGACGTCGATCAGCCAAGCGAGTTCGGCATCGGCGGCAGCGTCTTCGAGGCCGGAAAGGTCGGGCCATTCGGTGAGGATCAGCAGGTTTTCGCGCGCTGCGCCGAACTTGCCGGTCTCGGCCCAGAGCTCTTCGGTGACAAACGGCATCATGGGGTGGAGCATGATGAGGATCTGGTCGAGGGCCCAGGCAGCGGTGGCGCGGGTTTCCGTCTTTGCGGTTTCGTCGGTCCCCATGAAGACCGGCTTGGCGAATTCGACATACCAGTCGCAGAAGGTGCCCCAGACGAAGTCATAGGCCGAGTTGGCGGCTTCGTTGAACTTGTAGTCCTCGATGCCGGCGCGCACCGCGGCCATGCCGCGAGCGGTGGCGCCGACGATCCAGCGATTGAGCGGCAGCTTGTTGGCCTTGGGATCGTAGCCTTCGACGCGGCGGGCTTCGTTCATTTCGAGGAAGCGGGCGGCGTTCCAGATCTTGGTGACGAAGTTGCGGTAGCCCTCGACGCGCTGGATCGAGAGTTTTAGGTCACGACCCTGCGCCGCCATGGCGGCGAGGGTGAAGCGGGTGGCATCAGCGCCGTATTCGTCGACGAGCTTGAGCGGGTCGATGACGTTGCCCTTGGTCTTGCTCATCTTCTGGCCCTTTTCGTCGCGGACTAGGGCGTGCATGTAGACGGTGTGGAAGGGCTCTTCTTCCAGAAATTCTAGGCCCATCATCATCATGCGGGCGACCCAGAAGAAGATGATGTCGAAGCCGGTGACGAGGACGTCGGTCGGGTAATAGCGCTTGAGCTCGGCAGTGTCGTCCGGCCATCCCAGGGTGGAGAACGGCCAAAGGGCAGAGCTAAACCAGGTGTCGAGGACGTCCGGATCGCGAGTCAGCTGGACCGGCTTGCCATAGTGAGCATCGGCGGCGGCTTGCGCTTCCGCTTCGCTCGATGCAACGAAGGCTTCGTTGTCCGGGCCGTACCAGGCTGGGATCTGGTGTCCCCACCAAAGCTGGCGCGAAATGCACCAGGGCTTGATGTTTTCGAGCCAGGCGAAATAGGTGTTTTCGTATTGCTGCGGTACGAACTTGGTGCGGCCTTCGCGGACGGCGGCGAGCGCCGGCTGGGCAAGGACGTCGGCCTTGACCCACCACTGGTCGGTCAGAAAAGGCTCGATCACGACGAGTTTGGACTTCTCGTCGTGCGGGACCATGATCTTCTTGTCTTCGATATGGTCGAGGCCGCGGAGCGGGTCTTCCTCGGCGAGTGCAGTCAGGTCGGCGACGATGGCCTTGCGGGCATCGAAGCGATCCATGCCGCGGTATTTCGCGGGCACAAAGTCGTCGCTGACGATGGCGCCGCGGGTGGTGAAGACGTTGATCGGCTCGACGCCGGCGCGAGCACCGACTTCGAAGTCGTTGAAATCGTGCGCCGGAGTGATCTTGACGGCGCCGGTGCCCAAGGCCGGATCGGCATAGTCGTCGGCGACGATGGGAATGCGGCGGCCGACCAGAGGCAGCTCGACGAATTTTCCGACGAGGGACGCGTAACGCTCGTCTTCCGGATGGACGGCGACGGCGACGTCACCCAGCATGGTTTCGGGGCGAGTGGTGGCGACGATGATGTAGTCGCGCTTTTCCGTCCCGGTGACGTTGCCTTCTTCATCCACAATCGGGAAGTCGTAGGTCACGCCATCGGCCAGCGGGTAGCGCAGGTGCCACATGTGGCCTTTGATCTCGATATTTTCGACTTCGAGGTCGGAGATCGCGGTTTCGAGGCCCGGGTGCCAGTTGACGAGGCGCTTGGCGCGATAGATCAAGCCGCGCTTGTGCAGCTCGACGAAAACCTTGGTGACGGCGCGGACCATCTGGTCATCGGGCTGGCCGGCCTCGCCCATGGTGAACTTTTCGCGGGAAAAATCAGCCGAAGCGCCAAGGCGCTTGAGCTGGTTCATGATGGTGCCGCCCGACTCGCCCTTCCACTCCCAGACGCGTTCGATGAAAGCTTCGCGGCCCATGTCGCGGCGGTTGAGCTGTTTTTCGGCAAGCTGGCGCTCGACGATCATCTGCGTCGCAATGCCGGCATGGTCGGTGCCGGGCTGCCAGAGCACGTCCTTTTTGAGCATGCGATTGAAGCGGACGAGGATGTCCTGGATGGTGTTGTTGAGCGCGTGGCCGATGTGGAGCGAGCCCGTGACGTTGGGCGGCGGAATGACGATGGTGAAGGTCTCGGCGCCCGGCTTGGCCCCTGCCCCAGCCGCAAAAGCCTTGGCGTCAAGCCAGGCGTCATAGATGCGGCTCTCAACGGCGGCGGGTTCGTAGGTTTTTTCAAGCATGGGGCACTCGCAACGGCATAGACCCGCCAGGCTGGTGCGGTGGCGGGCTGAAAAGGTGCTGAGACTTCAAGCAAATGCGGGGGACGGGGTCAATGGTGGCGTGCGCCAGTGCCGCTATGCCTGCAGATACTGTGGTTGGAGCAGGAAATGAGTATGCGGAGCTGCTGACACCCCCTTCCGAGCTACGCTAAGCCCTTCGGCTAAGCTTCGCTTGCCTTCCCCTCAAGGGGGAAGGTAAACGCGGCGCGTTTGGCAGCTTTCGTCCACAGTACTCGATGCCCACCTTCCCCCTCAGAGGGCAAGGCAAGCAGAGCTTGGCGAGGAACGAGCCTAGCGGCGCTCGGAAGGGGGTGCCTCTTACCCTGCGGCATAGAGGCAGGCCCCGGATTATTCGCCGCGCGCGACTCGCGAGATTTCTTTTTCCACCATGCGCTCGACCACGGATGGAAGGTTTTCGTCGAGCCATTCCTTGAGCATGGGGCGGAGCATGTCGCGCATCATGGACTCGATGGTGACGCCCGGATTGCCGAGGCCCAAGGCGTTGAGCTTGCCGATGGAACCACGGACGGCGGCGCGGGTCGCGGGTTCGAGCAGTTCGGAAGCCATGTCCGAGGTGAGGGTCGGATCTGGGAGCGGCGCGGGCTTGGCGATTACCGGCTCGGGCTGCGGGCGGAAGGCGATGACTTCGGGCTGTGGCTGCGGCGCACGAACGGGTTCGGGCTCGCGGGTCGGGGCCGGATCAAAACTGGGCAGATCGTCATCGGGGTCGAAGCCGATGTCCTCGGCCTCTACCAGCTGCAGGCCGGGATCTTCGGTTTCGGTATCGGCAAGCAAGGCCTCAAAGCTCAGACCGCCATTGCCTTCCTCGACGATCTGCGAGGGCGACAGGGTCAGGGGCTCGATGTCGTCGAGCATGTCGGAAAGGTCGCGGTTGTCGACAGTGGCGACGCGAGCCGGGGCGGCCTGCATCGGCGGAGGAGCGGCCTGAACGGACGGCCGGCGCGGCGTGCCGGCCGCGTCATCGTCTGCAATGATCTGCCGGATGGACGACAGGATCTCATCCATGGACGGTTCTTTGGGGGCCGGCTTGTTCATCAGTGCCTCTTACTCATGCGCCCGACTGAGGCAGGAGCGTCCGCAAACGCACTGCCTGATTCGTAAACACAAGCTTAGCGGCACCCGCCCCAATAAGGAATCGCCCCAAGGCCCGACTTGCAGGTCTTCCACGAAAAGTTGTGGCCGGGACATGCCCGGCCACAAGGGATTGCGTTTTTGTTCGGCGCCTACTCGGCGACGGTGCGCAGTTCCTGCCAGACGTCTTCAACAGCCTGGGTATAGGGAACGGCGGTCTTGACCTCGACCGGAAGGGCAAGATCCTGCGCCGTAAGCCGGCCCATTGCGCTCAGAAGCGAGAAGGTCGCGACGATCTTGTTGCTGGACGCATTGATCAGCGCCTCACGCGAACTGGTGAGATCGGCCTGGGAATTGAGCACATCGAGCGTGGTGCGGGTGCCGAGGTCTCGCTCCTGGATCACCCCTTCCAGCACGGTATTGCTGGAGGACACGGCAGCCTGGGCCGCCTGGATCTGGGCATCGGCACTCTGGATACCGGACCAGGCGGAGATCACCGCCTCGCGGATCTGGTCATAGGCGGACATGGCGTCCACCTCGGCGCCGATCTGCTGGAGATTGGCCTGGCGCACGCCGGAACCGAGCGCGCCGCCCGCATAGATTGGAATATTGATCTGGAAGCCCAGCTGGGCTGAAAGACTACCGGTGCCGCCATTGACGCTGCGATTGCCCTGGCTCCAGCTGCCGCCCACCTGGCCATTGATGGAAGCTGTCGGACCGAAGGCGGCGCTTGCCGCATCACTGCCCGCCTGCGCCGCCCGGATCCCGGCCTTGGCAAGAAGAATAGCGGGATGGCCGATCTCTGCTTCACCTAGGGCGCCTTCAAGGCTGCGCGGGATCAGGTTTGCATAATTGTGCGAGGTGCTGAGACTCTGCGGACGGGAGCCGACATAGCGCTGAAACGTCGCCTGGCTCGTTTCCAGCGAGCCGACCGCGGCCTGATAGGCTGCCTGGCCTTGGGCGAGGCGCGCCTGGGCTTGCGCCACATCGATGCGCGTGCCCTCACCCACATCCAGTCGATCCTGCGCCGACTGCAACTGAGCGCGGAAGAAATCGACATTGGCCTGACGCAAGGACAGGAGCTCGCGCCCGCTCAGAACAGCCATATAGGCCTGGACAACATTGAGCAGCACGTTCTGCTCGGTGTTGCGGAGCTGGTATTCGGCCGCTTCGGCACTGGCGCGGGCCTGTTCGATCTGCGCTTCGGTCTGGAAGTTGTCGAAAATCGTCTGATTGTAGGAAAGACCAGCATTGAGCTGGCTATTGGTCACCGGGTTGCTGCCCAGAAGCAGGGCCTGCCCGCTTGCCGAGGTGATGCTCTGCGTGCCGCCGATGCTGGCGCCGATCGTCGGCAGCTTGCGCGACTTGGCCTGGACGATGTTTTCGGCTGAAGCCTTGGCATCGAGAAGAGCCGACTGAAGCTCGGGGGCGTGTTCATAGGCAGCCGCCAGGGCCTGGGAGAGAGACTGCGCCTGGGCCGAGCCGACCGAGGTCGCTATAAGCAAGGCGAACGCGCTGGCGCTCAGAATAGTGCGAAACATCATTTACCCGCCTCCGGAGCCCGCAATAGTTACGCCCAGCACATGGGGTATACAATCGACGCAGGCAATCCTAACTAACTTTAACTCTTCGGTCCTGCCGCGTTGTGGCCCAACCGCAACAAATAACCGCTAGAATACGAACTCTTCCGCGTGCGCCACAGGAAAAAGCGCAGGCAGTGTCGCATCGAAGTGTGTTTCTTTCTTAAACCCATCGCGGCCGGGACGATACCGGTGCGCGACGGCGACGCGACCGCGGCGAATCAGCGTCACGAGGCGGCCGTTGGGACTAAGTCTGGTGAGAAGATCGGCGGGCTCAGCCTCCAATGCACCCTCGACGAGGATAACGTCGAAGCGCTGTTCAGCGAGGTCATCGACAGTGCCACTGACGATGGCCGCGTTGAGAACAGCGAGCGCGGCCAGATTGGCGCGGGCTTGATCGGCCAAGTTGGTATCGGTTTCAAGACCCGTGACATGATGGGCCAGCGATGCAAGGACGGCAGTGCCATAGCCGGTGCCTGCGCCAAGCTCGAGCACGCGGTCGGTCTCTTTAACGTCTGCGAGTTGCGCCAGGCGCGCGAAGATGGCTGGCGACGGCAGGAAGCGACCGTTCCCGAGAGCGTGGAGGTCGTCGATATAGGCGAGGCCGCGTCGATCTTCGGGGACAAAAATTTCGCGCGGCAGGCGCCCCATGCTGGCAAGGAGACGGCGCTCGGTGACGCCGGCGGCGCTCACTTGGCTGTCAATCATTGCCCTTCGAGCAGTGGTAAAATCGACCATGAAGAAGACATCCGGCGGAAAAGCATATGCCGGGCGTGAATATGCCACCGGGCTGCCGATGGCAACCACGGTGACAGCTTATGCACCTTAGCCGCGGATCAGCGCTTGGCTTGATCGTCCTTGTGCGGCTTGCCGTTGGTCGATTCTACCGGCTGGTCCTGCTGGGCGCCGTCGTAGCGGCGACCGAGATCATCGATGTTGTCGTCCTGCTGGTTGCCATCACCGGTTTCCAGAGGGGCTGGGGTGGATTTCGCCTTGTCCGCGCTCATGAGTTCACTCCTCGCTGTCATCTTGGCAACTGCTGGCAGGCCTTTGGTGTTCCATTTGGAAGAACAGCAAAGAGGGTTTGGCGATGCCGGACAAAGACAAAGACCAGCACGACGAAAAGCTACCACCGGCAGGCCCGCACGAGACGCCAGAGCTGACGGACAACGATAAGACGCCTGGGACGGGATCGCTGCCCGACGACACCGACGCCGAAAGCGATGTTGGTCCGGACTAGTGGGATTGTTCAAGCTCGGTTAACCGCCCCCTTGCATAAGGGCGAGGCGTCAAATACGTACTGGCGCCAGAGGCCGCGTGGCGGAGTGGTTACGCAGCGGATTGCAAATCCGTGTATTCCGGTTCGATTCCGGACGCGGCCTCCAGTTCCCCTGACAGCGTTGTAGCGATTGCGGCTTTGCCGCCAGCAGACTAGCGTCTTCTCGCTGCCCGGTTTTTTCCGAGAATCGATATGACCTCCCCTCCTCCCGCCGCTGGCCGGCGCGACTTTGGCCAGCCCATCATGGCTGGCGTACTTGCCGCAATCGTCGGCTATGCCAGTACGTTCACCGTGGTGCTGGCGGCACTGACCGCGGCGGGTGCGTCGCCGCAGCAGGCGGGCTCGGGACTGTTTTCGGTCTGCATCGCCATCGGCATCCTCAACATCGTGGTCGCCTGGCAGAGGCGCATTCCGGTGAGCTTTGCCTGGTCGACCCCGGGCGTGGCTTTTCTCCTCACCGTGGGCGAACCGGTAGGTGGGTTTCCCGCCGTTGCTGGTGCCTTCCTCGTGTGCGCGGGTCTGATCTTTCTCACGGCGTTTATCGGGCCTCTGGCGCGAGCGATCGCGGCAATTCCGGCCGCGCTGGCGAATGCCATGTTGGCGGGAATGCTCTTGAGCCTGTGCCTGGCGCCGATCACCGCAGTGGCGGAGATGCCGACCCTGGCACTGCCGATCCTTGCGGCCTGGGCGCTGGGACTGCGTTTTGCACGCCGCTATGCGGTGCCGATCGCCGTGGTTGTGACCGGGATCATCCTGGCGGCAACGACGCATCTGCCTGCCGGGACATTTGATGGGGCGTGGCCGACGCTGATGCCGGTTGTGCCGGCATTCACGCTCGATGCCATCATCCGGATTGGGCTGCCATTTTATGTGGTCACCATGGCATCGCAGAACCTGCCGGGGCTTGCGGTGATGCGGGCCAATGGATTTATGCTCGAGACGCGCCCGATCTTTGCCTTGACCGGTGCCGCAAGCGCCGCGACGGCGTTCTTTGGCGGACATACCAGCAATCTGGCGGCGATCACGGCGGCGATCTGCGCTGGACCCGAGGCACATCCTGATCCCGGCAGGCGCTGGCCCGCGCCGGTCGCGGCAGGATTTGCCTATTTCGTTCTTGGGCTGGCGGCGAGTGCGGCAGCGGCATTCATTGCTGCGTCGCCGCCGCTGTTGATCCAGGCGGTTGCGGGGCTCGCCCTGTTTTCAAGTCTGGCGACATCTCTGGCGGCAGCCTTGGCGGATGAACAGGTGCGATTGCCGGCCATTTTGACCTTTGTCGCGACGGCTTCGGGAATCACTATCGTGGGAGTGGGAGCGCCGTTCTGGGGGCTGGTGGGCGGCATTGTGCTTCTTTTGATGCTGCGCGAGCGCAAGGCGTCATGACCATCTATGCGGTTGTGCTGGCGGGCGGCCAAGGCAGTCGCCTCGGCGACGTCCGCAAGGCGGAGATACGGCTGGGCGGGCGGAGCCTGCTTGAGCGGGTGATGGAGCGCTTGCCGACGGACGTGCTGATTTCGACCGGGCACGGTAGGTCTTACTCGAAGTACACCTGTGTTTCAGATGGTCCTGGACCCGTTGGGGGGCCACTGGCAGGTCTAGCGGCAGCTGTGCTTTATCTCCGCGACAAAGCGTCTTCCGATGATGTGTTGATCTCAGCGGCGGTGGACACGCCGTTCCTGCCCGCTGATTTCGCCCATAAACTTATCGGCGGCTTGGCGTTCAATTTGGCTGCCTATGCCATCTGGGGCGACGAAGTGTATCCGACCAACGCTGCTTACCGGTTCGGTGCCATCGCCACCCTGCCGGAGCGACTAGCAGAATTGGGCAGTCCGAAAAGACTGCAGGCGGCGCTCCATGCCCAGGCTGTTCGTTGGGAAACAGACCAAAACCCCTTCGCCAATCTGAACACCCTTGCCGATCTCGTGACCCTCGCCCGGCGGGCTGAATGACAAGTTATTCACAAGACTTGCATTCGGGGCTTGGCAAAGCGGATCAGTTTGGGTACACGGACCTCGCCCTCGGAAACGGGGCGCAAGAAGTGTTCCGCGATAGCTCAGTTGGTAGAGCGTTCGACTGTTAATCGAATGGTCGCTGGTTCGAGTCCAGCTCGCGGAGCCAACCTTCCCCACAAGCGATAAAGCGCGATTGCCCTTCTTGGGGCATCGGAGTAGGACGGACCGAAGTCCGTTCTTGAAGTCTTTCCCATGACCAGCACCGTAGCCTCTTCCGCGCATGACGCGCAGCGCACTGCCCTGTCCATCATCCTGGCCGTCAGTGGCGCGCATCTGCTTAATGACCTGCTTCAATTTCTGCTGCCGGCGCTTTATCCGATGCTGCGGGAAACCTACGGGCTTTCCTATTTCCAGATCGGCATGCTGACGCTGGGGCAGCAGATCACGGCTTGCGTGCTGCAGCCGGCCTTTGGGCTCTCCGGTGACCTCAAGCCCAAGCCATATTGGCTGGCGCTGTCTATGGGGATCGTCGCGGCAGGTGTCGCCATGCTGGCAGCGGCAAACGGCTTCTGGTTGTTGTTCCTGGCGGCGGTCGTCATGGGAACGGGCTCGGCGCTGTTCCACCCCGAGGCATCGCGCGTGGCGCGAATGGCATCGGGCGGGCGGCTTGGCTTTGCGCAATCGCTGTTCCAGGTGGGCGGCAATGCCGGCACTGCCTTGGGCCCGCTGGCGGCCGCATTGATCCTTCTGCCCATGGGTCAGGGCAGCGTCTTCTGGTTTCTCGCGGTTGCCGTAGTGGGGTTCGCCCTTCTGACGTGGGTCGGGCAGTGGTTTGTCGAACACCAGCGGCAGGCGGCTAGCCGGCCCAGAGTGCCGGTGGCAAAGCCGGCGCTGAGCCGGCAGAGGCTGATCGTGGCCTTTGCCGTGATCGGCATGCTGCTGCTTAGCAAGTTCATCTATATTGAGGGCCTCAAGAGCTATTACGCTTTTTTCCTAATCGAAAAGTTCGGGCTTTCGGCGACCGAGGCGCAATATTATCTCTTTGCCTTCCTGGGCTCCGTGGCAGCCGGCACGTTCTTCGGTGGACCGATCGGGGATCGCTATGGCCGCCTTGCGGTGATCTGGGTGTCGATCCTGGGCGCCCTGCCCTTTACCCTGGCCCTGCCTTACCTCGATCTTTTCTGGACCGCGGTGATGAGCATCATGATTGGGCTGATCCTGAGCTCGGCCTTTTCGGCCATGGTGGTCTATGCTCAGGAACTGGTGCCGGGCAAAGTCGGGATGATCGCAGGCTTCGTCTTCGGCTTTGCGTTCGGCATTGGCGCGCTCGGTGCGGCGGTGATGGGTGCTTTGGCCGACTGGATCGGCATGATCGCGGTGTTCCAGATCTGCGCCTTCTTGCCAGCCCTGGGCATTCTCACCATCTTGCTTCCAAAGACGGCTGAACTTCATCCGGAAAGGAAAACCGCATGAATGACGACACGCTTTTCGGCGATGGCGAAAGCCAGATCACGCTGACGCGCAAGATTGAAGCGAATGTCTCGGACGTGTTCTCGGCCTGGACTGATCCGGCGCTGATCGAGCAGTGGCAGGTGGACGAGGCCGAGTTCGATGCCTTCGAAGGCGGCAGCTATCGCTTCGTGACCTTTGCCGATGAGGACGACGAGGCCGATCACGAGGTTTCGGGCGAGGTGCTGCAATTCGTCGAGGACGAGCGGCTGGTTCTGTCCTGGGTGCACAAGGATGAGGACGAGGAGCTGATCTTCGTGCTCGACATCGTCTTCCAGGCGCTGGGCAAGGACACGACCAATATCACCCTGACCGAGCGGGGCCTGGCTCATGCCGATGCGCAGACGCGCATCTTCTCAATGGAAGCGTGGAGTTCGGCGCTGGAACAGCTCGCCGAGCTGATGGAATAGTCTGAACCGGATCGCCATCGCGCGCGTATTGCTCCCGATGGTTCCGGAGTTCGCCTTGTGTCCAAAGCCCTTGTCTGGCTTCGCAACGATTTGCGCCTTTCCGACAACCCTGCCCTCGTCGCGGCCTTCAAGGAGGCCGATGATGTCACGGCGGTCTTCATCTTCGAAACGGACGAGGGAATTCGCGCACCCGGTGGGGCGGCGCGGTGGTGGTTCAATCGCAGCCTGACGGACCTGTCCGAGCGGCTGGCCGGGATCGGCGTGCATTTGCTGGTCGAGAAAGGTAAGGCCGAAACCGTGCTGCGGCGCGTGCTCAAGGACATTGGCGCCACGTCGCTGCACTGGAACCGGCGCTACCATCCCGCCGAACGCGCGCTGGACTCGCACATCAAAGAGCGGTTGGGCGAGGAGATTGCGGTCGAGTCGCATCCCGGCAATGTGCTGGTCGAGCCTTGGGACATCGCGACCGGCACGGGAAAATCGTATTCGGTCTATGGGCCGTTCTGGAAGAACTTGCGGGCTCTGGACATTGCCGAGCCGTTGCCTGCTCCGAAGGGCAAGGCCGTGCGGCACAAAAGGGTCGACGAGAACTATCGCGAGCCTAAATGGGCCAAGAAGTTTGCGCCTTACTGGACCATTGGCGAGATCGCGGCGCAGGACAAACTCGCCGCCTTCTTCGACGAGCGACTGACGGACTATCCGCAGGGGCGCGACTTTCCGGCCCTTGCCGCGACTTCGCACCTGTCGCCGCATCTACGGCATGGCGAAATCAGTCCGCGGCAGATCTGGCATGCTGCAAAGGCCTTTGCACATGCGCATCACGCGCAGACCGAGCGGATCAACAAGTTCCTGTCTGAGCTCGCCTGGCGCGACTTCAACTATCATCAGCTTTATCACCGCGACGACATCGTTCGCGTCGCCATGCATCCCAAATACGAAGGCATGAAGTGGCGGGACGCACCGGAGCAGCTCGAAGCCTGGAAGCGCGGGCGCACCGGCATTCCAATGGTCGATGCAGGCATGCGCGAGCTTTGGGAAACCGGCTACATGGAAAACCGGGTGCGGATGCTGACGGCGTCGTTCCTGTGCAAGAACCTGCTGATCGATTGGCGGGTCGGCGAAGAGTGGTTCTGGGACTGCCTTTGCGATGGCGATATCGCCAACAATCCGGGCAATTGGCAGTGGGTGGCGGGGAGCGGCATGGATGCCTCGCCCTTCTTCCGCATCTTCAACCCGGTAACGCAAGGCGAACGGTTCGATGCGGATGGCGACTATGTGCGGCGCTGGGTGCCCGAGCTGTCTGAACTGCCGGACAAGCATGTTCAGCAGCCTTGGGCGGCGCCAAAGGATGTGCTGGCGAAGGCCGGCGTCAAGGTCGGCGAGACCTATCCCGAGCCGATCGTGGATTTGAAGGAAACGCGGGAACGAGCTCTCGAGGCTGCAAAGGCCTTGTAGCTCCAGTAGACCTCATCCTGAGCCTGTCGAAGGACGAGGTCGTGGCAGGGTCTGGGTGAGCCCGAACTCGTGGTTCGAGACGCTGCGCTCCTCACCATGATGTCTCAGGGGCATCATCGGAGAACTTTGTTCTTCGAGAAGGGGCCCACGCAACCGTGCGTTGCGTCAAACATTTCCCACGAGAAATGCCTGCCTCACCCGTGCTCTCAGTCCTTGCCGCAGACGCCGCACGCTCCTACGGTAAGTCTCTGATCCACCCAACAAATCGATCCATGGCCAACCATCAAGATCTCCTTTCCGCCATCGGCAATACGCCGCTGATCCGCCTCAACCGCGTTTCGACGCTGACGGGCTGCGACATCTGGGGGAAGGCCGAGTTTTTGAACCCGGGGCAATCGGTCAAAGATCGGGCGGCGCTGTTCATCATCCATGATGCGGTGAAATCGGGCGCGCTGAAGCCGGGTGGCACGATCGTCGAGGGGACCGCCGGCAATACCGGTATCGGGCTAACGCTGGTGGCCAATGCGCTTGGCTTTAAATCGGTGATCGTCATTCCCGAGACGCAGAGCCAGGAGAAAAAGGACGCGCTGAGGCTTTACGGGGCCGAGCTGATCGAGGTGCCGGCCAAACCCTACAAGAACCCTAACAATTACATCAAGGTATCGCAGCGGCTGGCGGAAAAGCTCAATCGCGAGCTGCCGAATGGCGCTGTTTGGGCCAATCAGTTCGACAATGTCTCGAACCGGCGCGCGCATATCGAGACGACCGGGCCGGAAATCTGGAGCCAGACCAATGGCAGGATCGACGGGTTCATTTGTTCCGTCGGCTCTGGCGGGACGCTGGCCGGCGTGGCCGAAGCGCTGCGGTCGCGCAGCAAGGACGTCAAGATCGGGCTGGCCGATCCGGAAGGCGCAGCGCTTTACGAGTATTATGCGCATGGCGAGCTGAAATCTGCCGGCAATTCGATCACCGAGGGCATCGGCCAGGGGCGCATTACCGCCAATCTCGAGGGTTTGGTGATAGACCATCCCTACCGAATCTCTGACGCGGAAGCCCTGCCCTATATTTTCGACCTGCTGGAAAACGAGGGACTTTGCCTTGGTGGCTCGAGCGCCATCAACATCGCGGGTGCCGTGCGCCTGGCGCAGGATCTGGGGCCGGGCAAGACCATCGTCACGATCCTCTGCGACTATGGCAATCGCTACGCCAGCAAGATTTATAATCCTGAATTTTTGCGCTCCAAGGACCTGCCGGTGCCGGGCTGGCTCGAGGGGCGGACGCCGATCGATATTTCGAGCGTCATGGAAGCCGAGCCCGCCTAAGAGCCGCAGTTGTTTCGGCGCGTGCCGCTGATAAAGTGCCCGCACGGTTTTAGGGGCGCTCCTTGTTCGGCTTAGACGATCTTCTCCGCGCGGTTGTGGCGGACTTCCATCTTGTCGCGCTAATCACCGGCGCGCTTTATCTTCTGGCCCTGATCTGCGGCGTGCGCGAGGTGCTGAATTCGCGCACCTCGCAGGGCTCCATTGCGTGGCTCATTTCGCTGGCGCTGCTGCCCTTTCCCACAGTGCTGCTTTATGCGGTTTTCGGCTGGAAGCTTTTTGACGACTATGCCACCGACCGGGTGCAGAATGGCCGCGCCGATCGCCCGCTGCGCGCCAAGGACCTGGCGCTGATCGATCGGGAAACCGATGCTCAATGGCCGGTGCAGGTGGCGGTATCGGAGCTGCCATTTCTAAAGGGTAATGATGTTCAGCTCCTGATCGATGGGGCTGCCACCTTCGACTCCATCTTTGCCGGGATCGACGAGGCGAAGGAATATCTTCTCGTTCAGTTCTACATCGTGCGCGACGACGATCTCGGGCGGCAGCTGGCGGAGCGGTTGATCGCCAAGGCCAGGCAAGGCGTGCGGGTCTATCTGCTCTACGACGATGTCGGCAGCAATGGCATGCCCAAGCGCTATCGTCGGGAGATGCGCGAAGCGGGCGTGAAAGTCGCCGGCTTCAACCAGCGCCACAAGTTCCTGCGCTTTTACGGCCCGACCCGCATCAACTACCGCAATCACCGCAAGATCGTCGTGGTGGACGGCAAGGTGGCGTGGACGGGCGGGCACAATGTCGGCGTCGAGTATCTTGGTCAGGACCCAAAATTCGGCCGCTGGCGCGACACGCATGTGCGGGTGATCGGTCCGGCGGCTTTGGGGTGTGCGCTTCTGTTCCGCGAGGACTGGGAATGGGCAACGGGCGAAAAGATCGTCACGCCGCCGCCCGAAGTGTGGGAAGGCGAAGGCGACGAGCCGGTGCTGGTCATGGGCAGTGGTCCGGCCGATCAGCTCGAGGAATGCGCCATTGCCTTTACCGACCTGATCGGGCGGGCGCGGGAGCGCATCTGGATCGTCAGCCCCTATTTCGTTCCGGACACCGATATTCGGACGGCGCTCTACGCGGCTAAGCTGCGCGGGGTGGATGTGCGGATCATGCTGCCCGATGAACCCGACCACAAGATCGTCTGGCTCGCCAGCATTGCCCATGCCGATGCCATGGTCGAACACAATATCAGCGTTTATCGCTACACGGACGGCTTCCTGCACCAGAAGGTGGTGCTGATGGACGACCAGATGGCGACCGTCGGCAGCGTCAATTTCGACAACCGCTCCTTCGCCATCAATTTCGAAATCACGCTGTGGTTTCCCGATCCGGACACCATTTCAAGCGTTGAGGCGATGCTGCTCGACGACTTCGAATCGTGCCGGCAGGTCGGGATGGCAGAGGTTCAATCACGACCCTTCCCCTTCTATTTCATCACGCAGTTCGCCCGGCTGCTCTCCCCCCTGCTCTGAGTTTTCGATGACCGAATTCCTGTTTCGAGACGATGCTTATCTCAAGTCCTGCGATGCCAGAGTGGTGGCGATCTCGCCTGAGGGTGGCGTGGTGCTGGACCGAACGGTGTTCTACGCGACCTCCGGTGGGCAGCCTGGGGACAGCGGCAGGCTCGTGCGCGCGAATGGATCGACGATCCACATCGCGACCGCCGTCCATCCGGACGGCGACAAGCTGCAAGTCGTGCATGTGCCGGCTGAGGGTTCGGCCCGGCCGGAGGTGGGCGAAATGGTTCGAGCCGAGATCGACTGGGAAAAACGTTATCGGCTTATGCGCATGCATACGGCGCTGCACCTGCTGTCGGTGGTGTTTCCGTATCCGGTCACCGGTGGGCAGATCGGTGAGGACAAGGGGCGGCTCGATTTCGACATGCATGAAGTGCCGGAAAACCTGCAAGCCCTCGAAGACGAGCTTAACGCCATGGCGGCAGCTGACCATGCGGTCAGCACCGAATGGATCAGCGACGCCGAAATGGAAGCCAAGGCCGATCTCATCAAGACGATGAAGGTCAAGCCGCCCATGGGTCAAGGCCGGGTTCGGCTGGTGCAAATCGGCGATGTCGACCTGCAGCCCTGCGGCGGGACGCATGTGGCGCGCACGGGCGAGATCGGGCCGCTGGCACTGGGCAAGATCGAGAAGAAGGGCAAGCAGAACCGGCGCGTCAGCCTGCTGTTTGCCTGAACTACATAATCGGCGGGGCGTAAAGGAGGCCGCCATTGCTGTAGAGGGCGTTCTGCCCGCGCAGCATGGCCGCGCCGGTCTGTGGACCAAAGTGCCGGTCGTAAAGCTCGGAATAGTTGCCGACGGCGCGGATCGCGTCGGTCATGAAGGTTGGCCGAAGGCCAAGTGCCGAGCCGAAATCACCCTCTACGCCGAGCAGACGGCGAATAATGGGCGAGCGCGCCGCGGTCAAACTATCGATGTTGAGACTGGTGACGCCGAACTCTTCGGCGGAGATCAGCGTGAAAACGGTCCAGCGCACGATCTCGAACCAGGTAACGTCGTCTTCGCGCACCACCGGACCAAGGACCTCCTTGGTGATGCGCTCCGGAAGGATGCGATGCTGTGACGGGTCGGATAGCTCGCGGCGAATGGCCTGGAGCTGACGGCCCGAGGCTGAGACAACCTGGCAAAGCCCGGCGCGGTAGGCAACGGCCAGATCGGACTCTTCCTCGTAGACGACTTCAGTGAAACTGGTCTGGTTGGAAAAGAAGAACTCGTCTAGGGCCGCAAGTTCTCCCGACCGATCGGCAACGCAGATGGTGACGTCATCGAGTTCGTAGGCGGATACGACACCCAGTGACTGGGGCACCAGGAAAGCCTGACCGTCGAAGAAACTTGGCACCACGTAGCGGGCACCGAACTTGCTGTCGCGGGCGGCGGTCCAGGCGCCGTTGCGCATCAGGACGTCGACGGCTCCGGTTTGCAGCGGTGCAAAGCGGGCCTCGCCGCGATAGGAGCGGAATTCGATGAGGTCCGGATTGCCGAAGATGCCTGCGGCCAGTGCGCGGCAGAGGTCGACATCAAAGCCCGACCAGCGGCCATCGACATCCTGCTGCGCAAAGCCAGCCAGAGAATTGCTCGAACCGCAGATCAGGAAGCCGCGCTCGCGCACGGTGTCGAGCGTCTGTGCAGATGCGGGAAGTGTCAGTGTCAGGATGACGGCCAGCAGCAGCAATGGCCTCAGAATGTGATTCACGATGCCGGCTTTCTGTTCGGCGGGCATAATGGCAGGCGTGAAAAAGGGGTCAAGCCGATGATGGCTCGGCCCCCTGATTTTAGTCCACGCCATTCAAGCGTAGCTTTCATGGCCTGCTCACCTCAAATCGCTCCACTGGAGCGATTTGCCTTCGGACGATTCTCAGTGCAGGATCTGACTGAGGAAGAGCTTGGTGCGCTCGTGCTGCGGGTTGGAGAAGAAGGCTTCGGGCTCGTTCTGCTCAATGATCTGCCCCTGATCCATGAAGATGACGCGGTTGGCCACCTGCCGGGCAAAGCCCATTTCGTGGGTCACGCAGATCATGGTCATGCCCTCTTCGGCGAGGCTGATCATCACTTCGAGCACTTCCTTGACCATTTCTGGATCGAGCGCCGAGGTCGGTTCGTCGAAGAGCATGATGCGCGGCTGCATGCAGAGCGAGCGAGCGATGGCCACGCGCTGCTGCTGGCCGCCGGAAAGCTGGCCGGGGAATTTGTTGGCCTGCTCGGGGATTTTCACTCGCTCAAGATAGTGCATTGCCGTCTGCTCAGCCTCAGCCTTGGGCGTGCCGCGGACCCAGATCGGGGCCAGTGTCAGGTTCTGCAGGATGGTCAGATGCGGGAAGAGGTTGAAGTGCTGGAACACCATGCCGACTTCGCGGCGCACTTCGTCGATGCGGCGGAGGTCGGCCGTCAACTCGGTGCCGTTGACGATGATCTGGCCTTCCTGGTGCTCCTCAAGACGGTTGATACAACGGATCAGCGTCGACTTGCCGGAGCCGGAAGGACCGGCGATGACAATGCGCTCGCCTTCCATCACCTTAAGGTTGATGTCGCGCAGCACGTGGAAATCGCCATACCATTTGTGCATGTTGACAACGTCGATGGCGACGTTGGTCTTGGACACATGCATCTTGTTGGTGTCGATTTGACGGTCGATGATGGTTTCAGAAACCTGAGACATGGAGCTACCTCTTGTAGCCAGTGTTGAGCCGGTTCTCCATGTAGATGGAGTAGCGAGACATGCCGAAGCAGAAGACCCAGAAGACCATGGCGGCAAAGAGATAGCCGGTGGTCGCCGTGTTGGCCGACTGCCATTCGAGAGCGGTGTCATTCTTGGTTTTGACCGCTTCGAGCAGGTCTTTCATGCCGACGATGTAGACGAGTGACGTATCCTTGAAGAGCGCGATGGCGCTGTTCACGATGCCCGGGATCACGTGCTTGAGGGCTTGCGGCAGGATGATGAACCCCATCCGCTGCCAGTAGCCGAGACCCAGGGCCGCAGCCGCTTCATACTGTCCGCGCGGGATTGCCTGAAGGCCGCCGCGCACTACTTCGGCCATATAGGCAGAGGTGAAGAGCGTGACGCCGACAATGGCGCGGAGGAACTTATCGACCGTCGTGCCTTGCGGCATGAACAGCGGCAGCATGATCGAGGCCATGAAGAGAATGGTGATCAGCGGCACGGAGCGGATCAGTTCAATGAAGCAGATGCACACCGTCTTGATGATCGGCAGGTTGGATTGGCGGCCCAAGGCGAGCAGCACACCGATCGGGAAGGACAGCGTAATGCCAATGACCGAGATGATGAGGGTGACAAGGAGCCCGCCCCATTTTTCAGTCGGAATGTAGCGGAGCCCGAAGACACCGCCCGCCAGGAGAAAGTAGCTGATAACCGGATAGGCGACGAGGAAGAGCACCGCATTGGTGCGCTTGAACGGAGCCTTGGGAATTAGCAGCGGCGTCAGCAGCAAGGCACCCAGGGCAAAGACGATGTTGGGGCGCCATTGCTCGGGGATGTCGTAGAAGCCGTAGATGAAGAACTCTATTTCCGAAGAAATGTAAGCCCAGCAGGCGCCGGCGTTTTCCATGCGGCACTCTTCGACCGTGCCGTTGGGACCGACTGCATTGAAGATGGTCCAGCCGAAAAGCGGCGGGAGGATCCAAAGGAGAAAGAGGACGCCTAGCACCGTCAGAAGGCTGTCCACCGGATTGGCGAAGAGGTTCTTGCGCATCCAGGCGATCGCGCCGCTGGTGCGGTGCGGTGCCGGGCGGGCATCGACGAGGTCGGAGCGAACGTAACCGATATCCGTCATGGCGCGCTCCTACCGCTCAACCAGCCGCACGCGGCCATTGTACCAGTTCATCAGCGCCGATGTGGCGAGCGAGAGAACCAGGTAGACCAGCATGGTGATGGCGATGCACTCGATGGCGCGGCCCGTTTGATTGAGCGACGTGCCGGCGAAGACGTTGACCAGTTCGGGGTAACCGATTGCAGCGCCCAGCGACGAGTTCTTGGTGAGGTTGAGATACTGACTCGTGAGCGGCGGGATGATCACTCGCATGGCCTGGGGCACGATGACGAGGCGGAGCCGGTCATTGTCCTTGAGGCCGAGCGACTGTGCCGCTTCGGTCTGTCCATGATTCACCGACTGAACGCCGGCACGCACCGTCTCGGCGATGAAGGACGCCGTGTAGATGGTGAGGCCAAAGGCCAGGGCAACGAATTCGGGGGGCAGCGCCAGGCCGCCGGTGAAATTGAAGCGTTCGAGAACTGGAGGATCGAAGGCGACGCTGGCGCCGCTGACGAACCAGCCGATGGCTGTGATGCCGATCAGCAGAACAAGCGAGGTGAGGAACACCGGAAAGCGCTGGCCTGTGGCTTCAAGACGCTTGCGCGCCCAGCGGCGCATCAGGAACACCGCGGCTATGGCGATCGCGAAGGCAATCCAGACAAAGCCGAATTGCTCATCCGGAATGGGCCTCGGCACAAAGATGCCGCGCTGATTGATGAAGCTGTCATAAGGCAGGGCGATGGACTGGCGCACTGCGGGCATTGCCTTGAGAACGGCGAAATACCAGAAAAACAGCTGCAGCAGCAGTGGGATGTTGCGGATGACCTCGACGTAAACGGTGGCGAGGCTCGATATGATGAAATTGCTGCTGAGGCGGGCAATGCCGAGAGTGAAGCCGAGGATCGTTGCGAAAACAATGCCGATAAAGGCCACGAGCAGCGTGTTCAGGAGGCCGACGAGAAAGGCTTCCCAATAATAGGAGCCGCGTGACCAGGGAAGCAGCGAGAAGCTGATGTCGAAGCCGGCTGTCTTCCAGAGAAAGTCGAAGCCGGTGGTCTTGTTTTGCGCCGCGAGATTGGCCGCGGTGTTTCCAACGATCCAGACGATGAAGGCGATCAGAATAACCGCAACGACAACCTGGTAGATGATCCCGCGGATCACCGGATCGTTAAGAAAGCTCGCCCTTGGAGCCGATTGCGGCGCCGTATCGAGAGTGGTCATAAAATGGTGTCCCTTGGCCACTATGAGCCGCTGCGCGCCTTCAGGATGCGGCAGACGACGGAACAAAAGTCCGGCGCTCCAAAAAGAAGCGCCGGTGCATTTCGTTCAGCTTAGCGGATCGGCGGTGCGTACTGGATGCCGCCGTCGCGCCACAGAGCGTTCAGACCGCGTTCCAGGCCAATCGGGGTCTCAGGACCGACGTTGCGGTCGTAGACTTCGGCGTAGTTACCGACAGTCTTGACGATCTGGTATGCCCAATCCTTGGTGACGCCGAGCGGGGTGCCGAAGTCGCCTTCAACGCCGAGGAGGCGCTTGATGGCCGGGTTGTCGGAGCCGAGCATCTCGTCGACATTGGCCGAGGTCACGCCCAGTTCTTCGGCTTCGAGCAGTGCAAAGTAGGTCCAGCGCGCGAGGTTGAACCACTGGGTATCACCGGCGCGAACCACGGGGCCAAGGGGCTCCTTGGAGATAACTTCGGGCAGGATGATGTGCTCGGCAGGGTTGGCGAACTTGGAGCGTTCGGCGGCCAGAGCGGAAGAGTCGGTGGTGTAAACGTCGCAGCGGCCATCTTCGTAGGCCTTAACGACTTCGTCCTGGTCTACGAAGACCACGGTGTTGAAGTCCATGCCGTTGGCGGCAAAATAGTCGGCAGCGTTGAGTTCGGTCGTGGTACCGGACTCGATGCAAACGGCGGCGCCGGAGAGATCGAGAGCGGAGGGGATGCCATCTGCTTCGCGAACCATGAAGCCCTGGCCGTCATAGAACATGGTGCCAATGAAGCTGATACCGAGCTGGGTATCGCGGCTCATGGTCCAGGTCGTGGTACGCGAGAGAACATCGATTTCACCGGCCGAAAGAGCGGTAAAGCGCTCCTGGCTGGTCAGCGAGGTATAACGAACGGCGTCGGCATCGTTGAAGATCGCTGCGGCCATGGCACGGCAGAAGTCGACTTCAAGACCGGTCCACACATTGTTGGTATCGGGCGCCGAGAAGCCCGGAACGCCACCTGTCACGCCGCACTGGACATAACCCTTTGCCTTGACGTCGTCCAGAATTGCCGCGTTTGCGGCGGTCGCGCCGAGCCCCAGCGAGGCTGCGACTGCGATCGATACGAGCGCTTTTTGCATCTTTTTCCCTTAAGTTCCTGACCCTGTATTTCGGAGCCTATCAAGTTTGCCGAGGCCCCGAGCGCACCACCGCTTGTTTGCGGTTTGGATGCTGCTAAGCATGCAAGCCTCTATTGACCGTAACGTCAAGCGATTATGGCAAAATTGGGCAGCGGTTCTGTCGCTTTTTTAGCCAGAGCAGTCATGTGATCCGTTTTTGAGCAGAGGCCTCCATGAGCGAAAATTCCCAAAAATCCTCAGTGGAGACAATGCTGACCCACGCTGGACGGAATCCGGAAGATCAGTTCGGCTTCGTCAACACGCCGGTTTACCGCGGCTCGACTGTGCTGTTCAAAACTCTGGCAGATATCGAAGCGCAGTCGCAGCGCTTCCTTTATGGCCGTGCCGGCAACCCGACTACCGAGACGGTCGAATCAGTGATCACCGACTTGGAGGGGGCATTCCGCACCAAGCTCGTGCCGTCCGGGCTCGCCGCGATCACCATCGCGCTGATGAGCTGCGTCAATGCTGGCGATGACATTCTGATCTCCGACAGTGCCTATGAGCCAGGACGCAAATTCGCCGATGGCTTTCTTGAGCGCATGGGCGTCAGCGTTCGCTATTACGATCCCCGCGTCGGCGCGGGCCTTGCTGAGCTGATGAAGCCCAACACGAAGGCAGTGTTGGCGGAAAGTCCGGGATCGCTGACGTTTGAGATACAGGACATTCCGGCGCTGGCCGCGGCAGCGCATGCAGGCGGTGCGCGACTGATCGTGGACAACAGCTGGGCGACGCCGCTTTATTTCAAGCCGCTGGCTCTAGGCGCCGATATCGTCGTTCATGCGGCAACCAAGATGTTCGTCGGCCACTCCGATGTTATGGCCGGGACAATCTCCACTACCGAAGAAGCCTGGGCCGATGTGGAGCGCGTGCGCACCCTTCTGGGATTCTTCAGTTCGGGTGACGATGCCTATCTTGTGGCACGCGGCCTTCGGACGCTGGCGATCCGAATGAAAGAGCATCAGGAGCGGGCACTGGAGATTGCCTCCTGGCTGGAAGTGCAGGACGAGGTCAGCGCTGTCCTTCACCCTGCCCTGCCCAGCCATCCGGATCATGACCTGTGGCAGCGTGATTTCACCGGCTCCGGCAGCCTCTTCAGCTTCGTGCTCAAACCCGCGCCGCGAGCTGCGGTGGCGGCCTTTGTTGACCACCTGGAGCTCTTTTCCATGGGCTATTCGTGGGGCGGCTACGAAAGCCTGTGCCTGCCCGTTGTGATCAAAAACGCGCGTACCGTTCAGCCCTGGACCCAGGAAGGCAATTTGTTCCGCGTTCATATCGGGTTCGAGGGTGTGGACGATCTCAAGGCAGACTTGGCTTCAGCGCTTCAGCGTTATTCGGTGGCGCGCTGAAAGAGCTTGCGCCGGATGCGGCGCAGGTTTGGCGTGCCGCGAAAGCGAACCGTACCATCCGGAAGAGCGGCAAACAGCAAGCGGCGCGCGGCAAAGAGATTGCGCACCGCGTAGGCGCCCAAGAGGCCGATGATGAAGCCCGCAACCACGTCGGTGGGATAGTGCATGCCGATAACGATGCGGGAAACGCCGGTCATTGCCGCGATCAGCAGGATCAGCTTGAAAAAGCGTGGCGCCATGAAGCCGATGACGAGGGCGCTAGCCATGGCTGTGGCGGAGTGGCCGGATGGAAAGCTCTGAAACGTCCAGTCATTGACGAAATGCTGGAAAGCAAAACCACCGCTCTCGAGAAACTCTGCGGGGCGGCCACGCCCGAACAGGCGCTTCAAGAGATTGGTCAGAAGGCCAGGTGCGCCCACACCAATGAAGATGAAGCCTGACACCAGGGTCAACTCCCATACGGCACGGCGATAAAAGCCGGAGCGGATGAAGCGGAAGGTGATGCCGGCGATCAGCGTCACCAGCAGCGAAGGGATCAGGATCCAATCCGACAGGCCGAAATCGGTGATGAAGGCGAAGGGTTGGCGCCATACATCGGGCCAGGCCTGGAGGGTTTGCGAGGCCCAAACATCAAAGAAAACAAGAATGAAGAGCACCAGGATGACCATGGCAGCAATGTCAGGCCAGTTGTTGCGGGTAAGGCCCATGGGCCAGCGGTCTTGAAGTTTGAGCATGGGCGTTTTGTGACCTCGCAAGGAAACGGCGTCAATTGGGCTTTGCTTGATTGGTTACACTTGCCCTGCGTCATCGAACACGCTAACGGAGAGGCGCGATCTCGGAGTGTAGCTCAGCCTGGTAGAGCACCGGTTTTGGGAACCGGGGGTCCAAAGTTCGAATCTTTGTACTCCGACCATCGCCTAGCATCGTTGAGGACCTTGCATGACGGCCCGTATCTACCGCCCTGCCCGCAGCGCAATGCAGTCGGGCAAAGGCAAATCCAAGAGCTGGGTTCTGGTGCACGAGCAGAGCAAGCCGCGCGGTATCGAGCCGTTGATGGGCTATACCAGCAGCAGCGACACGACCCAGCAGGTCAAGCTCTCCTTCGATACCTTGGAAGAAGCCGAAGCCTATGCGCAGCGCAATGGCATCCCTTATACGGTGCAGCCGGCGCATGATCCCACGCCAAAGCGCGTGAGCTATCCGGATAACTTCCGGGCCGACCGCAAGACGCCCTGGACGCACTGAGCTACTGACAATTTGAGTCTGATTGGCGCCGCAAGAGATTGCGGCGCTTGGCTTTTTCCAGCTAGCTTGAGCTCTTGATGTGTAAAGCCGGAGCTTGCCGATGCTGATCCGACCTCTCGTTCTTTCCCTTGCCGCTCTGGTGATGACCGCTTCAAGCGTCGTGGCCGCCCCTGCTCTCTGGAAAGTCAGCGACGAGGATAGCTCAATCTGGCTCTTCGGCTCTGTGCATCTGTTGCCGCCCGATCTCGACTGGCGTAGCGCGCGGCTCGACAAGGTGCTGTCCAAGGCCGACCGCGTTTATTTCGAAACCGATGTCAGCGTCGAAGCGCAGATGCGGATCATGCCGATGACGTTTGATCTTGCCTACAATCGGGATGGCAAGCTGCTCAGTGACACGATCGGACCCAAGCTTACGGCGCGCGTCCGACAGGCGGCTGAAGACTACCTTATTCCCATGCCGCTCTTGCTGACGATGCGGCCCTGGATGGCAGCGACAACGCTTTCGATCGGGCCTTTGACCGATTCGGGCTATGATCCATTGCTTGGGGTTGAGGCGGTGCTGGGCGCCGCGGTACCGAAAGAGCGGACCGGCTATCTCGAGACGCCGGAACAGCAGATCGGGTTTCTGGCCAGCGGAAGCGACGAAGAGCAAATCGCGATGCTGGAGGCGACACTCGACACGCTTCACGTCATGCAATCGGACATCGACAGCATGGTGGATGCCTGGATGGCGGGAACGCCGGAGCTATTGGGCGAAGTTTTCATGTCGCAGATGGGCGACTATGATGACGGCATGGTGACGCGGCTGATCGACGATCGCAACCGTGACTGGGTCGAGCAGATCGATGCCATGTTGGAGCGCAACGAGAAGGCGCTCCTGGTGGTCGGCGCGGCGCATCTGGTGGACGAGATCAGCGTCGTCACCTTGCTCGAAGAGCGCGGTTTTACAAGCCAACGCGTGCAGTGAGTTAGGCCGGCAGGGGTGCTGCCGGCCCTGAGTTTCAGACTTCGCTGAGGCGGGTCCAGCGGCTTTCGTTGTTGCTGGACTGAACCGAGGCGGTGATGAACTGCATGCCTTCGACGCCATCGGCCATCGAGGGCAGAAGCGCTTCGTATTCGGCGCCGTCGCCACGGATGACCGAGGCGAACTGCGAGTAGAGCGTCGCAAAGGCTTCGAGATAGCCTTCCGGGTGGCCGGAGGGAATGCGGATGTTCATGGAGGCGGCTGGCGGAACCGAGATCGATCCGCCGCGCGTCAGCAGCTGCTTGGGCTTACCGAACTCGGTGAACCACATGTAGTTGGGGTTGTCCTGGCGCCATTCCAGACCACCCTTGTCGCCGTAAACCCTTAGCTGCAAACCATTTTCGTTGCCGGGCGCGACTTGGCTGGCCCAGAGCATGCCGCGGGCGCCGCCTTCGAAGCGGAGCATGATGTGGACGTTGTCGTCGAGCTTGCGGTCAGGGACGAAGGCGGTGAGGTCAGCGGCGACGGCTTCGGTTTTAAGGCCGGTGACGAAGCGGGCAAGGTTGTAGGCGTGGGTGCCGATATCGCCGATGGCGCCGCCTGCGCCGGAGCGGGACGGGTCGGTGCGCCATTCAGCGCCTGGAGCGTTGCCCGACTGTTCGACGGGCTCGGTCAGCCAGTCCTGCGGGTACTCGACCTGGACCACGCGGATATTGCCGAGGGCGCCGGAGGCGACCATTTCGCGGGCCTGACGCACCAGCGGATAGCCGGTGTAGTTATGGGTCAGCAGGAACTTGGCGCCGTTTTTTGGCTGTATCTCCAGCAGCTTACGTGCGTCTTCCAACGTCGCCGTGATCGGCTTGTCGCAGATGACGTGGATGCCGGCTTCGAGGAAGGCCTTGGCGGGGCCGAAGTGCATGTGGTTGGGGGTGACGATGGAAACGGCTTCAATACCGTCCTCGCGGGCCGCTTCGGCGCGGGCCATTTCTTCGTAGGAGGTGTAGATGCGATCCTCGGCCAGGCCGAGGTTTTTGCCCGATTCCCGGGCCACTTCTGGGCGGGACGAGAGGGCGCCCGCGACCAGATCGTAGTCGCCGTCGATGCGGGAGGCGACGCGGTGGACATAGCCGATGAAGGCTCCTTTTCCGCCACCGACCATGCCAAGACGAATTTTTCTTGCGCCGTTTTCAGCCATTTTTTCGCTTCTCCGAGCTATTGGTTAGCAGACTGCTAGCACTAAAGGCCGAGCATCTTGCGATTGGCGGCCTGGTCGGTTCCGCCGGAGGCGAAATCGTCGAAGGCCTTTTCGGTGACGCGGATGATGTAGCTCGAAATGAGCTCGGCGCCTTCGCGGGCACCATCCTCGGGGTGCTTGAGGGCGCATTCCCATTCGAGCACGGCCCAGCCCTGGAAATCGTTGGCTGCCATCTTGGCGAAGATGGCCGGGAAGTCGACCTGGCCATCGCCGATGGAGCGGAAGCGCCCTGCCCGATCGACCCAGGACTGAAAACCGCCATAGACGCCCTGGCGCCCGGTTGGGTTGAACTCGGCGTCCTTCACGTGGAAGGCCTTGATGCGGTCTTTGTAGATATCGATGTAGTCGAGATAATCGAGCTGCTGCAGCACGAAGTGGCTGGGATCATAGAGCAGGTTGGCGCGGGGATGATTGTTCACTCGCTCCAGGAACATTTCGTATGAAATGCCGTCGTGCAGGTCTTCGCCGGGATGGATTTCATAGCAGACGTCGACACCGGCTTCGTCGAAGGCGTTGAGGATCGGGGTCCAGCGGCGGGCGAGTTCATCGAAGGCTTCTTCGACGAGGCCAGCGGGACGCTGGGGCCAGGGGTAGATATAGGGCCAGGCGAGCGAGCCGGAGAAGGTGGCGTGCGCCTTGAGGCCAAGATTTTGCGAAGCCTTGGCGGCGTTCATCATAGTTTCGACGGCCCAGAGCTGGCGCGCCTTGGGATTGCCGTGGACTGCGGAAGGCGCAAAGCCATCAAAAGCGGTGTCATAGGCCGGATGGACGGCGATCAGCTGGCCCTGGAGATGGGTCGACAATTCGGTGATCTCGAGGCCGTGCGAATTGACGACGCCCTTGATCTCGTCGGCATAGGTCTTCGAGTTTGCAGCCTTTTCGAGATCGATGAAGCTCGAGACCCAGGTTGGGATCTGGACGCCCTTGTAGCCGAGATCGGCAGCCCATTTGCAGATGCTGTCGAGCGAGTTGAAGGGGGCAGCATCGCCAGCGAACTGGGCGAGAAAAATGGCTGGGCCCTTGATGGTAGTGGCCATGGAAATCTCCTCTTTAACCCCGCCGCTGCTGGGGTCTTCATCTTGACACTGCGGATCGTGGCGTCCGCATGAGGACGGGCGGCGAATGGCTCGCCGCCCGTTATGTTATCCCAGTCTTGACCGGCGCCAAGCGCCTGTCAATGACGTACGTCCATCAGTTCTTGAGCAGGGCCCGGGCTTCGTCGATGCCGAGGGCGCGCGGGCGTTCGCAGGTGGTCTGAAGCGTCAGCACCTGCCCTGTCTCGCCGGCTTTTAGGAGGCCGGTCATGACTTCGACCACATGGAGCGCGACGTCGAGGCCGCAGCGGGCTGTTTGGCCGGTTTCGTGCGACAGCATCATGTCGGCAAGGCCGGCACAGCGATAGTTGGCGCGCGGGATGGCCTTGTCGAGTTCCTGGTTTGGCTTGCCGAAGGGGTGATCCCATGGCGTAACCGGCGTGCGGGTGCCATCGAGGCTGGCGGTGACAAGATCGCCGCCGAAGAAGTTGGGATCGGGCACGAAGATCGAGCCATCGGTGCCGTAAAGCTCGATATTGTGGTGGCCGTGGGCCGCCACGTCCCAGCTGGCGCCAATGGTGACGATGGCGCCGTTGTGGAATTCGAGCACGCCGTGGATCGTGGTCGGGGTGCCGACCTTGATGAAGGTGCCTTTGTAAGGGCCTTCGGCGGTGACTTCGCGCTCGGCGCGGGCCATGTTGGTGAAGGCCGAAAGGCGCTTTACCGGTCCGAGCAGGTGAACGAGGTCGGTGATGTAGTAGGGTCCAAGATCAAGGATCGGGCCGCCGCCGGGCTGGAAGAAGAAGTCCGGATTGGGGTGCCAGTGCTCCATGCCGCGGCTCATGACGTGGGTGGTGCCGCTCATGATCTTGCCGAGCTTGCCACTGTCGATGATTTCACGGGCCTGCTGGTGCGCCCCACCCAAAAAGGTGTCGGGGGCGGAGCCGACCTTGAGGCCGCGATCCTCGGCGGCCTTCTTAAGCGCCAAGCCTTCTTCGACGGAGAGCACGAAGGGCTTTTCCGAATAGGAGTGCTTGCCGGCCGAGATGATGTCCATCGAGACACCGTAATGGGCAGCCGGCACCGTGAGGTTGACGATGACGTCGAGCTCGCTGTTCTTGAGCAGTTCGTCGGGCGTTTGTGCCTTGACGCCAAACTCGCCGCCGCGCTTCTGCGCGGCTTCGGGCATGATGTCGGCGACGGCGCGGACTTCCAGGTTCTTGAAGAGCGGCGCGAGGCGGAGATAGGCGGCCGAAATATTGCCGGCACCCATGATGCCGACGCCATAGGTCTTTGCCATTTGGCTCAACTCCACTTGCTGGCAGTTGCGAAGGACCGCGTGCCGAAACGGATCGCGTCGGTCGGATTGTCGTGTTCGGCAACGAAATACTGTGCCTTGGTGCGGGCTTTGACTTCCTCGATGAGGACGTCCCAGCCGACACGGCCATGACCGACGTCGGCCCAGCCGCTTTCCTCGGGGTTCTCGCCTTCAACCGAGAGATCCTTGACGTGAACGGCGGTGATGCGATCGCCATAGCGGTCGAACCAGGCCAGCGGATCGGCATTGCCGCGGATGACCCAGGCGACGTCGCATTCCCACTCGATCTTGGGTGCGGTCTCGAGAATGATTTCCATCGGGGTGCGGCCGGAGGTGGTCGCGACGAATTCGAAATCATGATTGTGCCAGCCGAAGCCGTAGCCGGCGGCGGTGACCTTTTCGCCGATCTCGGCCAGCGAATTGGCAAGCTCGAGCCACTTCGATTCATCGGTCGAGCGCTGATCCGGCATGATGAAGGGGCAGTAGAGGCGCTTCATCCCGAGTGTTTCGGCGATCTTGAGGGCACCGGCAGTGTCCTTGAGCTGATCGAGACCGAAATGGCCGGTCGGCATGGTGAGACCGTTCTTGTCGAGTTCGGCGCGCAGGCCTGCGGCGTCGGCATAGAGTCCGCCGTATCCTTCGACCTGCTTGTAGCCGATTTCGGACAGCTTGGTCAGAAGCTCGGGAAAGGAAGGGTAATTGCGGGCGCTGTAGAGCTGGTAGGAGAGTTCGGTCATGGGTGGTCTCTTTTAGATTTTTCTCTGCAGGCATCCGCCTGCTTGTAAAAACTCGATGTCATCCCCGCGAAGGCGGGGATGACATCCTCCGATCTCGGGATGGGCCCCGGCCTTCGCCGGGGTGACAGCTGGTGGGGTGGGCAGCACGTGCCCTCCCCTACCGCAGTTAGATCCGGGCTTCGCTTTCGGCGTTGAAGAGGGAGCCGCGGGCGATGTCGAAGCCGACGGTGACCTTTTCGCCGACATGGAGCGGGATGTCGCTGGAGCAGCGGAAGGTAACCGGGACGCCGGCAACCTTGGTCCAGGCCAAGGTTTCCGAACCCATGGGCTCGACGATCTCGATTTCGGCCTGGGTCTGGAACGGCATGTTGCGCGCGGCATCGCCGAGCAGGATGTGCTCGGGACGCACGCCGAGAACCGACTTGGTGGCGCCGGAGAGACGCGACACGAACTCGTAGGCGCCGACCGGGATTCGGGTGCCGTCATTGGCGGTGAAGGTTTCGCCATCCAGGGTGCCCGGGATGAAGTTCATCGAGGGCGAGCCGATGAAGCCGGCGACGTAGAGGTTGACCGGCTTGTTGTAGATGGTGGCCGGATCGGCAAGCTGCTGGATCACGCCGTTCTTCATGATGGCGATGCGGTCAGCCAGCGTCAGAGCCTCGATCTGGTCGTGGGTGACGTAGATCATGGTGTTCTTGAGACGCTGATGCAGGCGCTTGATTTCGACGCGAAGGTCGCTGCGGAGCTTGGCATCGAGGTTGGACAGCGGTTCGTCGAAGAGGAAGACGTCCACGTCCCGCACCAGAGCGCGGCCGATGGCGACGCGCTGGCGCTGGCCACCGGACAGATTGGCCGGCTTGCGCTGCAGCAGCGGCTGGATCTGCAGGATTTCGGCAGCACGGGCGACGCGCTGGTCGATCTCGGCCTTGGGCATGCCGGCAACGCGGAGGCCGAAGCTGAGGTTCTTTTCCACGGTCATCTGCGGATAGAGCGCATAGGACTGGAACACCATGCCGATGCCGCGATCCTTGGGCTCGAGCCAGGTGACGTTCTTGCCCGAGATGAAGATCTGCCCGTCGGACACGTCAAGCAGGCCGGCGATGCAGTTGAGCAAGGTGGATTTGCCGCAGCCGGATGGCCCGAGCAGAACGATGAACTCGCCCTGGGCGATATCGAGATTGAGGTGTTCGAGAACCTTGACGCTGCCGAAGTTGAGCGTGAGGTCGCGGATGGAAACGCTTTGTTGCATTGAGTTATCCCTTCACCGCACCAGCGGCAACGCCGCGGACGAACCACTTGCCGGATACGAAGTAGACGATGAGCGGCACGAGGCCGGTGAGAACGGTGGCGGCCATGTTCACGTTGTATTCGGGCGTGCCCTGGGCCGAGTTGACGATGTTGTTGAGCTGCACGGTCATCGGGTAGTTGACGTTGCCGGCAAAGACGACGCCGAACAGGAAGTCATTCCAGATGCCGGTGATCTGCAGGATCAGCGCTACAACGAAGATCGGCAGCGACATGGGCAGCATGATCTCGAAGAAGATGCGCCAGAACCCTGCCCCATCGACACGCGCCGCCTTGAACAATTCCTGCGGAAGCGACGCGAAGTAATTGCGGAACAGCAGGGTAAGAATCGGCATGCCGAAGATGGTGTGGATCAGGATGACCGCCTGAAGCGAGCCGAAGATGCCCAGTTCACGGGTGATCATCACCAGCGGGTAGAGCATCACCTGATAGGGGATGAACGAACCGAAGATCAGGATGGCGAAGAAGACTTCCGAGAACTTGAAGCGCCAGTTGACCAGGGCGTAGCCGTTCACTGCGGCGATAAAGATGGAAACGACGGTGGATGGGATGGTGATCTTGACCGAGTTCCAGAAACCTGGCGCCAGACCGTTACAGTTCAGACCAGTGCAAGCGCTGCTCCAGGCCTTGGCCCACGCCTCGAAACTGGGCGCCGTGGGCAAGGCGAAGATGTTGCCGAAACGGATCTCGGGCATGCTCTTGAGCGATGTGGTGAGCATCACGTAAAGCGGGAACAGGTAATAGAGCGAGAACACCACCAGGACGGAATAGAGGATGATCTTGCGTGGGGTGAAAAAGGGCTTGGGGCGCTGGCCCCGGGGCTCGTTTGGCCCGGTCGCCATGGGCGTGCCGGCGGGAATGGTGGCGGTCATGTTCATGTGCGACGGCCCTTTCCGCCGAATTCCAGATAGGCCCACGGGATCATGATGATGAGAACGGTCAGCAGCATCATGGTTGCGCCGGCCAGGCCCTGGCCAATATTGCCGCCCGAGAACATGTAGTTGAAGACATACTTGGCGGGCACTTCCGAGGAGATGCCAGGACCGCCATTGGTGAGCGCCACGACAAGGTCATAGAGGCGGACAATGCCCGAGCCGATGATGACCACGGCGGTGACGAGAACGCCGCGCATCATGGGAATGACGATCGAGACATAGGTGCGCCAGGTGGGGATGCCGTCGATGCGAGCGGCTTTCCAGACTTCCTCGTCGACGCCGCGGAGGCCTGCGAGCATCAGCACCATGCAAAAGCCCGTGCCATGCCAAAGTCCGGCGATCAGCAGCGCAAACAGCACCATGCGCGGATTGGCGATCCAATCGAAGGTAAAGCCGGTCCAGCCCAGGCCGCGCAGCGTTCCCTGAAGGCCGAGGGTCGGGTTCATGATCCACTGCCAGACCAGGCCCGTCACGATGAACGAGAGGGCGAAGGGATAAAGCATGATCGTGCGGAAGGCGCTTTCGAAGCGGATCTTCTGATCGATCAAGACGGCGAGGATGAAGCCGATGACCAGGGTGAAGACCAGGGACATCGCGCCATAGGCAACGAGGTTCCAGACCGAGACATTCCAGCGCGAGGTCGCGAACAGGCGCTCGTACTGGTCGAAACCGACCAATTTGCCGGTGGGCAGGAGCTTGGAATTGGTGAACGAGTAGTAGATCGTCCAGATCGTACACCCGACAAACACCACCAGCACCGTTGCCATCATCGGCAAGGCGGCAATCTTGGCGGGCAGGTTGTTGATAAAGATTCGTTGCAGCAGGCCGGGCCGATTGGCCTTCTCGGCGCCCGCCTCAAGAGGAAGGGCTGTGTCCGCCATATAACTCTCCAAGAGAATGTGGCCGACCTTGTCGAGCAAGGCCGACCACTCTTTTCAAAGACGAGACCGAGGTCTCATCAAGCGGATGTCTTCTTAGACGTCCGACTCGAGGATCGAGGCGTAACGCTCGATGTAGTCGTCGACAGTGATGCTATCGTCGTCGAGAAACTCGGTGTTGAGGTCCTGGAACTGCTGCTGGGTGTCGCTGGAGAGCGCAAAGTCACCGGAGGGCAGCAGGCCCTTGTCGAGCATGCCGAGAGCCTTCTGCATGCAGGGATTGGCGGCAGCCAGGTCGATGTCCGTGCGGATCGGCATGGAGCCCTTGACCATGTTAAACTTGAGCTGGGCTTCAGGCGAGATCAGGATACGAGCAAGCTGGGTCTGGGCTTCGATCACAGCCGGATCGGTGCCTTCGGGCAGAACCGGGAAGTAGAAGCTGTCGCCGCCACCGCTGAGCTGGTCGCCCAAGCCGAGAGCGGGGAGACATTCATAGTCTTCGCCGGGGACGCCGCCAGCAACTTGAAGGTCGCCCTGCAGCCAGTCGCCGTGGATGTTGCCGGCAGCCGTGCCTTCGAGCAGCTGATTGCCAACGTCACCGAAGGACGGAACCAGGTCTTCCGGAGAAATGACCTTGCGGAGCTGATCGAGAGCTTCGGCAACCTTGCGGAATTCGGGCCCACGAACCGCCTCGACGTCCTTGTCGCGGTTGATCGCGAGGACAAGATCGGAACCGCCAAGACCAGCCATCAGCACGCCGGGAATGCCCGAGAAGGGCCAACCGGTGGCGAGACCGAAGGGCAGGATGCCTGCTTCTTCGAGAGCGGGCCAGGAGGCGACATACTCGTTCCAGTCCTTGGGGACCGGCTGACCGATCTTTTCGTAGGCTGCGGTGGACAGCCACAGCCAATCCCACGAGTGGATGTTGATCGGCAGGCAGTAGAGGCCGCCTTCGTAGCGGCATGGCTCGAGCAGGGTCTCGTCGACGTAGAAGCCTTCGATGTTCATGTCGGCGACGACATCGGTCAGGTCGCGCATGAGGCCGGCCTGGATCAGTTCTTCGGCGTCGCGGCCGGTGTTCATCTGGGTTGCACCCATCGGGTCGCCGCCGATGATGCGGCTGATGATGACCGGGTTTGCGCCCGTGCCCGAACCGGCAAGAGCGGAGTCGACCCAGGTATTGCCGGTCTGCTCTTCGAAGACCTTGGCGAATTCGGCGATGGCGGCAGCTTCACCAGCCGACGTCCACCAGTGAGTCACTTCCAGCTCGGCGGCATAGGCCGTGGAGCCGAGGAAAGCGGTTGCCATAGCGGCGACCACTGCAAATTTCTTCATAGGTTGTCCTCCCAACGAACACGAGGAGCTCGACGCTCCAGCAATGCACGCCATGCAAGCCTACTCTTCTCAGAGAGCATTCTGCAACAGCATGTAATCGATTGCACTACAGGTTCCAAATTGGTTGTGCAATCGATTTCAGGAGTTTCATACAAGCCTTGCAGACCTGTCAAGATCGATTTAGACCGATGCGATCAACGGACGGCGAGAGGGGGCGTCTCAGCACATGCCAGACATGCGAAAAACGCCGACCATTCAGGACGTTGCCCGCTTCGCCAACGTTTCCACAGCCACCGTCAGCCGGACGTTGTCGAGCCCGGAACGGGTCAGTTTGGGCACCCGCGACAGGGTGTCGGAAGCCATTCGTGTAACCGGTTACACGCTGAACCAGGCCGCCCGGTCGCTGCGTCAGAGGGCAGCGAAAACCATCCTCGTGGCCCTGCCCGACATCCGCAACGGTTTCTTCTCGTCGATCCTCGATGCGATCGAGCGGGAGGCGACCAACCGGGGCTATAGCGTCCTCGTCGCCAACCTTTACCTCGGGCACGAGTCGGCACGGAGGCTTGAGGGCTATCTCTTTTCCAACCGCGCGGACGGGCTGCTGCTGCTGGACGGATCGCTCGATCCAAAGGCGCTGCGGGTGCTGACCACGGCACCGCACTCCTTCCCCATGGTGGTGGCCTGTGAGGACATTCCCCATGCCGGTTTTCACCGAGTGCTGACCGACAACCTGGTGGCCGCCGAACGGGCGACGCGCCATCTGATCGAGCTTGGGCACAAGCGTATCGGGCACCTTCTTGGACCAGAGCACAATGTGGTGGCGCGGGAACGCCATGCCGGCTTCCTGGCCGCGCTCAAGCAGGCAAGTATCGCGCCCAACCCGCAATGGATGATCCGCGGCAATTTCGAAATGCAGGGGGGATTTGCAGCGGCGTCCCGATTCATGACGCTGGAGCAGCGGCCGACGGCAGTGTTTGCGGCGAACGACGAATCGGCGATTGGCTTCTTGTCCGGCCTGCGCCAGCATGGCATCGAGTGTCCACGGGACCTTTCCATCATCGGCTTCGATGACCTGGAGGTCGCGGCGCATTACCGTCCTGCCCTTACCACAATGCGCCAACCGCGCGAGACGCTTGGGCGGCTGGCAGCGGAAACGCTGATCGACCTCCTGGAAGACGGCGAGACTTCGCGCAGCCCGATGCAGATCGTGCTCAATTCGGAACTGATCGTGCGCGGCAGCACGGCTCCTCTTACCTCGTAGATGCGGGGAGTGGAATTTTGGCCGCTTTGCTGTAAAGAAGCGCCGTTACGGTCCCGTAGCTCAGATGGATAGAGCAGCAGCCTTCTAAGCTGTTGGTCGCTGGTTCGAGTCCAGCCGGGATCGCCAAAGATTATCGATGCCAGCGATCGCCTTTGGCTCCATCGGTTCCGGCCGTCACCAAGGTGTCACCTCCCCAGGGTTGTACTAGGGTCGAGATTCAGGCACTTTAACCATCTGAACTGGGGGCTGTTCCACTGGGCGAATCGTCGATCCGACCGACCATCGTGCTGTTTGATCTCGATGGAACATTGGTGCACCACGTCAATCCGCGCGTGCTGCAGATGCTCGAAATGCTGGACGATTGCTCGCACCGGGCCGGACGGCTGGTGGCGCGGTTCCGGCTGGCGCGGCGGGCTGCGGGCAAGCCGGAGAAGACGCCCAAGCTTTTCGTCCACAAGGCTATCCACAAGGTTCGCCGCAAGAGCGTCGAGCAGATGCTGGTGCCCTGCGGGACCATGCGCAACGTCCTGGAGCGGTTGCGCTCCGAGGGCGTGACTCTCGGCGTTGTCAGCAATGGATTAGGCCGTGGCTATGGGCATGATGTGCTCGAGGCTTTCGGGCTTAGCCGTTACTTCAGCACGGCAGTGTTTCGAGAAGACGTGTCGCGCGGCAAGCCTTGGCCGGACTCGATCTGCGCTGCGCTGTCGGGGATCGGCCGCGAGCTTCGGCGCAATGACGTGATCTGGTATGTCGGCGACCAGCGCAAGGATATCACTGCGGCCATCGCCGCTTCGACCAAGGTCGGCCGTCCGATAAGGCCGATTGCGCTCGGTGCACGGGCTGCGCTTGGGGCGGTCGAAGCGCGGCTGAGCCCGAGCCAGATCATGTGGACGCCAGGCGACTTTGAACGCGCGGTGCGCAGCGTGTTTGATGAGGATCTGCGGCACTGGCTGATCGATCCGCTTCCGGCGCCGCTGCTTTAGACGACGGCTTCTACCTCCCCTTACTTCTGAAGGTTGCGGTTTAACCCGATACGCCGGCTGCTGCACCTCACTCTCCTTGAGGGGATTGCGTTGGAGCTTAGCCGCAAGCTTTACGGAACTGTGGGGGCGGGGCTGCGAACTCGGCCGGTGTGCTTGGCCCCACCCCACCCAGCTTTGCTAAGGCTCTTCGAGCCTGGCGCCGCTACCCTCCCCCTCAAGGGGAGGGAGGTGGAAGCACTGGGAACGGGTTGGAGCAACTCAGAAATCGAAACCCATCTGGTTGATGCCAGTGGGGGTGTCGGGTCGCTTGGCTTTGGGGAAGAGCTCCGGGATCGGGGTCGGAGCTGGCTTTACGGGTTCTAAAGCCTTTGCTTTTGGCTTGGCGGGTGCAGTCGCCATGGTGTCGATCCAGGCGGTGGCTTTGCCAAGCTTCTCGAGCTTGAGCGCGTAAAGGTTTTCGCGCCCTTTTTTGACTTCGACGACAAGGCCAGCCTCCTTCATGACGCGCAGGTGGCGCGAAATGGCTGGGCGGCTTATCGAAAAGGCATCGGCGAGTTCATGCACGGGGACTGAGCCGGATCGCAGAATTTCGACGATGCGGCAGCGCGTGGCGTCGGCAAGGGCGGAATAGATGGCGATAGGCGGCTTGGACTTGCGAGACATGAGGCTGTTTTAGAGTAACGGCAGGGTTACAGGTCAAGCGCCGAGCGTCGGCAAAAAAGGCTTCTTCACCGGATTTCTGCGGCGTCAGCGTCGCAGCAAGGAACTTGTAGCGGCAAAAGGATGTTTGGCTCAGGTCCACACCGCAGGAAGCGGAGAAGGAGGGGCCATGAACGAGACGACTGCCGCCGACCGATCCTGGTGGAGCCGCGAGCATCGCCCCTGCACACCAGCCGAGATCATCGCGGACGCCGCCGTTCATATTCTGGGCCTGATCGTCGCGGTTGCGGCAGGGTCGATTCTTCTCACCTTCGCATTCCTCCACACGGCGCCAGAATTCTTTCCCGCACTGGTCGTCTATGTCGCGACCCTCATCGTCGTGCTCGGCGTATCGTTCGCCTTCAACATGTGGCCGGTTTCTCCGGTCAAGATGTATTTGGCGCGGCTGGATCAGGCCGCGATTTTTCTATTTATAGCAGGTACTTACACGCCATTCCTTGCGGTGATGGGCGGAACGCCGATCGGCGTGATCATGATGAGCTTCGTGTGGGGTATGTCGCTGATCGGCATTACGCTCAAGCTTGTCGTGCCGCATCGGTTTGGGCGGATCGCTATCGCGCTTTACCTGATCATCGGGTGGAGCGGCGTGTTGGTTTTCCAGTCACTGGGCGAGACTTTGCCGCCGACGACGCTGTGGCTGTTGCTGGCTGGCGGCGTGACCTATTCGGCGGGGATCGTCTTCCACGTTTGGGAAAAGCTGCGGTTTCAGAATGCGCTGTGGCACGTGTTCGTCGTGGCGGGTGCGAGCCTGCATCTGTGGGCGGTGATCGATTGCATGGTGGTCGCGCGGCTGTAACCGCCAATTCTCTCCAAGCAAAAGGCACCCCCATCCGAGCGACGCTAGGCTCGTCCCTCGCCAAGCTCTGCTTGCCTTCCCCCTCGACGGGGAAGGTGGGATCGAGTTTGGGCGACCTACTGCGCTATTCTGTCGTGCTCAACCGTGTCGCCGGCTTCGATGCCGAGCTTGGTTGCGACGCCGCCGGGGATTTCCAGGACGTATTGGACTGGGCCATCGGAGGGGATGGAGGTCCGGTCGTGGGGGCGGGCGTTGCTGTGGATGTTGAGGACGGTGCCGTCGGCCTCGATGAAGAGCATATCGAGGGGGATGTAGGTGTTCATCATCCAGAAGGAGACCGGACGTTCTTCTCCAAAATCGAACAGCATGCCGGCGTCGTCGGCCAATTCCTGCACATACATCAGGCCCTTGGCGCGGGTCTCAGGCGTGTCGACGACTTCGACCTTGAAGCTGTGATCGCCGTTTGCCGAGTGGATGACCAGGGTGTCTTCGGCGCTGCAGGCGGCGAGCGGAAGGCTGATCAGAAGCGCTGCACCGGCAGCAAAGAGACTGCGCGGCAGGCGCGATTTGGCTTGTTCGGCGACAACATGAAACACGAAATGTAACCTCTGATCCCTGCCCTAGTGCGACGACGGGGCGTCGCCCCAGCCTTCGGGCCGGATTTCGGCGACCATCAGGCCCTTGGGCCCCTCACCATAGCGCACCAGAACGAACTGGCCCGGACGCAATTCCGTGATGCCGAAGCGGCGCAGCGTTTCCATGTGGACGAAAATGTCGGGAGTTCCCTCTCCGGCCGACAGGAAGCCGAAGCCGCGAATGCGGTTGAACCACTTGACCTCGAGCCGAACCATGCCCGAGCTCGGCTCGACCACGACATGGGTGCGCGGGGCCGGCATCTGCGAAGGATGGCGGGCAGTCGAATCGTCCATCGAAACGATGCGGAAGGCCTGAAGGCCACCAGGACGGTTCAGCGCCTCGACGACGATGCGGGCGCCTTCATAGGCAGTCTGGTAGCCGTCGCGACGAAGGCAGGTGACGTGAAGAAGGACATCGGCCATGCCGTTGTCGGGGACAATGAAGCCAAAACCCTTGCCGGCATCGAACCATTTGATGGTGCCGGTCACTTCAATAGTATCGGCCTCGGCGTGGCCCCCTGGGGAGTCGGCCGGACGGATCGAACCGGTTTCAGAAAGGTCGGCAGGCATTTCGCCCTCGCCACTGACCTTGGCCCCCATGACTTTACGCCTTTTCACTCGCCCGCCGCGCGCGGGGTACGCCACACAAGATCAAATCAGTCTGTCCGATTCAGTGCCAAAAGTTAAGAAGATCTTGCGATTTTATCCAACGCGGCATCGGCCGTCATTGCGGTGCCCCGATTGGCCTGTTAGCCGGGGGCCAGAACAATTGCCGGAGAAGCCAAATGAAGTATCTGCACACGATGGTGCGCGTCACCAATGTCGAAGAAAGCCTGCGGTTCTACTGCGAGGGACTTGGGCTCGAAGAAGTGCGCCGCACCGAAAATGAAAAGGGCCGCTTCACGCTGATCTTTCTTGCAGCGCCGGGCGATACGGGCGGCGAGGTCGAGCTGACCTATAACTGGGATCCGGAGGAATATAGCGGCGGGCGAAATTTCGGGCACCTCGCCTATCGGACCAAGGACATCTATGCGCTTTGCCAGCATCTGCAGGACATGGGCGTGGTGATAAACCGGCCGCCGCGCGACGGGCATATGGCTTTCGTGCGCTCCCCGGACGGGATTTCGATCGAGCTGATCCAGGAAGGGCATATGGATCCGCAGGAGCCATGGAAGTCGATGGCGAATACTGGGGTTTGGTGATCGCCGGACACCCCCACCCCGCCTCCCCCTTTAGGAGGGGGAGGAGTTCGGTCGAAGTTGGCGGCGCCTTCTTCGCGTTAACCTGGCGCTAACCCTCCCTCTTAGCCGGGGGTTAGCGAAACCGATCGTATTTTAGCGACTGTTCCCCATGACCCATTGCTTGTTGCCGAACGGCGACAGTGCTCGGGAGAGTCGCGATGTTTCGTCCCCTCCGCAGCCTTGCTGCCGTTCTTGCCACCGCACTGATGCTGGCCGGTTGCGTGCCGATGGCGATGTTCGCCAGCGGCAGCGGCTCGGGCTATTCCGGCATGCGGCAGGACTGGGGGACCTATGTGAGCTCGAAAGAGGTCAACGCCTTCTGCATCTCGCCCAAGCTGCGCTTCGTGATCTGGGAGTTCGAGGGCAAGTTCGGCAAGAAGGTGGTGATGAATTCGGGCTATCGCGATGGCCAGCACAATGCGGCGGCCGGCGGCGCGGACAATTCCTACCACACCAAGTGCATGGCGGCGGATTTCTACATTCCGGGCGTGCCCAAGGAGCAGCTTATCGCCTTCGCGATGAGCCTCGACAGCGTTGGCGGGCTCGGCTGCTATCCCGGCCGCAGCTTCATTCATGTGGATATTCGCGACCGTCCGCGCGGCTATCGCCGGCCCGTCACCTTCTCGGGCTGTTGAAAACTTCCCTCTTTTCGGGGGCCAGAAAAAATCCTCACAGGATCAATGCGAAATGGGGTTGCGCAAACAAATCGCCCCCCTTATACGACGGCCATCGCGCTGATGCGCCCTTCGTCTATCGGTTAGGACGGCACCCTTTCACGGTGCAGAGAGGGGTTCGATTCCCCTAGGGCGTACCACCCTCCCCTTGCGTGTGCGAGGCGGAGACGGTACAAAGGCGGCGGTTACGCGCCCTTCGTCTATCGGTCAGGACGGCACCCTCTCACGGTGCAGAGAGGGGTTCGATTCCCCTAGGGCGTACCAATCTCCTTCCTGTTATTTTTGGTTTGGCCAAAGTCAGTGCGCGGCTCTCGTTCGCCGTCCGCGCCAATGCCGTCGACGGCGCCGGCCTTCAGTTGGCCGGGTTCTTGGCAAGCGCGGGCGTAACCAGCAGGGCTGCGAGCAGCACCGGAACGATGACCCAATAAGAAAAGCGGATGCCGATGTGTTCGGCGATGAAGCCGAGAAGCGGCGGGCCGGCAAAAAAGACGACAAAGGTCGTTTGACTCAGGGCCGCCACGTTAACGGCTGCGGGGCGATCGGTGCGGCGCGCGGCGGCGGAGATGGCCAGCGGGTAGACCGAGGAGCAGCCGATGCCCGCGAGGGCGAAGCCGAGCAGCGCGAGCATCGGGCTTGGTGCGGTGGCCACCATGACGAGGCCGGCGATGGCCATGGAAAGGAGCACCGTGGCGACGGGACGTGGGCCGAAGCGGTCGACGACCGGGTCCATGCCGAGGCGGCCGATGGCGATGGCGAGAGAAAAAAGCGTGACGCTGAGACCGCCGATCAGCGGCTGAACATCGAAGGCATCGCGCATGTAGATGGCCGACCAATCGACGCCTGCGCCCTCGACCCAGAGCGGGGCAGCGCCGAGGAGGCACAGCGGCAGCATGCCGATGGTGGGAAAGGCGAAAGGTGGCTGTTCGCCGTCGACGCCGTTGTTGCGTTTCGGCGGGGTGCGCATGGGCGAGAAGACGATCGTGCCCGAGACGACCACCACGGCAAGGACCGCGGCCATGTGGAGCTCGACGGATATGCCGGCCTGTCGGAGCACGGCAGCGACTAGGGCGGTGAGGAAGAAGCCCAGGCTCCACATGCCATGGACGCGACTCATGATGCGGTGGCCGAGCAGTGCCTCGTGCCGGTCGGCTTCGACATTGGCATTGATCTCGAGAGCTCCGGCCAGGATGCCCGCCATGAACATGAGCGGCGTCGCTAGGGGAGCCGAGGGCATCCAGGGGACCAGAGCGTATAGCAGCGAGGCCCCGAAGATGGTGACGAAGGCCGTGGTGCGGGCGCCGAAGCGTTCTACGGCGCGGCCGAGGAAAGTGAGGCCGACAAGGACGCCGCAGGACATGGTGATGAGGAGGAGCCCCACCTGCCCTTCCGTCAGCGCAAACTCGGTCTGCAGATCCGGCAGTCGCGACAGTAGCGCGCCCATGGCCAAAGCAAAGACGAACTGCAGAAAATAGACGCGTTGGTGCGGCAACATGGGTGGGCTCTGTGCTGATGGCAAAGGTGTTTAGCACCAAAACTTCAGAGATCGATTCACTTCCCGAGCATTCGAGCGTGTCGCCAGATGCAAATTTTTGATGCACGCTGTTCGGGGTCGAAGTAGATAAAGACCGACACTCAACAATAGTCACGGGGACTGGCTATGTCGGCACTTGCGCGCGGCGCCTTGGTTGTTTCTGCACTGCTGTTTTCGTTTTCACCGATTTGGGCGCAGGAGGCTTTGCCGGCGCCGACCGGTCCTGTGATCCTGACCGTTACCGGCGCGGTCGCGGTCAGCAATAGCGATGGCGGAGCAGCCTTCGATCGCGAGATGCTGGAAGGGCTTGGCGTGGTCGAAATCAAGACCACGACGCCTTGGACAGATGGCGTGCAGACCTTCGAAGGCGTGTTGGGCCGCACGGTGTTCGAGCGCGTCGGGGCGACGGGCGAGAGCGTTTTTGCTTCCGCGCTCAACGACTATACGGTCGAAGTGCCGATGAACGATTTCCAGAACTACGACGTCTTGCTGGCGACCAAGGTCAATGGCGAGGAAATGCAGGTCAGCGACAAGGGTCCGATCTGGATCATCTATCCGCGCGACGATGAACCAGCCTTGCAGGACCGGCGCCTCCATGACCGCTGGGTGTGGCAGCTCAAGGCGCTCGACGTGAAATGACGGCGCGGCCCTGGCGCTCGCGGCCCTTCCTGGTTGCGGCGCTTGCCCTGACGATGTTGTTTGTTTTGCTGCTGACCGCGGTGACGCGGCTGGCGCTCAACGAAAGCCGCCTGCGCGGCGAGCCCGCCGAAGGCGTGATCTGGTTTTCAAGCCAAGGCCAGTATGAGGCCATGCGGCTTGCCGATACGGCGCTGCTGTTCGAGGCCGGCCGCGTGGCGCGGGACGAATTGCAGTTGCGGTTCGATCTGCTCGACAGCCGCATCAAGCTTTTCGAAGAAGGGCAGATGACGGCGCGTGTCGCGGCCATGGGCTATGACGACGAGATCGCAAACCTGCGTCCCCTCCTCGAGGCGGAGCGGCCGATCCTGGCAAACCTCACGCCCGCGGACACGGACGGCGTGCTTGCCTTGCACGAAATGGCGCGGTCCATCGCCGCGACCATGCGCGACTTCGCCAATGCCGGCATGCTGGACGGGCGGGATCGGCAGGAAGCGGTGCGCGCCGGACGGCAGCAGATTCTGTTCGAAATCTTGGGCTTTCTCCTGGCAACTCTGGTAGCGGTCGTGATTGTCGCCATTCTTATGGTGCGCGGCCTACGAACGGCCATGCGCGCCGAGGCAGCGCTTGCTCATGAGCGGGAGGTTTCGCGCCTCCACCGCGCCTTCACCTCGGTGGTGTCGCACCAGTTCCGGACGCCGCTATCGATCATCGATTCGAGCGCGCAGCGCATGTTGCGGCGCGGCATGGAGATGACGCCGGACGAGTTGAGCTCGAGGATCGGCAAAATCCGCAATGCCTGTCTGCGGCTGACGCGGCTGATGGAATCAACGCTCAACGCGGCGCGGCTCGAGCAGGGCGAGATCAGCTTCCAAGCCCGGCCATGCGATCTTCCTGCGCTGGTCGCAAACGTCGTCGACAACCAGCCGGACGAGGATCAGCGGCGGATCGAGCTCGATATCGGCAATTTGCCGAAGCTCGTTCAGGCGGACACGACGCTGCTCGAGCAAGCGGTGCAAAACCTTGTTTCCAATGCGCTCAAATATTCCCCGGGTGACGCGCCTGTGGAGGTGCGCGGTGAGCGTCAGGGTGGCGATGTGCTGATCAGCGTCGAGGACCGCGGCGTCGGCATTCCGAGCGACGAGATCGGTTTCGTCACCGAGCGATTTTTCCGGGCGCGGACGGCCGAGGGCCTGCCGGGCACCGGGATCGGGCTCAATTTCGTGTCGCAGATCATGGCGCTGCATGGCGGTAAGGTCGAGGTGCGGAGCGCCGAAGGGGTGGGCTCGACCTTTACGCTGCGATTTCCACTGCGTGTGGTGGAGCCGGCGGCACTCACGGCAATGGACTCAGCGGCCTAGGTCTTTTTCCGCCAGTTCGCGGAAGGCGTCTGGGACGGACTTCCGTTTTTCCAGCTGGGTGACAGCATAGCCGATGCTGTCGCGGCCGAAGCGGTCGCGCGCTTTGTCCATGGCGCGATCAGCGGACCAGCGGGCAGCTCCCTGCCGGGCACCGGGGCGGCGTTTTTCGTCCGGCAGGCCGAGCGGCAGTTCGAGCTGGATGTGGGGCTGGTCGTCGATATGCGAGACGGACACAGCCAGCAGCGAGATGAAGCGCTCGCGTGGGTGATCGGCGAGCGCGGCGCGCACCAGTTCTTCGGCGATCTCGGCGACCATGACAGTGGCGGAAATCGGCGCATCGAGGGTCATGGAACGGGTGACGGCGCGCATGTCCGCAAAGCGGACGCGGATGGTAATGGTCCGGCCGGCCAGGGCCTTGGCGCGAAGGCGCGAGGTGACGCGATCGGCGAGATGCCGCAGCGTTGGCTTGATCGTGGCTTGGGTAGCCGGTTTATGGCCAAGCGCGGACTGGGCGCCGGCAGAGCGGGCGCGCTTGTGGGTGACGATCTTGCGGCTATCGCGATTGCTGGCAAGATCGGCGAGCTTGTCGCCGGCGGCGTCGCCCAGGAGGCCACGCAGCGAGCGCCCCGGCGTAGCGGCAAGCTGGCCGATGGTTTCGATCCCCTCTTCCTTGAGCTTGCGTTCGGTGACCGGACCGACGCCCCACATGAGCCCGACCGGCAGGTCGCGCAAAAAATCCATTTCGGTCCCGGGCGCGACATGGACGAGGCCGTCGGGCTTGGCGACCTGCGAGGCGATCTTGGCAAGGTGCTTGGTGCCGGCGACGCCGACCGAAATGGGAAGACCCAACTCATCGCGGACGCGGCGGCGGATGGTGGCAGCGATGGTTTCGGGGGAACCGAAGAGGTGGGTGCAGCCGGCGACATCGGCAAAGGCTTCGTCGATGGAAATGCGCTCGACGGCGGGTGTGTAGTCGTGGAGGACGGCGATGGCGGCGTCGCCGAGGCGCTGGTATTCGGCAAAATTGCCGCCGGTGAAGATCAGTTGCGGGCAGAGTTCGCGCGCCTTGCGGCCGGACATGCCACCATGCACGCCAAAGGCCTTGGCTTCGTAGGAAGCGGCGAGGACGACGCCGCCGCCGACAGCAATGGGTTTGCCGCGCAGGTCCGGGTTCAGCAATTGCTCGACGGATGCGTAGAAGGCGTCGAGGTCGGCGTGGAGGATGGTTGCGGGCATGGTGTCCTCGCGGGAGTGTTCTCTATTTGTTCTTATCTTGATCAGGGAGTCAACGTGGCGGAAGTCGGTGACTGTGGATTGGGTCATGCGCCTCCCTCCCCTTGAGGGGGAGGGAATGAGGGTGGGGTGGGGTCGCGGGAGTGGAGTTCGGGGCCCCACCCCACCCAGCGTCGCTAGGCTCCTGCGTCGCCAAGCTTTGCTGCCCTCCCCCTCGAGAGGAGGGAAAGGAAGAGCCGAGATGTCAGGTAGCTAGGCCAACTGCTTTTCTATGTGATGGCGGCCGATGGGGACGATCATGGGGGTGTCGGAGATGGGGTCGACGACGACGCGGGAGGTCATGCCGAAGACGGATTTGACGACGGTTTCGGTGACGACGTCGACGGGGCGGCCCTCGGCGACGATCTGGCCAGCTTTCATGGCGACGATGTGATCGGCATAACGGCAGGCGAGGTTGAGGTCGTGGAGGACGACGACGACGGTGCGGCCGCGTTCCTTGACGAGATCGGTGAGGAGATCGAGGACTTCGACCTGATGGTTGATGTCGAGGAAGGTGGTGGGTTCGTCGAGCAGGAGGAGGTCGGTCTGCTGAGCGAGCGCCATGGCGATCCAGACGCGCTGGCGCTGGCCGCCGGAGAGTTCGTCAACGGGGCGATCGGCGAGATCGGCAGTGTCGGTGGCGGCAAGGGCTTCCGCGACGGCCTGGTCGTCCTCGGGGGTCCAGCGGCGGAACCAGCCCTGATGCGGGTAGCGACCGCGGCCGACGAGATCGGTGACGGTGATGGCGTCAGGGGCGATGGGGGATTGCGGGAGGACGCCGAGGATGGTGGCGACATCGCGGGTGCGCATCTGGTGAATGGGCTTGCCATCGAGGTAGACGGCGCCGCGGCTGGGCGTCAGCAGGCGGGCGAGGCCGCGGAGGAGCGTGGACTTGCCGCAGGCATTGGCGCCAACGATGACGGTGAGCTTGCCGGCGGGCACCGAAAGGTCGAGGGCAGAAACGATCTGGCGGTCGCCATAGCCGAGGTCGAGACCGGCAGCCATGAGAGAATGATTGGCGGACATGGTTTACGCTCCGATCAGTTTACGCGGCCAGACCGGCCGGAGGTTATGAGCAGCCATAGCAGGAAGATGGCGCCGCAGGCACCTGTGACGACGCCTACCGGCAATTGTGTCGCGGGCAGCATGTGCTGGGCGATGAGGTCGGAGACCAGCATGACGAGGGCGCCGATCAGCGCGGCATGGAGGAAGCCCCGCCCTGCCCCCTTGAGCAAGGCGCGCGCCAAGGGGCCGGCGACGAAAGCGACGAAGCCGACGGGACCGACAGCGGCGGTGGCAAAGGCGGCAAAGGCGACGGCGACGAGCATGAGGCCGAGGCGAGCTGGTTCGACCGGGGCGCCAAGCGCGCGGGCGGTGTCATCGCCCAATTCCATGGGATCGAGGCTGCGGAGCAGTGCGATCAGCGCAGGGATCAGCACGGCCATGGCGGCGGCGAGGACGAGAAGATCAGTGTAGCGGGCGGCGTTGAGCGAGCCGACAAGCCAGGACATGGCCTGCTGGACTTCGTTGATGCGGGCGCGGGTAAAAATATAGGAGATGGCGGCGATGAGGACGGCATCGGTGCCGATACCGATAAGGACGACTCGGTAGGGCGTCAAGCCGTTGCGCCAAGCGAGGAAGTAGATGGCGAGCGCGGTGAGGACGGCACCGGCGAAGGCGCCGAGCGAAACCGCCAGGCCGGTCCAGCCCAGGATGATAATGACGAAGACGGCGGCGGCGCTGGCACCGCGCGATATCCCGATAATGTCGGGGCTGGCCAATGGGTTACGCAAAAGCGTTTGGAAAATGATTCCGCTGAGACCGAAGGCGGCGCCGGAGGCGATGGCGAGGAGTGCGCGCGGCAGGCGGACCTGGAGGACGATGAAATCGACCGAGCGATTGGCAAGGCCGGTAAGCGGGGAAAACAGCGACTGGATGATGCCGGAGACCGGAATCGGGAAGTCGCCCAGATACATGGAGAGGGCGAAAGTCACGGCCAAAGCAGCGGCTAGTGCCCAGGCAAGACGATTGCGTCGGGACGCGGAGTGGGCACGCGAGGCGATGATGCCGGTGGTGTCGATCGCGGCGGTCAAAGTGCGGCCAGCTTCTTGCGGCGGACGAGCGCGATGAAAAAGGGCGCGCCGATCAGGGCGGTGACGATGCCGACCTGCACTTCGCCGGGCGGGGAGATGACGCGGCCCAGAACGTCGGCGCCGAGCAAAAGGATGGGCGCGAGGAGCATGGAATAGGGCAGGATCCAGCGGTAGCCGGGGCCGGTGATAGACCGAGCGACGTGGGGCACGGTGAGGCCGACAAAGGCAATGGGGCCGGCGGCGGCAGTGCTGGCGCCGGCAAGGATGACCGCGGCAAGGCCAGACAAGGCGCGGGAGATGCCGATGCGCTGGCCCAAGGCGCGGGCAACGTCATCGCCCATGGAAAGGCCATCAAGGAGGCGGGCAACGGCGAGGGCGAGGACGGCGCCGACGATCAGAAAGGGCGTGACCTGGAACAGGATGTCCATGCTGCGGCCGGCCAGAGAGCCAACCTGCCAGAAGCGGATTTCGTCGAGGGTGCGCTGGCTGGTCAGGAGGATGCCGTTGATGACCGAGAACATGACGGCGCTGAGGGCCGCGCCGGCTAAAGCGAGCTTGACCGGCGTTGCGCCTTCGCGCCCCAGCGAAGCCACGGAGTAGACGACCAGCATGGCGCCCCCTGCCCCGAGAAAGGCGAGCCAGACATAGCTCGAGAGCTGGGTCATGCCGAAAAAGGCGACGCCGAGCACGACGGCGAGCGAGGCGCCAGCGTGGATGCCGAGGATGGACGGATCGGCCAGTGGATTGCGCGTGGCGCCTTGCAGGACGGCGCCAGCAAGGCCGAGGGCAGCACCGACCAGAAGGCCGATGACGGTGCGCGGCAGGCGCAGGTCCCAGATGATGCGGTGCTCGGTGGCGGTGGCGTCATAGGCGGTGAGCGCGCGCCAGACGGTTTCGAGCGGGATGGGGCGGGCGCCGACAGCAAGTGACAGCGCCGCGATGGCGGCAAGCATCATGGCGAGCAGAAGCAGCCCGAGCGTGAGCCGGGCTGCTTTTTGCGCGCGCGGGGGCGCCGATGCCGTCAGCGTCGTCAAATCAGGGCGCGACGCTGGGATCGGCAGCTTCGACGGCCGCGGTCAGTTTTTCGAGCGCACCGGCAAACGCGGCGCTGTTGCGCACCCAATAGGCTGGCCAATCGGCGATCTGTTCGGCAGCCGCGCCTGGGTTGAGCGTCCAGGTCGGCTGCGCCAATGCGGTTTCGAGCGTCGAGGCGGAGCGGTTGTCGACGAGGATCAGGTCGGCGGGGTATTTGTCGGCGTTTTCCCAGGACAGGGTCTCGAAGTAGTTGTTGCCGGTGGCGTCGACACCATCGGGGGAGATCAGGTTGAGGCCCCAGGACTGGAGATCGAGAAGTTCGGCGGCGCCCTTCGGATCGGCGACGTAGAGCGCGTCGTCACCGGCATAGACGGCGAGCGCGGTAAGGTCGGGCTTGGCCGCAACGGCAGCGGTGAAGGCATCGCGGGCGGCTTCGAAATCGGCTTTGTCTGCGGCGATGGCCGGGTCGCTGAGATCGGCGCCGAGGCTTTCGGCGAGGGTCTCGTAATCAGCGATCATGCCAACGATTGAGTCACTGGCGGCGACGCCGGTGATGGGAGCCAGCTGGGTCAGAAGCGCGGTCAGGTCCTGGCCGCCCGACCAGGCTTCGTTGCGGTCCCACCATTCGCCTATGATGAGATCGGGCTCGAGCGCCGCGGCCTTTTCGATATCCACCTCGGACCAAACCTGGCCGACGATTTCGATGCCGGAAAGATCGAGGCCTTCGAGCGCTTTGGCATCTGCAACGGCGCTATCGGCATAGATGCCGACGGGCCGGATGCCGAGGGGGATCAGGCCGGCGGCGGCATCCTGGCTTGCGATGATGCGGACGGGGGCGGCGTCGAGGGTCACGGTTTGTCCGTCGCCGCCCGTGTAGGTCCATTCCTGTGCCGTGGCGGCCAGGGTGGTGGTGGCGAGAAGTGTGACGGCAAGAGCGGCAGCGTGGCGCATGATGGCATCCCCGGAACGGTTTTGTTTTCCGTAGCGGGGGTAAGCTGAGTGGTCAAGTCAAGTTAGCAAGTGGTTCTTCGTCACTTTCCGGGCTGGCGAGCGCGGCCTTCCCCCACCCCGCCTCCCCCGTAAGGCGGGGGAGGAGTGCGCCGGTAGAGGGCTAACATCTCGCCACAGAGACGATCTAGCTCCTCCCCCGACTTACGGGGGAGGCTGGGAGGGGAGTTAGTGTCGCTTAGACCGGACGGCGGTATTGATAGATGCCAACGTCGATCGTGCCTTCGGTGAAGCCGGCTTCGCAGTAGCTGAGGTAGTAGACCCATTTGCGCTTGAAGCGTTCGTCGTAGCCGAGAGGGGCGATCATGGGCCAGCGTTCGAGGAAGCGTTCGCGCCAGAGCTTTAGGGTCTTGGCGTAGGAGAGGCCGAAATTTTCCACTTGTTCCAGGACCAGGCCGTAGCGCTTGCCGAATTCATCCATCACGGTCTTGGTCAGCAGCATGCCGCCGGGAAAGATGTAGCGCTGGATGAAGTCGGGGCCGGAGCGATAGCCTTCGAAATGCTCTTCGCGGATGGTGATGGCCTGGATGGCTGCGGTGCCCCCGGGCTTGAGGCGATCATGCAGCGTCTGGAAGTAGCTCGGCCAATTGTCTTCGCCGACCGCTTCAATCATTTCGATGGAGCCGATGTGGTCGAACTCACCGGTCGTGTGCCGGTAATCTTCGAAGACCAGAGTGGCGTGGCTGTCGAGGCCTTGGCGCGCGACGCGCTCCTGAGCGTATTTGAGCTGTTCGGCGGAGAGGGTGATGCCGCGCAGATTGGCCCGGTAGTCGCGGGCGACGGTTTCGGCGAAGCCGCCCCAGCCGCAGCCGATTTCGAGCACCGATGAGCCTTCGGTTATGCCAGCCATATCGGCGACGCGGCGATATTTTGCGCGCTGCGCTTCTTCGAGCGTCTGATCGCCCGAGGAGAAGATGGCCGAGGAATAGGTCATCGAGGGATCGAGCCACTGGCCGTAGAAGTCGTTGCCGAGATCGTAGTGCTCGGCGATGTTCTTCTTGGAGCCCTCAAGCGTGTTGCCGCGCGACATGTGGTAGTGAAGGTCGCCGGCCGCCTTTTTGAAGAAGCCCTTGTTGGCGTCGTCAAACATGGCGTGGTTCTGGAGGAAGAACCGGAAGACTGCCGTGAGGTCGTCGCTCTCGATATCGCCATTCATGTAGGCGGCGGCGAAACCGACGGTTCCGCGCTGCATGGCTTCGGTGATGACGCGGAAATTATTGAGTTTCAGCGTCGCATGATTGCCGCTGTTGGGCTGGCCGACGGTGCGCGTTCGGCCGTTTGGAAACACCACGGTGAGCGAGCCGTTGCGTGGACTTCCAAGCAGCGACACGCCGACACGTTCGACGAGCCAGGAGCTAAGGTGGGTCCAGGCTGAGGCGCCGGTTTGGGATTGATCTACGGCAGATTTGCTCATTGGCCGCTGTCCAACACTCGCGAAGGGCGACGGACCGAACGCTGTCGCCGGAAGCGCCAACGAGCCTTTGGCCGGTTGAGTCCAAACGGTGGCGCGGGCTCAATATTTAGCCCTTTGGAAGCCAGATGCAAGGGTGGTTGATCAGCGCGAAGGGCGGGCGATGTCTGTAAGGCGAAACTGTACCTGTTCGCGGCCTTGATAGTGATCGAGCGAGAGGCTGCCGGCGAAATGGAGCGGCGTGTCGGCATCGCGCATCAGGGTGTCGCCGATCGGCGTGCCAGCGGCGCGGAAGGCGATGGCCTTGAGCTTGGCGCCATCGTCGGACGCCAGCGAGAAACTGACATGACCGCCTTTGCCCACCACTTGTGGGAAGCGGGCCCGATGAGCCGGGAAGGCAAAGACGGGCGTGGGATTGCCTGAGCCGAACGGCCCTGCCCGCTCGATGCTGTGGAGAAGGTCGAGCGTTGCGCCGCGCGCGGAGAGCGCGGCGTCGACCTTTAGGGCCGAAGCGGCCCGAGCGGCGTGGACGCTGGGGCCGAGCTTATCGGCCATGAAGGCACGGAAGGGCCCGAGATCGCCGGGGCGCAGGCTGACGCCAGCGGCCATGGCGTGACCACCGCCCTTGGGGAGGAGGCCGGTTTCGACCGCTTCGATAACGGCGCTGCCGAGGTCGACACCGGGCATGGAGCGGCCGGAGCCGGTGCCGGTGCCGTCGGGATGAAGGGCGATGGCAAAGGTGGGGCGGTCGAAGCGTTCGCGCAGGCGCGCGGCGACGAGGCCGACGACGCCGGGGTGCCAATCGGCGGAGGCGAGGACGAGAATGGGGGGGCCTTCGCCAGAGCCGATCTCGGCTTCGGCGGTGGCACAGGCTTGCTCCACCGCCTCGACCTCGATGCGCTGGCGTTCGCCGTTAAGCTCCTCGAGCTTGGCGGCGATGACCATGGACTGATGCTCATCATCGAGGGCGAGAAGACGGGTGCCGAGCCCGGCATCGCCGATGCGGCCGCCGGCATTGATGCGCGGGCCGATGAGGAAGCCGAGGTGATAGGGATTAAGCGGGCCGTTGATGCGGGCCGCAAGGCCCAAGGCAGAAAGGCCCGGCTTTTCACCGCGACGGGCGACTTCGAGGCCGCGAATAACGAAGGCACGGTTGAGGCCGGTGAGCGGGACGACGTCGCAGATGGTGGCGAGGGCGACAAGGTCGAGAAGTTTGAGCAGGTCCGGCAGGCCGGTATCGCCGCGATTGCGTAAGGTTCGGTTGGTGGCGACGAGGACCATAAAGGTGACGCCGGCGGCGCAGAGATAGAAGAGGCCGGAAATGTCGTCAGGGCGATTGGGGTTCACCAGCGCGGACGCGGGCGGCAGATCATGGTCGGAAAGGTGGTGGTCGACGACCAGGACATCGACGCCGCGGTTGCGGGCATGGGCGATGGGGCCATCGCTGGTGGTGCCGCAATCGAGGGTGATGATGAGCGTAGCGCCGGCATCGATCAGTTTGTCCATGGCCGCAACGTTGGGGCCGTAGCCTTCGAAGATGCGGTCGGGAATGTGGACCTGCGGTTCGATGCCGAAGGCGCGCAGGAAGCGGGTCATGAGGGCGCAGGAGCAAGCGCCGTCGACGTCGTAATCACCGAAGAGGGCGATGGATTCGTGGTCGGTGATGGCCTTTGCGAGGCGCTCGGCAAGGGCGTCCATGTCGGTCAGCGTGGACGGGTCCGGCATCAGGGCGCGGATGGTGGGCTCGAGATAGGTCTGGGCGTCATCGATGCCGACGCCGCGGGCGGCAATGACGCGAGCGAGAATGTCGGGAATGTCGGAGCGCTGGCCGATGACGGTGGCGGCACGGGCGGCTGTGGTATCGAGGCGATCGATCCAGGCGCGGCCGGTGATGGAGCTCGTGATGTCGAGGAAGGGACGTGGAGTCTCGGGCATGGAGGGCTTTGGTTGGGGACTACACGCATATAGGTGGTTGTGGGGAGATCGCACACCCCCTTCCGAGCGTCGCTAGGCTCGTCCCTCGCCAAGCTTTGCTTGCCTTCCCCTCTGAGGGGGAAGGTGACATCGAGTATGTGGCACCTTCTTCGGACAAGCACTAGCTTCACCTTCCCCCTTGAGGGGAAGGCAAGCAAAGCTTAGCCGAAGGCTCAGCGCAGCTCGGAAGGGGGTGCCTACCGTGCGTGCCTTGCCCGGATCCAACGCGTGGTCTGGCTCCAGGAGCGCATGACGACGGTGCTGGTCTCTACCGAGCCGCGGCGGAGTTTTACGCCTTCGACCAGGGAGCCGTCGGTGACGCCGGTGGCGGAGAAGAGGACGTCGCCGGCGGCGAGTTCTTCGAGGGCGTAGATGCGGTTGGGGTCGGTGATGCCCATTTCGCGGGCGCGGTGGCGCTTGTCGGGGGTGTCGAGGATGAGCTTGCCCTGCATGTGGCCGCCGATGCAGCGGAGGGCGGCCGCGGCGAGGACGCCTTCGGGGGCGCCGCCGGAGCCGAGATAGATGTCGACGCCGGTATCCTCGGTGTTGACGGCGTGGATGACGCCGGCAATGTCGCCGTCAGACAAGAGTTTGACCGAGACGCCGGCGGTGCGCAGCTCTTCGAGAAGGCCAGCATGGCGGGGGCGGTCGAGGACGATGGCGGTGATTTCCGAGATCGGCACGCCCTTGGCCTTGGCGAGGGCGCGGACGTTTTCGGTGGCCGACCACTCGATGTGGACCGTCTCGGGCGCATAGGCAGCGCCGATGGCGATTTTATGCATGTAGACGTTGCGGGCGACGTTGAGGAGGCCGCCGCGCTCGGCCATGGCGAGGACGACGATGGAATCGGGCTGGTTCTTGGCGCAGAGGGTGACGCCTTCGAGTGGATCGACGGCGATGTCGACCTCAGCCCCCTGCCCGGCGCCGACCGGCTGGCCGATGAAAAGGTTGTCGCATTCGAACTCTTCGCCCTCGCCGATGACGATGCGGCCCGAGATCGAGACGCGATCGAGCTCGTCCTTCATGGCGGCGACGGCGGCGTCGTCGGCGGCTTTTTCATTGCCCTTGCCGCGCCATTCGGCAGCCGCGATGGCGGCGCGTTCGGTGACGCGGACCATTTCCAGAGCCAATGTACGGTGAAGGTGGGACGGACTTTTTCCGTCCTCGACTTTGCTGAGCTTCATCGTCCCCCCTGACGCGGCAGCGCCGAGACTAGAGCGTCTCGATCCGAATGAGCTGCGGCTCACCCACTATGAAGCCATCTGCAGCAATCTCTGCAAGCGCTTCGCGCACCGATGATTCCAAAGTCTGCTGCGTGATCATCACCACGGTGCGGGTCGGCGAGCCATCGGCGGAGATGGCTTTGGCACCAAGATCTGACCGCTGGATGACACTGTCGATCGAAATAGACTTGGCACCCATGCGCGAGGTGATGGCGGCCAGCGCACCGGGCACGTCCTTGGCAGAGAGGCGGATGTAGAAGCCGCCGGTATGGGCGCGGTCCGGCGCGTCGCGATAGGGCAGAAGCTCGGCACTGGGAACGCCGAGCGGGGGCACGCGGGTGCCGCGGGCGATGTCGAGGATGTCGGACAGGACCGATGATGCGGTGGGCGGACCACCGGCGCCGGGGCCGGCCAGCAGCAGTTCGTGCACGTGGTCGGTTTCGAGGGCGACGGCATTCATGACGCCATCGACGCCGGCGACAGCCGAGCCTTTGGGCACGAAGGTCGGGTGCACGCGCTGTTCGATGCCGTCGCTGGTGCGCTCGGCAATGCCCAAAAGCTTGATCTTGTAACCGAGCTCTGCGGCGACCTTGATGTCGTGCTGGGTGATCCGGGAGATGCCTTCGACGCGGATTTTGTCGGGTGCGATTTCGTAGCCGAAGCAGAGGGTAGCGAGGATCGAGAGCTTGTGGGCGGTGTCGAAGCCCTCGACGTCAAAGGTCGGGTCAGCTTCGGCATAACCCAGTGCCTGCGCGTCCTTGAGGCAATCGGCGAAAGTGATGCCTTCATTGCCCATGCGGGTCAGGATGTAGTTGCAGGTGCCGTTCATGATGCCGAAGACCTTGGCGATTCGGGCGGAGCCGAGGCCTTCGCGGAGGGTCTTGATGACGGGGATGCCGCCGGCGACGGCGGCTTCGAAGCCGAGCTGGGCACCGGATTCTTCGGCCATGCGCGCGAGGGTCACGCCATGCTTGGCGAGAAGCGCCTTGTTGGCGGTAACGACCGGGCGGCCGATTTCAAGGGCGGCTTTAACCGCGGCAAAGGCCGGGCCGTCTTCGCCGCCGATCAGTTCGACGAAAAGGTCGATGCCGTCCCATTTGGCGAGGGCAACGGGATCATCGAACCAGGTAAGGCCAGAAATGTCGATGCCTCGGTCGCGGGAGCGCGAGCGGGCGGCGACGGCGACGACTTCAAGATTGCGGCCGAGCTTGCGGGTCAGTTCGGCGCCATCCTTCTGGAGGATGCGCACGAGGGTGGCGCCGACATTGCCGAGCCCGGCGACGCCGATGCGGATCGGCGCCTGGCGGTCGGTTTCGCCGAATTCGGCCATTGCCTTCATGATGCGCGAGCGGGTTTCGCTGCGCGGTTCGCGGCCGTCGCGCAGGTCGAAGACGAAGAGCGGATCGCCGGCGACGATGCGGCCGAAACGGGTGGGAGTCCAACCGCGGGCAGAGATGAAGGATTCGACGGCTTGGCGGAAGGACTGAATATCACTCATGGTGGCGCCATCTGCATAGGAATTCGCCTAGGCGTCAATAGGAGTGGGGCGGCAGATGGCGCCGCCCCAAGGATTTATTCGGCTTTCGCTGCCGTGGCGGCGCGACCGACTTCGCCGACGACCTGCGGGAAGCCCCAGCGCAGGGACAATGGCGTGATGGCACCGGAGACTGCCATGGTCAGATCTTCGCCAACAAGGGTGGTGTAGGCCTCTTTGGCAACGAGCGGCGAGAGCTTGATGAGGTCGAGGCCGATGAAGTTATCGGCTGATTCCTGGTTGTCGTAGAAGCTCAGGAGCATGTCGGCCGGGATCTGGTCGAAGTTCTCGTAGCTCAGCGTATAGGCGATGCCGGTGGGCACGAGCGCGCCACCTTCAGGCGCCGGCGCGGGCACCATGCCTATATCGGCGAAGAGCTGGACGCGCGGATCACCTTCGATGCGCACCGAGACCTGTCCGTCGTTGCGGTTGACGACATTGGCGAAGACCGTGCCTTCGATGTCGGGATAGGCGGCAACCTGTTCGGCAAGGAAGCTTTCAGTGTCGGCGATCAGCGCTGCGGCCTTTTCGCTTTCACCCAGCGTCTGACCGGTCAGGGTCACGACATCCTGCCAGCGGATCAGCCATGGCTTTTCGGGATAGGCGACGACCGGCGCGATGGCGCTCAGGAGTTCGTATTCTTCGGCGGTGATACCGGAATATGGGGCAATGATCACGTCCGGGTCGAGCGCCGCGATGGCTTCGAGCGGCGCTTCGGGCGTGTTGGGGAGGACAGTTGGCATGTCGAGTCCGGCTTCGGTGATGGCCGCTTCGGTCCAGGGCAGGACGCCATCTTCGCCGCCGCCATAGGCAAAGAAGGGCATACCGACTGGGGTGAGGCCGAGATCAAGGACGACATCCTGAGCAGACCAGCCCCAGGTGACGACGCGCTCGGGCTTGGCCTCGATGGTGGTTTCACCGAGCGCATGCTGGATGGTGACCGGGAATGCATCCTGCGCGAGCACCGGCGCGGTCAGTGCTGTCGCGGTAATGGCGAGGAAAGAGAGATGACGCAGCATTTGAGTTTCCTTAATTGGTGACGGCGCGAGCGGCGGTGCCCAGCACATCGAGGTAACGAGGCAATCCCCAGCGGAGCGACAGAATGCTGGGCGGGGACACCGCAGCGACATTTTCGGTGCCGACCAGCGCCGCGAGACCGCCGCTGACGACGGGGGGATAGGTCTGGGCCTGCGGGGTGGCGAGCCAGGCGTCGAGCGCCGACTGCTCTTCGTGATAGGTGATGAAGATATCGGCCTCGAGCTGGTCGAAGAGTTCGTAGCTGAGGGGGTAGTAGAAAGCGTCATCGCCCGGCGAGAGCGCTGCGACGCTTGGGTCCATGACCATGCCGAAATCGGTCAGGAACTTCATACGGGCGTCGAGCGGTGCATAGACGGCCATGGCGCCATCGAAATCATTGGCGCTCGCGAACGTGACGTCCTTGAGCTCCGGATATTTGGCGAACTCAGCTTCCACCCAGGCATTGGTGTCGGCAAGCAACGCCTCGGCTTCGGTCTTGTGGCCAAGCGCCTCGCCGATGGTGATCGTCAGGTCCTGCCAGGAGGTGGACCAGGGCGCGCCAATATAGGCGATGGTCGGCGCGATGCCGGAAAGCAGCGCATATTGGTCTTCGGTGATGCCGGAATAGGCGGCGATGATGATGTCGGGCTGAAGTGACGCGATCTGTTCGATCGGCGGCTCCGCCGAGGCTTCGAGGACGGTCGGGATCTCGGCGCCCAGTTTTGCGAGGGCTTCCTCGACCCATTCGTGGACGCCATTGTCTCCACCGCCGTAGGACTGGAAGGGTATGCCGACCGGCACTTCGCCCAGCGCGATGACGACGTCCTCATTGCTCCAGCCCCAAGTGACGATGCGTTGCGGCTTGGCGTCGATCGTGGTCGCGCCATAGGCGTGCTGGATGGTGACGGGGAAGTCTTGCGCGATGGCGGTGCCGGTGAGACCGAGGGCGAGCGCTGCGACGAGGGCGAGATGGCGGATCGACATGGATCACCTTTTGCGTGGAATTGGTTCTCCATACGAAAGGTGACATTCGTTGTCATGTAAATTTTCAGACGCGCGCCAGCAGCACCATGACTTCGTAGTGGTCGGTCTGCGGGAACATGTCGAAGAGCCGAATGCGCTGGGGCCGGTAGCTCGGCATGGCGGCAATGTCGCGGGCGAGCGTTACGGCGTTGCAGCTGGAATAGACGATGGTTTGGACGCCCGAGGCTTCGAGCGTGGCGCAGAGCTGGGCGCCGAGGCCCCGGCGCGGCGGGTTGACGATGATGGCGTCGGGTGGCTCGGCAGCACTGAGAGCCGTGGCGTCGCCGACGGTAAACGTGACGTTGGTGAGGCCGGCTTCGGCTGCGCTGAGGCGTGCCGAGTCGATGGCGGCGGCACTTATCTCGACACCGTGCACATGGCGACTCGGCCCGGCGACGTGGAGGGCGAAGCCGCCGACGCCGCAATAGAGATCCCAGACGGAATGCGCGCTGGTTTCGTCGATCCACTCGCGGGCTTGGGCATAAAGCGCGGCGGCGATCTCGGTATTGGTCTGGAAGAAGCTGGCGGGGCGCAGATGAAGCGTGTGGCCGCCGAGGCGCATGGCCAGGGTCTCGCCATGCAGCATGATCTCTTCGTCGCCTTCGAGGACGGCCTTATGCTCGGGCAAGAGATTGACGCTGACGACCGCGAGCTGCGGCAGGGTGGCGAGAAGGCTGGGCAGATGCTTGCGAATGCGGCCAAGCGGCTCCGTGGAGCGCAAGACGAAGCGCAGCATCAGGTCGCTGTCGGGGGAAAGGGTCAGCAGGGCGTGCTTAAGCTCGCCGCGGCGGGTGGGCACGTCATAGGGGGTAAGGTGTGCCAGGGTAATGAAGGCTTTGATCGGTGCGAAGGCGACATGCAGTTCGGGGGCTAGAATGCCGCAGCCTGTCAAATCGACGCCGTGTTGCGCGGCGTCGAGAATACCGAGGGTCGGATTCTCCGCAGTGCCGCCGACGACCATCTTGGCGCGATTGCGGAAGGCGGCGGGGCTGCTGAGCATTGGCGGCAGCCATTGCGCATCGGGCCAGGCCGCCAGCAGTTGGCGCGCATGGGCCAGCTTGCCGTCGATCTGGGTGCCATAAGGCACGCCCATCAGCGTACAGGAGCGGCACTCGAAGCGGTCGAAGTAGCCGCACTGCATCGCGCCGCTCAGGAGCGAGGGAGCCGGCTGCGCCGCCTCCCCCAGGATCATCGCTTCGTGGCTCAAGCGGTCAGCGGGACGACATTGCCCTGCCCGCCCTTGCCGCCGAGCAGCTTCTTGACGTTGCGGGCCGCCTGGCGGATGCGCTGTTCGTTTTCGACGAAAGCGAGGCGGATATATTGATCGCCATATTCACCGAAGCCAACGCCGGGGGCGACGCCGACGCCGGTTTCCTGGATCAGGAGCTTGGCAAATTCTAGCGAGCCCATATGGGCAAACTGGGCCGGGATCGGTGCCCAGGCGAACATGGTGGCCTTCGGCACGGGAATGTCCCAGCCGGAGCGGGCGAAGCTATCGACCAGAACGTCGCGGCGGTTTTTGTAGACCTTGCGGACTTCCGAGATGACGTCGTCGGAGCCGTTGAGGGCAGCGACGGCCGCGACCTGGATGGGGGTGAACGCGCCATAGTCGAGGTAGGATTTGACGCGGGCAAGCGCGGCGATCAGGCGCTCGTTGCCGACGGCGAAGCCGACGCGCCAGCCGGGCATGGAATAGGTTTTGGACATCGAGGTGAACTCGACCGAAATATCAATGGCGCCGGGCACCTGCAGCACGGAGGGCGGCGGCGCGTCTTCATCGAAATAGATCTCGGAATAGGCGAGATCGGAGAGGATGAAGATGTCGTTGGCGCGGCAGTATTTGACGACTTCGGTGTAGAAATCCAGATCGGCCGTGTAGGCGGTCGGGTTGGCCGGGTAGTTGAGGACCAGCGCGATAGGCTTGGGGATCGAGTGGCGCACGGCGCGATCGAGCGAGCGCATGAAGTCTTCATTCGGGTCGGCCGGCATGGAGCGGACGACGCCGCCGCTCATGATGAAGCCGAAGGAATGGATGGGATAGGTCGGGTTTGGCACCAGAACCACGTCGCCGGGGGCGGTGATGGCCGAGGCCATGTTGGCGAAGCCTTCCTTGGAGCCGAGGGTGGCGACGACCTGGGTATCGGGATTGAGCTTCACGCCAAAGCGGCGGCCATAATAGCTGGCCTGGGCCTTGCGGAGACCGGGAATGCCGCGGGACGTGGAATAGCGATGGGTGCGCGGATCCTTCACCGTTTCCTGGAGCTTTGCCACGATGTGATCGGGCGTCGGCATGTCCGGATTGCCCATGCCGAGATCGATAATGTCGACGCCATCGGCGCGCGCCTTGGCCTTGAGCGGATCGATATGGGCAAAGACGTAAGGGGGAAGACGGCGGATGCGATGGAAAACTTCGCTCATGTGATTCCTCGGTGGTCCAGCTAAGGACCAGACTGGCCGCGACGCGCTCTGGCGCTGCCTCATATGGAGGGTCGATTATCGCGGAATTATGGTTTTGAACGGGTTAAGCGCCCGGCATGGCTGGGCGGATCAGCATTTTCGGCTCCTCCCGGCCACTTGGTGGCCATGCGGGAAGAGCTATCGGGCGTTTGCCGCTGCGGCAGCCACAGGGGCTGCCACCAATGCGCCGGCGAGCAATGCTCCAACCAATGCGACGGTGAACGGAGACGCCATGTCTCTTGCCCTTAAGAAATGCTTTCTGGTACCACGTCCAAACGCGGCTGGAGCTTTATAGGGGTGTTCGCGCGCCCTTGTAAATGGCGACCGAGCCTTACATGTATCGGCGATGCCGGCTGAGCCGCAGAGTGTTTCCAGGTGGGTGGATGAGTAAGCGCATCGCTATCGCAACGATCGGCACCGCCGGCGATGTCAGGCCGTATCTGGCCCTCGCGATCGAGCTCAAGCAGCGTGGCTATGACGTGGTGCTGGGCACCAATTCAGACTTCGAAGGTCTCGTCACCGCGCATGGGATCGAGTTCCACAGCATGGGAACCAAGATCCAGGAATGGCTGCAAGAATCGCGTTTCGACAACGCGATCAGCAAGATGAAATTTCACCACTTCCCGCAATTGCTGCGCTCCGGGCAGGAGCTGGTGATGCGGGCGGCGGAAAATGCCTGGGACATGGCCCAGGGCGCCGATGCCATGGTCGTCAACATCAATACCAGCTTCGGCATCGACATCGCCGAGGCGCTCAATATTCCGGTGATCATGACGGCGATGCAGCCGCTCAACCCGACGCGGGAATTTCCGGTGAGCGCTTATGAAATGCCGGACCTGGGGCCGACGTTCAACAAGCTCAGCTATATCGCGATGAACATCCAGCAGGCCTATTTCGATCTGCCGCGCGACAAGCTGCGCAAGGGCTTGATGGGGCTAAACGCGCGCAAGCGCGGTGGGCTGTTCAAGGACAGCCTGGGCAACAACCTGCCGACGCTCTACAATTTTTCCTCCATCGTTTCCCCGCGCCCGCGCGATTGGCCGCAGACGGCGGTGGTCACCGGCTTCTGGTATCTCGACGATATTTCGGGTTGGACGCCATCCGCGGAACTGCAGCAGTTTTTGGATGCGGGACCGGCGCCAGTCTATATCGGCTTTGGTTCCATGCCGTTCGGGGCGGATCGCAATACGGAAATCCTTCGTGAGGCGCTGCGGCGCTGGGGCGGGCGAGCGATCGTGGCGCGCGGCTGGGGGGGCATCAATACCGATGAGCTGCCGGCCAATGTTTTCGCCGTGGACGAAGCGCCGCATGACAAGCTGTTTCAGCTGGTTTCAGCCGTCGTGCATCATGGCGGCGCTGGGACCACCGCAGCGGGACTGCGCGCCGGCAAGCCGACCTTTACGGTGCCGCAGGCTTACGACCAGCGCTATTGGGGCCGGCGCGTGCGTGCGCTCGGTTGTGGGCCGGCTCCGGTCCGATTGCGGTCGCTGACGGCGGACAAGCTGGCGGATGCTTTGACCGAGCTCACCACCAATCCGGCGATGGCGGCCAATGCCAAGTCCGTCGGCAAGGCACTATCCGAGGAAACCGGCATCGAGACGGCCGTCGATTTCATCGAGGCGACCGTGGCTGCGGCACAGGCGGGGGCACGGCGGTTTCCCGTAGCGGGCTAGACGAGCGCTTCTTTCCCACCGATGACCAGAAACAAAAATGGCGGCCCGGAGGCCGCCATTTGCTTTAGTGGGTGACCCCGAGCGGGGCGTCGTCTACCGGGTCCACTTTGGCGGGGACCGCGGGCTGGGCATCATAATCCCATTCGATGGCCTCGGGCTTGCGCACCAGGGCACGCTCGATGACCTGGTCCATGCGGGAGACCGGAACGATCTCCATGCCTTCCTTGACGATGTCCGGGATCTCGATGAGATCGCGCACATTTTCCTCGGGGATGAGCACGGTCTTGATGCCTCCGCGAAGCGCGGCAAGCAGCTTTTCCTTGAGCCCGCCGATGGGCAGCACCCTGCCCCGCAGCGTTATTTCGCCGGTCATGGCGACATCGTTGCGGACCGGAATGCCGGTCATCACCGAAACGATCGCCGTGGCGAGGCCGATACCGGCCGACGGACCATCCTTGGGGGTGGCGCCTTCGGGCAGGTGGACGTGAATGTCACGCGTATCGAACAGCGGCGGCTTGATGCCGAAGTCGATCGAGCGGGACTTCACATAGGCCGTGGCGGCGGTCAGCGATTCCTTCATCACTTCCTTGATGTTGCCGGTGACCGACATGCGGCCCTTGCCCGGCGTCATCACGCCTTCGATGGTGAGAATTTCGCCACCGACCGAGGTCCAGGCGAGACCGGTCACGAGACCGACTTGGGCTTCGGCTTCGATCTCGCCATGCTTGAACACCTGCGGGCCGAGATATTCGGCGAGCTTTTCATCGGTGATCTCGATGGACTTGACCTTGGTCCGAACGATGTCGGTCACGGCCTTGCGCATCAGCTTGGAGATCTCGCGCTTGAGATTGCGGACGCCGGCTTCGCGGGTATAGCCGCGAACGACCTTCATCAGCATCTCATCGCTGAGCACGAATTCGCCATGGGCCACGCCGTTTTCACGAGCGGCTTCGGGGATAAGGTGCTGCTTGGCGATCGCGTGCTTTTCTTCCTCGGTGTAACCCGAGAGACGGATAATCTCCATGCGGTCCATCAGCGGACCCGGAATGTTGAGCGTGTTCGAAGTGGTGACGAACATCACGTCGCTCAGGTCGAAATCGACTTCGAGGTAGTGATCGTTGAACGAGTTGTTCTGTTCCGGATCGAGCACTTCAAGCAAGGCCGACGACGGATCGCCGCGGAAGTCCTGGCCCATCTTGTCGATCTCGTCGAGGAGGAACAGCGGGTTGTTCTTGCCCACTTTCTTCAGCGACTGGATGATCTTGCCGGGCATGGACCCGATATAGGTGCGGCGGTGACCGCGGATTTCGGCTTCGTCGCGCACGCCGCCGAGGGCCATGCGAACGAATTCACGACCGGTAGCCTTGGCGATAGACTTGCCGAGCGAGGTCTTGCCGACGCCCGGAGGGCCGACGAGGCAGAGGATCGGACCCTTGAGCGTGCCGGTACGGGCCTGCACGGCCAGATATTCGAGGATACGTTCCTTGACCTTTTCGAGACCGTAGTGATCGGCGTCGAGAACCTTTTCGGCCAGCAGCAGATCGCGCTTGACCTTGCTCTTCTTGCCCCAGGGCAGGCCGAGCAGGGTATCCAGATAGTTGCGAACGACCGTTGCCTCGGCGGACATCGGGCTCATGGCCTTGAGCTTCTTGATCTCGCCGTCGGCTTTGGCACGGGCTTCCTTGGAAAGCTTGGTCTTGGCGATGCGCTCTTCGAGCTCGGTGATCTCGTTGGCACCGTCTTCGCCGTCGCCCAATTCCTTTTGGATCGCCTTCATCTGCTCGTTGAGGTAGTACTCGCGCTGCGTCTTTTCCATCTGCCGCTTGACGCGGGAGCGGATGCGCTTTTCGACCTGCAACACGCCGATCTCGCCTTCCATAAGGCCAATGACCTTCTGGAGGCGCTCGATGACCGAAACGGTTTCGAGCAACTCTTCCTTTTCGGGGATTTTGATCACGAGGTGGCTGGCGATGGTATCGGCCAGCTTGCTTGAATTCTCGATCTGCCCGACGGCAGCGACGACCTCGGCGGAGATCTTTTTGTTGAGCTTGACGTAGTTTTCGAACTCGGAGGTGGCCGAACGGGTCAGCGCTTCGATTTCGGTCGCGTCTTCCGCAGGCTCGGGGAGGATGGAGGCCTCGGCCTCGAAATAGTCCTCGGTCTGCAGGTAATTATCGATGGTCGCACGATGCAGGCCCTCGACCAGCACCTTGACGGTGCCGTCCGGAAGCTTGAGCAGCTGCAAAACGGTGGCAATGGTGCCCGTGGGGTAGATCTGATCCGGGGCCGGATCATCATCCTGCGCGTTCTTCTGCGTCACGACGAGAATGTGCTTGTCGTCGCGCATGACCTCTTCCAGCGCCTTGACCGACTTTTCCCGGCCAACGAACAGCGGCACGATCATGCCGGGGAAGACGACAATGTCGCGCAGGGGGAGAACCGGGTAGACCCGGTCCCGGCTGTTTTCGCCGGGGGAAGTAGCTTCCGACATCACATTTCCTTTCCGGGGCGCGCCGGAGGAAGGAAGAAAGCGCGCCCGTATAACGATCGGCCAATCATGCGAGGCTGGTCGATTCCGGTTAATAAATAGGGTGCCCTACCCCCTTCGCAAGTCAAGGCTTGCCGATTTGTGACCAAGTTGTCGTCAACGCACAGGAGATGTGCAAACGATGCCGGGAACAGCGATGTGCCTTGGGTTCAGGGCGGATGCGCCGGCTCAGGTCTTCTCGGCGCGGTTCGACACGACGATCAGGTAGATCAGATAAGGCGCGCCCAAAGCCCCAGTGACGATGCCAACTGGGAAGCGGGCGCCGAGCAGATATTGGCCGGCAAAGTCGCAGACCAGCACGAGGAGAGCGCCGGTGAGTGCTGCGGGCAGCAGCATGGAGCCCGAATGGCCGACGAGGCGGGTAGCGATAGGACCCGACAGAAACGCCACGAAGGCGATGGGGCCCGCAGCGGCGGTGGCGAAGGCGATCAGCGCTACGGCGGACATCAGGATCAGGATGCGGGAGAGGTTAACGCGCACTCCGAGCGAGGCGGCGGTGTTTTCGCCGAGGCGCATGGTTTCGAGCGCGTTGGCGCGGTTGAACAGCACGGCGCCGCAGACGACCAGGACAATGGCCGCCGGGAGGATTTGCGGCCAGGCGGCGCCGTTTACGCTGCCCGCTAGCCAGCGCGTCGCTTCGGCAGCGTCCCAGACGGGGGCGCGGGAGAGGACATAGTAGATGATCGACTGGCAGATGGCGGAGACGCCGATGCCGGTGAGGATCAGCCTTGCGCCAAAGCCGCCGCGGCGGAAGGAGAGGAGGAAGATAAAAAGCGCAACGGCGAGGCTTGCCACCACGGCGAAGAGGGCGACACCGCTACCCTCGAGGCCCAGAACAATGATCGCCACGACGGCTGCCGCGCTGGCGCTGTTGGAGATGCCGATGATGTCGGGACTCGCCAGCGGATTGCGCAGCAGGGTCTGGAAAGCGACGCCGCCAAGGCCGAAGCTCAGGCCGGCCACGATGGAGAGGACGGCGCGAGGCAGGCGCAGCTGGCCGACGGTGAAGTTGAGGCCGCCCATATCGGCGCCGAGCAGAACTTGTATCACGTCGAGGGGGCCGACAAATGATTTGCCGGCCATGAGGGTCGTGCCGAAGGCGGCAATGACGAGGATGGCCAGGAGCGCCGTTACGAGGTTACGGCGCAGAGACTGGCGGCGCCGCACGATGGAGACGGCGGCGACCTCGTTCGCGCTGATCGGCAGGATGGCGCTCACAGGTCCCTCCCCCGGTAGTGTTGCACGATCCAGATGAAGACCGGCGCGCCGACAAAGGCGGTGACGATGCCGACATCGAGTTCGCCGGGACGGGCGACGATGCGGCCGATGACGTCGGAACTGAGGAGCAGGATGGCGCCGCCCAGTGCCGAGAATGGCAGAAGCCAGCGATGATCGACGCCGACGATGAGGCGGCAGATGTGCGGCACGAGAAGGCCGACAAAGGAGATCGGGCCGCAGACTGCCGTCGTGGCGCCGGCGAGGATAACGGCGCCGAGCGAAGCCAGCCAGCGAGCTAGAACGACGTTTTCGCCAAGACCCGCGGCAAGATCGTCGCCGAGGGCCAGCGAGTTAAGCTTGCGGGCGGAAAGGAGGCAAAGACCGAAGCCGACGACGAGGAAGGGCACGACCTGCCAGATGATGGCGAACGAGGTGCCCCCTACCCCGCCGATCTGCCAGGAACGCGCGCCTTCGGCGATGTCGTTGCGCGGCAGGATGACGGCGGTGACGAAGCTTCCAAGTGCGATTGTGGTGGCGGTGCCAGCAAGCGCCAGTTTCAGCGGCGTCGGTCCGCCCCGGCCCAAGGAACCGATGGCGAAGACGAAAACCGCAGTAAGCCCGGCGCCGAGGATCGCAGTCCAGATATAGGCTTGGGCCGAAGCCAGCCCGAACCAGGCAAGGCCGATGACGACGGCAAGCGCTGCGCCCATGTTGACGCCGAGAATGCCGGGTTCAGCGAGCGGATTGCGGGTGACGCCTTGCATGACGGCACCTGCAAGGCCGAGTGCTGCGCCAGCCAGGGCAGCCAGAACGGTGCGCGGGATACGCTTGGCGATGGCGGCTTGCTCGATCGTGTCGGTGGCACCGCCAAAGGCTGCAACGATGTCACCGAAGCCGACATTGCGGGCGCCGATGGCGATGGAGAGCGCGCAGCAGATGGCAACGAGGCCAAGAACCACGCAGAGCCAGAACAGCCTTAAACGCGTCGGGCGCCCAAGATCGGGCGCCCGCAAAGTCGTGGTGGTCAAAGCCTGATCATTCAGCCTTGGCAGCAGCGTCGGCCAGCAACTTGACGTAGTCCTTGAGGACCCAAGAGATAGCAAGCGGCGTCGGATTGGCGGCCGTACCGAGCGGGTCGGAGCCCAGGGTGACAATGGCACCCGAAGCGACGGCTGGCATCTTGGACGTCAGCGGATCGGCATTGAGGGCGTCGATCAGTTCCTGGCCGCCATAGGTGACGAGAAGCTTGACGTCGTTAAAGGCGTCGATGTTTTCGGCGCTGACTTCACCGGAGAAGGCGCCGTCTTGGGAAGCATCGATTACCGACTTCGGCATGGCGAGGCCGAGGTCTTCGAAGAACTGCACGCGCGTGTCGTGGTTGGTGTAGAACTTGACGGTCGACAGGTTGGTCGTATCGAGGTGGGTAATGAACATTGCCGGCTTGCCCTCGAGCACTGGATATTCGGCGGCGACGGCTTTGATCTCGGCTTCAAGGTCGGCGATCAGCTGCTCGCCTTCGGCGGCCATGCCCATGCCCATGGAATTGAAGCGGATCATGTCGCGCCAGTCGGTCGACCAGGCAGCTTCCGGATAGGCGACGACCGGAGCGATCTCGCTCAGCGTGTCATAGGTCTGCTGGTCAAGCCCGGAATAGGCGGCAAGAATCACGTCGGGATCGAGGGCGGCTACGGCTTCGAAGTCGATGCCGTCGCCTTCGTCGAACAGAACCGGGGTTTCGGCGCCAAGCTCATCGAGACGCTCCTTGACCCAGGGCAAGAGGCCATCGGTGTCGTCGTCGCCGAAATTAGCGAAAGCCATGCCGACGGGGACAACGCCGAGTGCCAGTGGCACTTCGTGATTGGCCCAGTTGACGGTGACGATGCGCTCGGGCTTGGCTTCGATCGTGGTCGTACCCAGCGCATGCTCGATGGTCAGCGGATAGTCCTGCGCGATCGCAGCGCCGGCAACAAAGCTTGCGGCGACAAAGGTGAAAGACGCCGCGATACTGGCCACGTTGAGCATGAAGCCCTCCAATTATGATATTGGACGTCATATTTCAGGGCGGTGTTTGGTTGTCAAGCAACCGGCGGCGTCTTAGGCGGCCAGGGCCGAGCCGATGATGGTGCAATCGCGGCCCGAGGCCTTGGCGTTGTAGAGGGCATCGTCTGCCCGGCGGAAAACGGAGTTGATGCTTTCGTCGGCCGGACTGGATTGGGCAATGCCGGCGCTGAACCGAACTGGCAGCCCATTGGGAAGCCTCAGCTTTTCGCCGAAGGAGTCGCGCAGAGCTTCGACGAAGTCGTGCGCGGTGCGCGCGTCCACGCCGATATAGATGAGGCAGAATTCCTCACCGCCCATGCGCGCGGCGATCCGCGGTGTGGGCTGTGCTGCGCGAATGGCCTCGCCGAAGGTGGCGAGCACCCGGTCTCCCTCGTCGTGACCGAAGAGATCGTTGACCTGCTTGAAATGGTCGAGATCGAGCGCAACCAGCGTGAATGCTGTCCCCTGCCATCGAGAGCTCGTCCAAAGCTTGCGCCCCTGCTCCCGCAAGGCTCGACGATTGGAAAGCTGGGTCAGTTCGTCGCGGAAGGCGAGATCGGCAAGCGTCGACTCCGCACGGTCCTTGAGCGCCGCCAGCCAGGACAGGATGATGATCGTGGTGCCGACATAGCTGGCGATGAACGGGATCGAATTGACCATCTCCCCGGAAAGCGGCGAGAAGCGCACGCCGGGCATGAGGATGGCTTCGATCGGCCGCGCGATGGCGCTGCAAAACGAGATCGCGTAGCCCGAGGCCATCAGGAAAGCGGTGCTGTAGCGCACGACCTTGGACGCATTGCGCAGCACGAAAACAGCGGCGGCGGCGAGTTGCAGGCTGAGGACGATGGCATTGAAATGCGCTGCGTTTTCGGAGTTCAAGCGCAAGCCGAGGACAGCAACGACGACGAGGGCCGGCGGGAGCGCGAACCAGGCCAGGTGGAGCTTGCGGCCGGTAAGGGTGACGACTGCTGCCCATTGGAGGGAAACGACGCCGCTGATGCAGCCGGTGTAGAGCGCGGTCAGCAGGATATTTCGCGTGCCCACAGCCGCAAGGATCGCACCCCAGCTGCAGATCGCCATGACCAGCGACCAGCAGAACAGCACGGTTTCCGGACGGTTCCGGCGCATCGTCATGATCGGCACGGCGACGGCGAAGACCACCACGCTGGCGATCCGCGCTACAACGAGCGTCGGCATGTCGAGGGTATAGGCTGCGTCCACAGCGCCTCCTGACGGGCCGCAGAAACACTTACGGCCCCCAGCATCTAAGCTGGAGGCCGTAAAGGATTGGTTCGTGAGCGCGCTCGCTTTAAGCGGAAGCTGGCGCGTCTTCCTTCTTGCGATCGGAATAGATGTAAAGCGGACGCACGTCCTTGCCCTTCACCACTTCTTCCGAGATCACCACTTCTTCGACGCCTTCAAGCGAAGGCAGATCGTACATGGTGTCGAGCAGGATGCCTTCGAGGATCGACCGCAGGCCGCGGGCACCGGTCTTGCGCTCGATGGCTTTTTCGGCAATCGCCTTGAGAGCGTCCTCGTGGAAGGTCAGTTCCACGTCTTCCATCTGGAACAGGCGCTGGTACTGGCGCACCAGCGCGTTCTTCGGTGCGGTCAGGATTTCGATCAGTGCCGGGATGTCGAGATCTTCGAGCGTGGCAAGGATCGGCAGACGGCCGATGAATTCGGGGATGAGACCGAACCGCACCAGATCTTCGGGTTCGACATCGGCAAGCACCTGGCCGATGCGGCGATCGTTGGGGTCCTTGACGGTTGCCGAGAAGCCGATGCCCGAGCCTTCACCGCGTGCCGAAATCACCTTCTCGAGGCCGGCAAAAGCGCCGCCGCAGATGAAGAGGATGTTGGTCGTGTCAACCTGCAGGAATTCCTGCTGCGGATGCTTGCGGCCACCCTGCGGCGGCACGGAGGCAACGGTGCCTTCCATGATCTTGAGCAGGGCCTGCTGCACGCCTTCGCCCGAAACGTCGCGAGTGATCGACGGATTGTCCGACTTACGCGAAATTTTGTCGACTTCGTCGATGTAGACGATGCCGCGCTGGGCTTTTTCGACGTTGTAGTCGGCAGCCTGGAGGAGCTTCAGAATAATGTTTTCAACGTCTTCACCGACATAGCCGGCTTCGGTCAGCGTCGTCGCATCGGCCATGGTGAAGGGCACGTCGATGATGCGGGCCATGGTCTGGGCCAGCAGCGTCTTGCCCGAACCGGTGGGGCCGATCAGCAGAATGTTGGACTTGGAAAGCTCAACGTCCTGGTTCTTGGTCGCGTGGTGGAGGCGCTTATAGTGATTGTGCACGGCCACGGAGAGCACGCGCTTGGCGCGGAACTGGCCGATGACGTAGTCGTCGAGCACCTTGCAGATATCGGCAGGGGTGGGCACGCCGTCGGAGGACTTGACCATGGAGGTCTTGTTCTCTTCGCGGATGATGTCCATGCAAAGTTCAACGCACTCATCGCAGATGAATACGGTCGGACCAGCGATCAGCTTGCGTACTTCATGCTGCGACTTGCCGCAGAACGAGCAGTACAGCGTATTCTTGCTGGTTTCGCCGGTATTGGTCTCTTTGGACATCCAGTCACTCCCGGGGGTTGAGCACCCCCAAATCTAGACATTAGCAACGACGCTAACGCCCAAGGCATAAAGAAAGTCTAAGCCGAAACGACCTTAAAGATCGTTCCGGCTGCGTGCAATTGCACCCGGATCACAGTCCACGGCGCAAGGGCAAAGTGCTTAACGGGTCGAAAGTCAGACCGTCGCCTCGGGCACGATGCGCTTTTCGAGCACGGTATCGATGAGGCCAAAGGCCTTGGCTTCTTCCGGCGAAAGGAAGCGATCGCGCTCGAGAGCGTTCTCGATTTCCTCGTAGGTGCGGCCGGTGTGCTTTTCATAAATCTGATTAAGACGGCGCTTCAAACCCTCGACTTCCTTGGCATGAATCAGGATGTCGGTGACCTGCCCCTGGAAGCCGCCGGAGGGCTGGTGGACCATGACGCGCGAGTTCGGCAGCGAGGTGCGCATGCCGGCTTCACCAGCGGCAAGCAGCAGAGAACCCATAGACGCGGCTTGGCCCATGACCATGGTTGCCACGGCCGGGCGGATGAACTGCATGGTGTCGTAGATGGAAAGACCTGCCGTCACGACGCCACCGGGCGAGTTGATGTAAAGCGCAATTTCCTTTTTCGGATTTTCCGATTCGAGGAACAGAAGCTGTGCGACGATGAGCGAGGCCATATTGTCCTCGACCACGCCGGTCACGAAGATGATGCGCTCGCGCAGCAGGCGCGAGTAGATGTCGAAGGCGCGTTCGCCACGGTTCGACTGCTCGACCACCATGGGAACGAGCGTGTTCATGTAAAGATCGTGCGGATCCCGCATAGTATGCCCCTTGGCCATGCTCCAGGTCGCGGACCGGAGCGGCTTGGTTGTTTGGCACGCCCCTGCCCCGAACGCGCACTCGGATGAGCAGGATGACATGCCGGGAAAATCGAATCAGCGCGACTGGCCGATTGCAGCGACGCCGCCTTAACGGGCGGTAAAAGCACAGATAGGCGGCAATGGGGCGCGCTTCAATAGTGCACCTGCGTCTTGTTGCGCCAAGCGTCAGACAAAGGCGACGGTGACGCCCTTCTTCTTGAAGTAGGATTGCATCAGCTTGCGGCCCTGCCGATTGCCTTGTGCGAGCTTGGCGGTCTCGAAGGTCGCTTCCTTGGCGCCCTCCTTGCCCATGGCACCCTTAAGGGCTGCGATGTGCAGGTCAAGGTCTTCGTTGCCATTCTGGATCGAGGCATAGATCGCGTCGATGGCTTGGGTAACGGTGATGTCGCTCACGGGAAAATCCTCAGTCGAGTTTTGCCGCCTTCAGAACATCATTGATGCGCGCTTGCCAACCCTTTCCTGTGGCTTTGAACTTTTCGATAACGTCCGGGTCGAGCCGAAGAGATATTTGCTGCTTTGGGGCAGCGACGGCGGGACGGCCACGGGCGCGGCGGATGCGCGCGTAGAGTTCAAGATCGAACTCGGAAAGTGGCTTCAGCCCAGCCAGTTGTTCATCCGTAAGTTCTGGGGAGTCCACCGCGTCCCAATCCTCTTTGGTGAAGCCAAGACCTTCGCGAAATTCCTTGTTCATAATGCTTCTCTCTCCTTCTCACTCGCAGGGCGCATTGAGATGACCGAGATTGCTTCCAAGCCATACTGCACATGGACTACGGTTGTGCCACGTCCATTCAGCCACCCAACCGCCAAGCGACGACCCAACTTGGTATCTTCGAAATACGCATCCTCGAAAAACTCGAGCGTTAAGTCCGCGAAGTCCAAGCCGTGCTTGAGCAAGTTCGCGCGTCGTTTCGGCTCGTCCCAAATGATCTTCATTTATGTATCACGTTAAATAGGGCGATCCAATGATGTTGCCAGTGGAGCGGTGCGGCGTCGATGGTGATTGCATTGGCGTGGCCGGGCCTTAAGGTCGAGCTGTCGCAACCAGTTCCAAGACCATGGCCGCCATTATCCAAGTCAAGCCGATCACCGATGTCCCGGCCCATCTCCGCGCTTCTGCGAAACCGCAGCACCCGGTTTTCTTCCAGAATCCTTATGCCTTCTATAGGCAGCAGCACGCTTCCCACCCGGCATTCTTTTGGGAGGAGTATGGGCATTGGTGCTTTTCGGATTTCCGTTCGGTCAGCGCCCTTCTTCGCGACAAGCGCCTGGGTCGTGAAATCCTCCACGTAGCGACGCGCGAGGAGATCGGGTTGCCGCCGCCTAAGCCGCACACGGCTGACTTCGATCTCACCGAACAATATTCGCTGCTGAACCTAGAACCGCCAGCGCATACTCGACTGCGGACGCTGGTAAATCGCGCCTTCGTTTCGCGGCAGGTCGAGCAGTTGCGACCGCGGATCCGGCAGCTGGCGCATGACACGATCGATGCGTTCGAGGGGTACGATCAGGTTGACCTGATCAAGGCTTTTGCGGCGCCGATCCCGGCTATCGTCATTGCCGAAATGATTGGCCTTCCTGCGGAAGCCGCGCCGCTTTTGCTGCAGTGGTCGAACCGCATGGTCACCATGTACATGTATGGCGTGACGCATGAGACCGAGCTCGACGCCAACCTGGCGGCGGCCGACTTCATGGTCTATCTGCGCGAGGCGATCGCCGAGCGCCGCAGGGCACCGCGGGAAGATCTCCTCAGTCACATGCTCACCAGCGACCGCGAAGGCGATGTGCTCAGCGATGACGAGGTGATGTCGACTGCAATCCTCCTGCTCAATGCTGGGCACGAAGCCACGGTGCACACGACGGGCAATGGTGTGAAATCGATCTTAGAAAGCGGGCTCGATCCTGCATCGCTCTTTGTAACGCCAGAGCAGGCGGAAAAGACCGTTGAAGAGTGCCTGCGCTTCGACGCGCCGCTCCATCTCTTCACCCGGTACGTGCTGGCAGACACCGAAATAGAGGGCATTCCGCTGCGCAAGGGCGACGTCGTTGGCTTGATGCTCGGCGCCGCGAACCGGGACCCTGCCCGCTTTGCTCATGCCGACCGGTTCGATCCGTTCCGGACCGATGGCGCCAATGTCAGCTTCGGTGCTGGCATTCACTTCTGCATCGGCGCGCCGCTAGCACGAATCGAGTTGCAGGAAGCGATGGGCGTGTTGTTCGAACGCTTGCCGAAGCTCAGGATTGTTGAGCCGCCGCGCTATGGAAATGTTTATCACTTCCATGGGCTCGAGAAGCTGATGGTGGGGTGGAGGTAAGACCCCCACCCGGCCTCCCCCGGGTAGTCGGGGGAGGAGCACTTCGCCTTAATACCAACCGTTACTCAGCAGGCACGGCTTCGGCGTCGAGGTCTTCGATGGTCTTGCCGTTGTCGTAGACCGCCTGGTTGAGCATGCCCTGGCGCTTGGCGACGATGGTGGGGACCAGCGCCTGGCCAGCGACGTTGACCGCGGTGCGGCCCATGTCGAGGATCGGGTCGATGGCCAGGAGCAGGCCGACGCCTTCAAGCGGCAGACCGAGGGTCGAGAGCGTCAGGGTCAGCATGACGGTCGCGCCGGTAAGGCCGGCAGTCGCTGCCGAGCCGATGACCGAAACGAAGACGATCAGCAGGTAGTGCTCGATGCCGAGGCTGATGCCGAAGAACTGGGCGACGAAGATGGCCGAGATCGCCGGATAGATCGAAGCGCAACCGTCCATCTTGGTCGTGGCGCCGAGCGGCACGGCAAAGGACGTGTATTCGCGCGGCACGCCCAGATTCTTCTCAGTGATGCGTTCGGTCACCGGCAGAGTGCCGATGGAGGAACGCGACACGAAGGCGAGCTGGATGGCGGGCCAGGCGCTCTGGAAATAGCGGATCGGATTGAGGCCGTTGATCTGCAGCAGTACCGGGTAGACGACGAAGAGCACAAGGGCGAGGCCGATATAGATGGCCGCGGCGTACCAGCCGAGCTGAGCCAGCGCGTCCCAGCCGTAAACGGCCACGGCATTGCCAAGCAAGCCGATGGTGCCGATCGGCGTGAGGCGGATGACCCACCACAGGACCTTGTGGATGACCTTGAGGAAGGAGCGGTTGAAGGCGAGGAAGACGTCCGCCGCCGGACCCACCTTGAGCGCTGCGATGCCAATGACGATCGAGACGATCAGGATCTGCAGGACGTTGAAGTTGAGGCTGGTGGTCGCCGAACCGTCGGTGACGCGGGTGGAGGCTTGGAGGCCGATGAAGTTGGAGGGGATCAGGCCCTTGAGGAAGTCGAGCCAGGACCCCGTGGATGAAGGAGCGCGTGCGGCTTCGGCAGCGACTTCGGTGTTGAGGCCAGGCTGGATGATGAGGCCGAGCGCGATACCGATGACGACGGCGATTAGCGCGGTAATGGCAAACCAGAGTAGGGTCTGCCAGACCAGCTTGGCTGCATTGTTGAGTTCGCGAAGGTTGGCGATCGAGGCGACGATGGCGGTGAACACCAGCACCGGCACAAGAGCGCGCAGCAGCGACACGAAGGACGAGCCGACGGTTGCGAGAGTCTGGGTCAGCCAATTTGCATTGCCGGCGGCGTCTGGACCCATGTTGCGGGCGATAAAGCCGAGGACAAGGCCGATGACCATGGCCGCCAGGACCTGGACACCGAAGTTGAGGTAGAACGGTTTCGGCGCACGCGGAGCCGCGGCGGCCGAGATTGTGGTGGGCATTGGGAAGGAGCCTTTCGGGTGCGCGTGACGACTGCTCAAACGTTGTGCAGTCAGCCACACGTTTGACCACAACCTACGCTTCCGCTGGCTTTCTTGCAGCGAATGGCATTGCCTTTGCTGGTCGGCTAGAAGAATTTTCTACGTTCAGCGTGCCGATAAGAGAAAAAGCATCTTAGAGGCGCCTGGATAGCAGGCTTGTCAGGGCAGCGACTACAGGGATGGCAAGCAGACTCGCCGTCATCGAGGCGACCAGCACCGCTGGCCCGGGATCGGCCCAGGCCAGCCAGGCGAGCGTGACTGCCGCGGCGCCGCTGATGATCCCGGTGAGCCGGTGCACCAAGACCCAGGCGCGGTCCGAACCGATGCGCCAGGGCATGCGCAGACCGGCATAGGAATGGCGCTCTGCCTCGAAGATGACAACCGCAAAGATGGCAAGTATTGCGGCAAGGCCGAAGGCTGTCAGGCGGAAAAAATCGAGATCGGAGCCGATTGCCAGAAACACGAGCGACAACTGGCAGGCGGCAGCCGTGGCTAGCGTGACCGTCAAAACTGGATCGAGGATGTGCTGGGTCTTCGCAAAGTGATTTTTCGTCAGGGCACGACCGAGCAGGAAGAACGCGGCCATCATAGCGATTTGGAGCAGTGGAGCCGCAGCGATAGCCCGATCGCGCGGCCACAGGATGTCAGCCGTCGAGCCCCGCCAGTGGGCTGGGAAGGCAAAGCTTGCGGGCACATGGGCGACGATGACGCCGACCATGGCGATAGTCACGCCGAAGATCAGCAGATGGAAGCGGGTGACGAGGCTGGGCATGGAACCGATCCGGGGCTTGCGCAGATATAGGTGAGAAGCCGAATTTGGAAAGAGCAGAAGCATGATCATCGTGCTTGGTGCCTCGGGAGGGGTTGGGTCCGAGGTTGTCAAAGCTTTGCGGGACAAAGGCGAGGCCGTGCTGGCAGTCGTCCATAGTCACCAAAGGGCCGAAGCGATCCGTGCCGAGGGTATCGAGCCTGTGGTGGTCGACCTCCGGAACGACCGCGACTTGCGCAAAGCATTCGGGCGCGGCAAGCGGGCGTTCCTGCTCAACCCTCCGGGCGATCCGCGCGGCGATGCGGAGGAAGCCGAGCTCGAAACCGGGCGGAGCATCGCGCTGGCGCTTGAGGATTCTGGGCTCAAAAAGGTGGTGCTGGCCTCGACCTATGGGGCGCAGGCTGGCCACGCCATTGGCGATCTCTCGACGCTGTTCGAGCTCGAGCGACGCGTTCTAGCAAGCGGCATTCCGGTGGCGATCAATCGGGGCTCCTACTACTTTTCCAATCTCGATATGCTGATCGAGCCGGCGCGTCAGGGCGTGTTGCCGACAGCTTTCCCCGAGGACTTTGTATTACCGATGGTAGCGCCGAGGGATCTTGGACGCGCGGCGGCGGAACGGCTGACGAGCGGCGTCGAGGATGTCGGCTTGCGCAATGTGGAAGGGCCGGAGCGCTATCGCTTTGGGCAGGTGGCAGAGGTGCTGGGGCGATGGCTTGGGCGCGAGGTCAAAGTGCAGACGACGCCGCGGGATGGCTGGGAGGATAGTTTCCGGCAGGTGGGATTTTCGCCGGAGTCTGCACACAGCTTTGCGCGGATGACGGAGGCAACGGTGGACGGGGAGTTCCCCGAGGATGTCTGGCGTGGTGAGGTGGGGTTGGAGGCATATTTGGCTGGTCTAGTTGGACAGCAGAAGGCGCCCCCTTCCGAGCTGCGCTAAGCCTTCGGCTAAGCTTCGCTTGCCTTCCCTTCTGAGGGGGAAGGTAGATCTGGGCGCAGACATAGACTGAGAGTCGAAGGTGACCCCTCATCCGCCCTTCGGGCACCTTCTCCCGAAAGGGGAGAAGGAAAGAAAAGAAAAGGGCCGGTTTCCCGGCCCTTTGAAATCGCAAAAATTCGAAGCTTAGCGCTTGGAGAACTGGAAGGAGCGGCGGGCCTTGGCCTTGCCGTACTTCTTGCGTTCGACGACGCGCGAGTCGCGGGTCAGGAAGCCACCCTTCTTGAGGGTCGGACGCAGGGCAGGCTCGAAGAAGTTGAGCGCCTTGGAAATGCCGTGACGAACGGCACCGGCCTGGCCGGAGAGACCGCCGCCGGCAACGGTGACGTTGACGTCATACTGCTCGGTGCGTTCGGTGGCGACGATCGGCTGCTGCACGATCAGTTGGAGAACCGGACGGGCGAAGTACTTGGCGAATTCGCGGCCGTTGACGGTGACCTTGCCCTTGCCGGGCTTGATCCAGACGCGAGCGACGGCGTTCTTGCGCTTGCCGGTGGCATAGGCGCGGCCGAGGCTGTCGAGCTTCTGGACATGGACCGGTGCGGTGTTGGCGGCGGGAGCTGCTGCCGAGGTGCCGAGGTCTTCGAGAGAATTGATGGTTTCAGCCATATTACTTCACCCGGACGTTCTTGGTGTTCATCGCAGCAACGTCGAGCTTGGTCGGGTTCTGTGCGACATGGGGATGCTCGGCGCCGGCGTAGACACGCAGGTTCTTGAGCTGGGCACGGGTCAGCGGGCCGCCCGGCATCATGCGGCGAACGGCGTTTTCGAGGACGCGGTTCGGGAAGCGGCCTTCCAGCAGCTCGCGCGCGGTGCGGTCCTTGATGCCGCCGGGGTAACCGGTGTGCCAGTAGAAGCGGTGCTGGTCCAGCTTGCGGCCGGTCAGCTTCACCTTGTCGGCATTGATGACGATGATGTTGTCACCCATGTCCATGTGGGGGGTGAAGGTCGGCTTATGCTTGCCGCGCAGGCGCGAGGCAATGATCGAAGCAAGGCGACCGACGACAAGCCCTTCGGCGTCGATGATCATCCACTGCTTTTCGATCTCGCTCGGTTTTGCCGAGTACGTGCTCATGTCGAAAATCCTATGAAATCAAGCGGCCGGCTCACGAGGAACCGGCCAGTTCGAGGCGGGGTGTAGGGGAGATTCACCGTAGCGTCAAGAGGGTGAAAAAGCGTAAAGATTACAGTGACTTATGAATGCGGTATTATTATACCGTATGTTTCTTGTGGTGTGAACATTGATTTGAGCGAGGGGCTCCCCTCTCCACCGCCTTTGGCGGTCCCCCTCTCCCGCAGGCGGGAGAGGAATGAGAAGTGCGGGATCTAAGCGACGCGCCGGAGGTCGGCGAGGTAGGCGATGGCGAGGCCGGCGAGCATGAAGGCCAGGGCCTGGTGGCCGACGGCGAGGCTGATCGGGACGCTGGTGAGAAGCGTGGCAATGCCGAGGGCGACCTGAAGAAGGACGACGAGGCCGAGGCGGGGCAGCCAGCCATGCACACCGCCGAAGCCGCCATCGCGATTGCGGGTCCAGAGCAACCAGGCAATGTAGGCCACGATGGCGTAGGCGATCATGCGGTGGATGAACTGCACGGTCAGCGCGTTTTCAAAGAAGTTTCGCCAGGCGGGGTCCATGACCAGGAGGCCATTGGGAATGATCGCGCCATCCATCAGCGGCCAGGTATTGTAGCCCATGCCGGCGTCGAGACCGGCAACGAAGGCCCCTGCCCCGATCTGGAAGATGACTGCCGCCACGAGCACAGCGGCGGTGATCATGTGGAAGCGCGTGACGTGACCAAGGACGCGGCCGGGGGTCAGCGAACGGGCAACATAGATGAGCGCAATGAAGAGAAGCGACGCGGCCGTCAGGTGAGCGGCAAGGCGATATTGCGAGACAGAGGTGAGTTCGGTGAGGCCGGACGACACCATCCACCAGCCAAGCGCGCCCTGAAAACCGCCGAGCACGAAGAGGCCGAAGAGCGGCAGCGCCAGGTCGCGGCTCAAGCGCTTCTGGAATAGGAAGATGACGAAGGGCACGAGGAAGACGAGGCCGAGCGCGCGCGCCAAGAGGCGGTGAAACCACTCCCAGAAGAAGATGTATTTGAAGTCGTCGAGGCTCATCCAGGAGTTGAGCACCGAATACTGGGGGATCTGCTTATAAGCCTCGAACTCGGCATCCCATTGCGCCTGATTGAGCGGCGGGATGACGCCGGAAAGCGGCTTCCACGAGGTGATGGAGAGACCGGACTCAGTAAGGCGGGTGATGCCCCCGACGACCACAATCAGCAGCACAAAGGCCGCAAGGCCGTAGAGCCAGATGCGCACGGGCCGTAGGCGGTCGCTGGCAAAGCTGATTTGGCCTGGTGCGGCATCTTGGATCGTGGTCACGGCGCGGTTTCCGGTATCGGCAAAACTGGCGGAGTGGTAATCCCGCAAGCATGGGCCCGCAACAGTTCAGATGCCGCAGATGAAACAGCGTAACCGCAAGTTGATCGGGATCCCGGTGCTGGTCGCTTCGATCATCGCCTGGTGTTTCGGTGCGACGGCAATTTACCTGCTGCTGCCTGAAGGCCTGCCGGGCTTGGTGCTGATCGCCTTCTTCATCGTCGCGGGCATGGGCTGGCTGCTACCGGCCATGTGGACCATCGGCTGGATGTCGAAGCCGGACGTTTAGCCCATCACCCGGCCGAGCTGGGTGAAGAGGCCGCCGCTGGCGAAGACATCGACATAGCGGCGTTGCTGGAAATAGCCATTGAGCGACACTCGCGGCAAGGCCGTGGGCGTTTCGAGGTGAAGTGGATAAAGCCCACCCGGCCGGGTGGTTACGGCGGTGCGGAAGCCGAGGTCGCGGGCCAGCTCGAATTCTCGCGGGCCGCAGGAGAGCGGTCCACCCAGCGGATAGGAAAAGTGCGCCGGGCGGATGCCGAACTGCGCCTCGATTACGGAGACCGATTGCGCCATTTCGTTGCGCGCCTGATCGGCCGGCAGCTTTGCAAGCTCATAGTGATGCACGGTGTGGGCGCCGATGGTGCAGAGCGGATCGCCGGCAAAAAGTCGCAGTTCCTGCCAGTCCATGATCAGTTCGCGGCACTGTTTGCCTAGGTCATAGCCATAGGCGGCGCAGAAGGTTTCCAAAAGCTCCAGCCGCTGCGGTTCGGGGAGCTTGCGGAGCTGCCAATAGAGACGATTGAAGGCGTCTTTCTTGAGCGCCGTGGTGCTGGTGTCGACATATTCGGTGTCGCCGTTTTCCGTAAAAGCCACCGCTTCCTGGCGCGCGATGATGTCTTCGATGGCCTGCCACCAAAGCTGCCCGGTTCCGTCCACGAAAGCGGTGGGCACATAAAGCGTGAACGGCGCCTCGTGCTGGCGCAGGATTGGCAGGGCGTATTGGAGATTGTCGCGGTAGGCATCGTCGAAGGTGAGGACGATGAAGGAGCGGCCGCGCCGCGGCTCGGCGAGACGGCGGAGGGCTTCGTCGAGGTCGACGACGTCTATTCCGAGCGCCCGGACCCGCTCAATGACATAGTTCAGGAAGTCGGGGCGGACCTGGAGGATGGCATTGGGCGAGAAGTCTGCCGGAGGCTCCGGCAGCACACGGTGCAGGGTGAAGATGACGCCGCGCGACTTAGAGAGGAGGCGGATCAGCGATGGCAGGCGCGCCAGCCACAGCGCCTCGAAGCTGGCGCGAATGGCGGCGTATTTCAGCGACATCAGGCGGCAACCGCCTCGGCGAGCGCGGCGATCTCGATCTGCGGCAGGCCGGCGTCCTGGAGCGAGCGGCGGACCGCTTCGGCTTCCTCGACGCTGGTTTCGGCGCCGGTGACGAGAACGATGCGGCCGCCAAGTTCGGCGAAGTAGGGCAGCGTTGAAGTGCCACCCACCTTGCCGGTCAGGACGACGACGACTTCGTAGATATCGCCCAAGGCTTCTACCAGCGTCAGCGGTTTGCTGGAGCGCGCATCCACGGCGCGGCCCTGGCCCCAGGTGACTTCGGCAAAGCTGTTGTCGGCAGATTTCTGCACCACGTCGCCAAAGCTGGCAGAGCCGGCGGAAAGATCGGTTAGGCCAGGCGCTTCGGTGCGGCGGCCAGTGCCGGCATCGATCAGGGCAACGCTGAGCCCCTGCCCCAGCGCTGCACCGACCAGTTCTTCGGCCATTAGCTGGCTGGGCTGGTCATCGGTGTGATCGGCCAGAAGCAGCAAATGGGTGCGGCCGAGAACCAGATCGGAGGAGAGATCGGAGTAGCGGACAACCCCCGGCACCCGGCGGCGCTGCGGCATGGCACGGGGCGTGACCATGGGCGGCAGCGGCAGGTCTGGCTCGACCACGTCATCGGCCTTGTTGTCGGCCATGACCATCTGGATGAACTGGCGCGCCGTATCAGGCTGAGGAGCCATGGCTTCGGCGGCCGGCGCGATCGGCTCGACCACTTCTGGCTCGACCAGAACGGGCTCGGCCAGCACGGGCTCGGCGACGACCGGTTCGACGATTGGGACAATGACCGGCTCGGTTTCGGCGACGACCTCGGGTTCTTCCCAACGCTGCTCGGGCTCGAGCTCTGCTTCGTCGAAGGGCACGGCTTCGAGCTCATCCTGCGGGCGGGCGCGCACCGGCGCCAGGGCGCGGCCGGACATGAGTTCGGAGAAGGCAATAATGCCAATCTGCAAGGCGACGGAAACAAGGCCGACGCCGATCATGACTAAGGACGTCTTTGGCGACGCGGGCGTCACCGAAGGGGCGGCGACGGAGACGACGCGGACGTCGGGGAGAGCCGAATTGGCCTCGACGCGCGAGGAAGCTTCGTTGTAGCGCAGGAGATAGGCCTCCAGCAGGTCGCGCTGCGCCTTGGCTTCACGCTCGAGGCTATCGAGGGTCACCGTATCGCGGGTAGCGGTCGAAGCGCTGGATTTGCTGCGGGCGAGTTCGGCGCGCAAAGACGTTTCGAGGTCGGACTGGATCTGGGCTTCGGCATCGAGCGAGGCGGCAACGCGCTGACCTTCGATGCGGATCTGCTCGTTGAGCTGGTTCACCTGGGCGTTGAGCGAACGCATGGTGGGGTGGCTCGAGAGCAAGGTCGCCGAGCGCTGTGCCAGTTCGCCCTGCACCCGCGCCTTTTCCTGGCTCAGTTGCTGGATGATGGCTGAGCTCTGAACGTCGGCAAGACCCTCAAGCGGCTGGCCGCGATCGATCATGCCGCGGATCAGCGCGGCGCGCGCCTCGGCCGTGCTGCGGCGCTCCTGGGCGGCGGTGATGTTTGCCGAGATGGTGGAAAGCTGCTGATCGAGAAGGCTGGTATTGCCCTGGTTGGGAAGCAGGTCGTTGTTCACGCGGAATTCGGCGACGGCGCTTTCGGCCTCCACCACGGAGCCGCGCAGGCGCTCGATCTCGCCACGCAACCAGCCGGAGGTCTCGGCAGTGTCGGAAATGGAGAGGCCGGCACGGCGGGAGACGTGAGTGTTGGCGATGGCATTGGCGATCCGCGCGGCGAGGTCCGGATCTTCGGAAAGGACAGACACCGAGATGATGCCCGAATCGCCCTGTTGCGAGACTGACAGGCGATCGTCGAGCGTGCGGATCACGGTTTCATCGATGCTGTTGGGCGTGGCAGCGCCGCGGCCGGCCAACTGCATGATCATGCCCAGCGGCGAAAAGCCGGACTGGCTGCCGTTGAATTCGGACACGGAACGCAGGTCGAGCGCGTCGATCACGGAGATCAGTGTATCGCGCGACTTGATCAACCCGATCTGGCTCGAGACGACACCGATGGCGTTGCCGGTAACAACCGTATTGGTCTGCTCGGTGGCAGTCCGCGGTTCAACGAGGATCGAGGCCGACGATTCGTAGAGCCGCGGCTGGAACATCAGGAAGACGAAGGTCAGGGCCAGCAACCCCAGCGTGACCAGGATTATGCGTGGCAGCCGCCGGACAATTGCTGAAAGAATGGCAGCAATATCGATACGCGCGTCATCTGGTGCGTGCTGGTCGTAAGACATGGACGATCCTCGAATTCGCACCGAGATAAGCCTATCCGTGGTCAACATTCGGTTAATCGCCGTGCAAACTGCATCGCAACTTACGCGCTATAAGGGAAATTTTAACCACGCCAGACGAGAGTAGCGTCAACTCGACGGCGGGATTTCCATGCGCTGGCTACCTCTAATTGCTCTTTCCTTCTCCCTGGCGCTGACTGGCTGTGCCACGACGCGGCCGGCCACCTATCTGGTGGAGACCAAGGGACCCTATCAGCTCGATACGGGCGACGTGGTGCGGGTCACCGTTTATGGCGATGCGGAGCTCAGCAAGAGCTACAAGATCGACGACAATGGCGCGATTGCCTTCCCTCTGGTCGGTCCAGTCGCCGTGCGCGGCGGCACCACAGAACAGGCTTCGGCCCGGTTGTCGGCGGCTTTGGCAAACGGCTATCTGCGCGATCCCGACGTGGCCGTCGAAATCGACCAATACCGCCCATTCTTCATCCAGGGCGAAATCCGCAATGCCGGCCAGTTCACCTATGTTTACGGCATGACGGTGCGTGCAGCGATCAGCACCGCCGGCGGCTATACCGATACGGCTGACCGCAACCAAGCAGTGGTCTATCGCCGCCAGGGCAACCAGATGGTCAAGGGCGCGGTGGATCTTGATTTCCCGATCTATCCGGGCGACACGGTGGTCGTTTCCGAACGCTGGTTCTAGGCAGTGGACAGTCGTCCCCTGCGCATTCTCCAGGTTTTGCGCGCGCCCGTGGGCGGCCTCTTCCGCCACGTTGGCGATCTGACGCGCGAGCTTGCTGCGCGCGGGCACAGCGTCGGCATCGTGGCCGATACGCTCAGCAACGATAGCCAAACGGAAGGGCTGCTCCAGGCTTTGAGCCCGCACGCGGCTTTAGGCATCCACCGCTTCCCCATGCCGCGATTGTTCGGCAAAGGCGATCTCACCACCCCGTTTGCAGTCAGCGCTTTGGCACAGCGGCTCGATGTGGACGTGATCCACGGGCATGGAGCCAAGGGCGGGTTTTACGCGCGCC